>JBMZBW010000021.1:0-30089 GCA_049612785.1 Alphaproteobacteria bacterium | reverse complement strand
GTTCTGGCCGGTTTGGGAGCCGGTGTCCTGTCCATGCTGGCTGTTATGATCCTGATGGATTTTGTTGGCGGACACCTTGACTGGTGGGACAACAATTATTCGATGAAGAACTGGCTCAGCCCGCCTGAGACTGCGGCCAACATGAACCCCTAACCTCCTTCTTGTCGGGCGCAAAAAAAGAACCCCGCCGACCGGCCAGGTCTGCGGGGTTTCTCATTTTCGTGCAGCGAAAGGATCTATTCCGCAGCGACCGCCATTGCTTCAGCAACATCGATCTTTTTGCCCGACAACCGCGCTTCCATGACGGGGCGGAAATTTCGGATCAGGCCCTGCACCGGCCAAGCGGCGGCGTCGCCCAAAGCACAAATGGTGTGGCCTTCGATTTGGTAAGAGACGTCAAGCAGCATGTCGATTTCCTCAACATCGGCTTGTCCTTTAGCCATACGCTCTAGAACGCGATACATCCAACCGGTCCCTTCCCGGCAGGGTGTGCACTGCCCGCAGCTCTCGTGCTTGTAGAAGTGCGCCAGGCGGCCAATGGCCTGAATGATGTCAGTGGACTTGTCCATCACAATAACCGCTGCCGTGCCCAGCCCGGATTTAACAGCGCGCAGACTGTCAAAATCCATGTTGATCTCTGAGCAGACATCTTGAGTGATACACGGCACAGAAGAGCCGCCCGGGATCACTGCAAGCAGGTTTTCCCACCCGCCCGTCACGCCACCGGCGTGCTTATCAAGCAGTTCACGCAGCGGAATGCCCATTTCTTCTTCGACGTTACAGGGGCGCTCGACGTGTCCTGAGATACAGAACAGCTTTGTTCCGCGGTTGCGCTCTGGGCCCAGTCCGGTCCACCAGTTGACACCACGACGCAGGATCTCCGGAACAACAGCAATCGTCTCGACGTTGTTCACCGTTGTTGGGCAACCGTAGAGACCGGCCCCTGCGGGGAATGGAGGCTTCAGGCGCGGCTGGCCTTTCTTGCCTTCCAGCGACTCCAGAAGCGCGGTTTCTTCGCCGCAAATGTAAGCACCGGCTCCGCGATGGAGATGAATGTCGAAGTTCCAACCGTTTGTCGCTTCGGATTTCTCACCCAACAGACCCGCTTCACGCGCTTCCAAAATGGCCTGCTCGATGTTGGAGGCTTCATTGTAGAATTCGCCGCGGATGTAGATATAGCCGGTGTTCGCGCCCATGGCGAAACCGGCAAGCAACATCCCTTCGAGCAGCCGATGCGGATCAAAGCGCAGGATATCGCGGTCTTTACAGGTTCCAGGCTCTGACTCGTCGGCATTGACCACCAGATAGTGCGGCAGAGCGCTCTCTTTTGGCATGAACGACCACTTGAGCCCCGTCGGGAAACCAGCACCACCGCGGCCACGCAAGTCAGACTGCTTTACAAGATCGATCACCCGATCCCGGCCAAGCGTAACCATAGCTTTTGTATTGTCCCAAACACCGCGCGCTTGCGCACCTTTGAGACGCCAATCGTGCTGGCCATAGAGGTTGGTAAAGATACGGTCCTGATCCGCAAGCATGCGCCTATGCCTATCCTGTCTTAAACACTTCGCGGGTTATGCCCTTAAAGTGCAGCGAAGGAAACCGCCTTGATGTCGCGACACCTTTTCGCGCAATGCAGAGGCCGGGCAGCCCCTAGCGATAAGCCGTTAGGCGGACGACAATCCTGCAATCAGGATCCGCGAATGATCGCACGGGTAAGCCTGTGGAAGCGGGTCCCGGTAAGGCGTGAAAACCATGTCGGATTCTCAGGTTTTCATGCAGATCCGCCTCACTCGCGCCACCGACGTAAGGCGCGCTGATTTTGACCACGTGCGACCACTCAAGACCTTCTCGGCTCAAGGCCCGATCCAGACGCGCCATAACCACGTGGGTTTGCTCGACGAGATTGAGATCCGCACGCGCAACCGAGCAGCTGAACATCACAATATCCCCGGCGCTGCGCACCAAAACGCCGTCAGCGGATTGTTCGGTTGTTACTGGAACTCGCCGCGCAAAAGTAAGATCTGCGGAAAAGAGTGCCGCGTCACTGGCTTCGACACGGACAAATTCTTGAGGGCGTGCCGCGAGCGGTGTGTCTTCACCGTTCAAGTCTTCAAAGAAACCGCTGCTGTACCATTGGGCTGAAATCACGCTTTCAGGGTCCAAGTCCCTGGAGTTTAGAGCCGCTTTGATCCCTGTGGCACGGACGGCGGTGGCCGCAACGTACGTGAGATCCTGCCCTTGCCTTATCTGAATGCCTTCTGAGGATTCGTCACTTGCTGGTTCAAGCGATGCATCGGCGTAGGCATCAACCTCCACCATCATTCCGTCATAGTAGAAATAGCCGACTGGAACAGGCACCAACACCGGGTGATTTGGAAAGTGGGTCCGGAAGGCGCTGAGCATCTGTTCAAGCTCATCGGCTGATTTTGCCGCGTGATAGATCACAAGTTTTGCAACGTCGTTCGAACCAAAACCAGCCCGCTTAAACACGCCTTTAATCATCTCGCAGACAAAACCGGCTTGCCTCTTTAAATCGCCAGCGGCGACAACGGCGGAATTCACGTCCAACGGACACATGCCGCAGGTCCAACCCAAGTCGCCAACGCGCACCATGGTGGAAACCCGTACCTCTTCCCGCATGCCAAAAACGTCAAAAGGCACATACAGCCGATCACTCATCGTATCGCTCAAAGCTTTTCCACCTCGCTCCCAAACAATAAAAAACGCCCTTCAGAGACCTGAAGAGCGTTTTATGAGGCTGATCCAGCATCGTGCGAAACTACTCCGCAGGAACACTGTAATCCGGCAATTTTTTACCGGCGTTAACGGTCGGATCAAAATCCTTCAGCGCCTGAGGCCCGCCCTCTGGCGCTGATCCAACGCGGCCCGTCATATTTCCGTATTCGATATCCTTACCCGCTGCCAGGTCGTCAAGGATACGCTTGAAGGCATCAGCTTCGAGGTCTTCGTAGTAGTTGTCGTTGATTTGAACCATAGGCGCGTTCACGCAGGCACCAAGGCACTCAACTTCAATCAGCGTGAATTTCTTGTCATCAGTTGTCTGACCCAGACCAATGCCAAGATGCTCTTCTGCAGCGTGGGTCAGCTTGTCAGAACCGCGCAACCAACATGGTGTTGTCCGGCAAACCTGCACCACGTGCTGACCGACTTCTTCGGTGTAGAACATGGAATAGAACGACGCGACCTCATAGACACGGATTGGTGCGCTCTCGGTAGTCTGAGCGACCCACTCGATGGCTTCCTTGGACAGCCAACCGCCGTTTTCGCGTTGAGCGATATCCAACAGCGGAATGATGCCCGAAGCCTTCCGGTCTTCCGGATAGCGCGCCATGATGACGTCAACCCGCGCTGATGCTGCCTCGGATACAGTGAAAGCACCAAATTGCGGCGCTGGACGAGATGTAACCTGAATCGCCATTAGCGGTCGATCTCCCCGAATACGATGTCCATTGAACCAAGAATGGCAACGGTGTCGGCCAGCTGGTGGCCCTTAGACAGTTCATCCATAGCAGCAAGGTGCGCAAATCCGGGTGGACGGATTTTGCACTTATAAGGCTTGCTCGAACCGTCAGAGACCAGGAACACACCAAATTCACCCTTTGGCGCTTCAACCGAAGCGTAAACCTCGCCCTCGGGCACTTTTACGCCTTCGGTGTAAAGCTTGAAGTGATGAATCAGGGATTCCATTGACTGCTTCATGTCACTCCGACGCGGCGGGGTGAACTTGTGGTCTTCGTTAAGAACCTCACCACCGGGCATCATGTCCAGACACTGGCGGATGATCTTGACGGACTGCTTCATTTCTTCGATCCGCAGAACGTAACGGTCAAAACAGTCGCCGTTCTTACCCACGACCACGTCAAAATCCAGCTCGTCGTATACCTCGTAAGGCTGCGACTTCCGCAGATCCCAAGCGACATTGGAACCGCGCAACATAGGACCGGAGAAACCAAGCGCCATCGCCTGTTCTGCTGTCACAATACCAATATCCACCGTCCGCTGACGGAAAATCCGGTTATTGGTCGCCAGCGTCTCAATATCGCCGATTGCCGCTTCAAACTGGTCACAGAAGGCTGCGATGTCAGCATCCAGACCCTTTGGCAGATCCTGATGCACGCCGCCCGGACGGAAGTATGCCGCGTGGAAGCGTGCGCCTGACACACGCTCGTAGAACTCCAGCAGCTTATCTCGCTGCTCGAACGTCCAAAGCATCGGCGTTGTCGCGCCCACGTCCATGATGAAGGCACCGGTGTTGAGCAGGTGGTTCAGGATGCGGGTGATCTCGGAGAACATCACACGGATGTACTGACCACGGGTCGGCGCTTCGATGTCCAGCAACTGCTCCACAGCCAAGGCAAAAGCGTGCTCCTGACACATGGGCGAAACGTAATCGAGGCGGTCGAAGTAGGGCAGCGCCTGCAGGTACGTTTTGTGCTCAATCAGTTTTTCGGTGCCACGGTGCAATAGACCCACGTGCGGGTCAGCGCGCTCAACGATTTCACCGTCCATCTCCAGAACCATGCGCAGCACGCCATGCGCTGCCGGGTGCTGGGGACCAAAATTGAGTGTTAGTGGTTTGATTTGTACTTCAGCCATCTCTCAATTCCCCCTTAAGCCGCTTCTTCTTCGGCTTTTTCATCGCCGGGCAGTGTTGAAACACCTTCCCATGGAGACGCGTAGTCGAAAGACCGGAATTCCTGCGTCAGGGACACTGGCTCATAAACCACACGCTTCTGCTCTTCGGAGTAACGCACTTCCGAATAACCCGTCAGCGGGAAGTCCTTACGGAGTGGGTGACCGGAAAAGCCGTAGTCGGTGAGAATGCGACGGAAGTCCGGATGACCGGAAAACATGATGCCGTACATGTCCCACGTCTCACGCTCATACCAGTTCGCAGCAGGCCAAATGCCGTTTGCGGACTCGATTGGCGTGAATTCGTCGGTGGAGACTTTGACACGCAAACGCTGATTGAGATGCGGAGAGAGCATGATGTAAACCACGTCAAAGCGCTCAGGGCGTTGCGGCAAATCAATCGCCGTTACATCTAACAGCACCGCAAAGCGGCACGAGCTGTCATTTCTCAGCGTCATCAAATCGTCGCTCAGTGTTTCGCGAGACAGACGGATGGTCAGTTGCTCAGCATGGACAGTCGACTCAAGGATGTGATCACCCAGCGCGCCCGATACTGCTTCCAGCAATTCTTCCATAGTTTAGAAACCTTCTAAGCCCCAAGCCGGGCCATTGGCGTTCGCGCTATCGACGGATGATACCGGCCTGGCGCTTGATCTTCTTCTGCAGCTGCATGACGCCGTAAATCAGCGCTTCAGCTGTTGGCGGGCAACCGGGGACGTAGACATCAACCGGCACGATGCGATCACACCCACGAACCACAGAATAAGAGTAGTGGTAGTAGCCGCCGCCGTTTGCGCAGGACCCCATGGAAATGACCCAGCGAGGCTCGGGCATCTGGTCGTAAACCTTGCGCAGTGCCGGTGCCATCTTGTTGGTCAGCGTACCCGCAACGATCATGACGTCCGACTGACGCGGCGATGGGCGGAACAGCCAGCCAAAGCGGTCCATGTCGTAGCGCGCCGTGCCCGCGTGGATCATTTCCACGCCGCAGCACGCCAGACCGAAGGTCATGGGCCACAAGGAACCGGAGCGCGCCCAGCCAGCCAGCTTTTCAAAGTTTGCAACAATAAAGCCACGGTCCTGAATTTCCTGCGTAACCAGATCCAGCGCCTCATTCTGTTCAGCACCGGGGGTCAGCGGCTTGCCGTCTACTCCCATTCGAGGGCTCCTTTTTTCCACTCGTAGATGAACCCTACGGTCAGGATGGTCAGGAAGATCATCATGGACCAGAACCCGAACAATCCGACATCACGCAGACTGACGGCCCAAGGGAACAGGAATGCAACTTCCAAATCGAAGATGATGAAAAGGATAGCGACGAGGTAGAAGCGAACGTCGAACCGACCCCGAGAGTCGTCAAACGCTTCGAAACCACACTCGTAAGCCGACAGCTTCTCGCTATCAGGGCGCCGCGGTGCAACCAGCAGCGGAATCCCGGCCATAACCAGGGCCAAGACAGTAGCCAGACCCATGAAAATCAGGATCGGCAAATAAGATTCGGCGACTTCCATCGACCACACATCCTCGAGCTTGCTCTATATGCGCCGAGGTTTACACGCGCCCCTCGCGTTTGACCAGTGCCACAAGCGCGCATGAGACTTATGGCAGGGAAGCAAAACCGTCTTAACCGCCCCCTTGGTCGCCCCGCAAAGCGGTCGGCGTAACAGGGGGTTTCGGCGGGCGTGTCCAAAACAGACGCCGAAATTGTCTTTTACAATTCGAAACACAACTGGCCGAGACTGAAACACCCCTTGGCGCTAGGTTGAACTCATCAAACAACGGCAAGCGCGGCGGGGCTCTCTCTCCTCCCTCCTCTCTCCTCCCCCAGCCCGCCGCGCTTCGCCACCCAACACGCACAAGGCACCACTCAAACAAACTCTTTCTCCTCTCTCCCTCTTCCCCTTCTCTCCTGATCTTTCTCCTCCCTACTCCCAAAACGATAAACTCAACGGCCTGATGTCCTCCCATCAGGCCGTTTTTCCTTTTTGGCTCGGGATCCATGACGTAATAAGACCGGAAAGTTGAAGATTGAGGGACCATCCGTGCCAGACTTTTTCACCGATTCCGTCGCTTACGGCTTTAGCCATCCCCTTGCGGGATTAGACCATCTCCTTGCGATGTTCGCCGTCGGGCTGCTTTCGGTTCAGGTCGGTCGTCTGGGATGGGCATACGTGCCGGCTGTATTCGTGGCTTTTCTGATTATCGGCGGCATTCTGGGGATGCTGGGTCAAACCATTCCTCAGATGGAAGATGGTATCTTGTTGAGCGTTATTGCTCTGGGCGTACTCATTGTTTTTCAGTTGCGCTTTATACCCATCCTCGCCCTGATTGTTGTGGCGGTGTTTGGCCTGATCCACGGTTACCCGCACGGCACCGAGATCCCCGCCGTGGCCAACGCGTTCCAATATATCGTCGGCTTCTCTCTCGCCTCGGCCATGATGCACCTGTTCGGTGTTGCCATTGGGACCATTTGCGATCTTTTCCCGAACCCCCGTCATACCCGAGCTTTACTGGGAAGTGCGCTGGTTGGGGCTGGGTTGGTTCTTTTGGTCACCATCAAGGGCTTTTATTAATCCAATCCCTGCCCGCGCTCTAAAGCCCTAGCCATAGCTGTGTTCGCACGATAAGAGATTATGCGAATTTCACAGGGTAAGGTGACAAATGTCCGGCACTGACGATAACGATCTGCTGAACAACGATGGCGGCGATATCCGCGACGTAAACTTTGGCGCGGCGCTGTCTGAGCGCTACCTCGCCTATGCCCTTTCCACCATTATGTCGCGCTCCTTGCCGGATGTGCGCGACGGTCTGAAGCCGGTGCAGCGGCGCGTCCTTTACGCCATGCGCCAGCTCAAGGTTGATCCAAGCTCTGCCCCGCGGAAATGCGCGACGATTGTGGGTGAAGTGATCGGTAAGTATCACCCTCATGGTGACACGGCGATTTATGATGCGCTGGTGCGTCTCGCTCAGGATTTTGTGCAGCGCTATCCGCTGATCGACGGCCAAGGAAACTTTGGCAACATCGACGGCGATAACGCAGCGGCTTACCGTTACACCGAAGCAAGACTGACAGAAATCGCGGCTATGTTGCTGCGCAATATTGACGAAGATTCGGTCGACTTCCGCGATACTTATAACGGGGAGGAAAAGGAACCCGTTGTATTGCCGGCTGCTTTCCCCAACCTGTTGGCCAACGGTACCCAAGGGATCGCTGTTGGTATGGCCACGGCTGTACCGCCCCACAATGCGGGTGAACTGCTTAACGCGCTGCGGTCCCTGATCGATAAACCGAGCTCGACCGTTGAAGACCTCATGGCTCATGTCCCCGGTCCGGATTTCCCTACAGGAGGCATTCTGGTCGAAGATGCCGACACCCTGCGCGAGGTCTACCAGACCGGTCGCGGCTCCATGCGCTTGCGTGCTCGCTGGGAAGTCGAAAAGCTCAAGGGCGGCACGTGGCAGATTGCTGTCACCGAAATCCCCTATCAAGTTGCCAAAGGTCGTTTGCTGGAGAAATCTGGCGAACTCATCTCGAACAAAAAGCTGCACCTGTGTGGCGATATTCGGGATGAATCCACCGAAGATGTCCGTATCGTGGTGGAGCCAAAGAGCCGGAATGTCGAACCTGCGCACCTGATGGAAAGCCTATTCCGGAACACCGATCTGGAAATCCGGATCCCAATGAACCTCAACGTTCTCAACGCTGACACGGTTCCGGGTGTTCTCGATCTCAAACAAGCGCTCTCCGCCTTCTTGCACCACCGCCACGAAGTGCTGATCCGGCGGTCGCGTCATCGTCTGGGTGAAATTGATACGGCCCTTGAGCGTGTCGAGGGCCTGATGGTGGTCTTCCTCAACCTCGATGAGGTCATTCGGATCATCCGTGAGGAAGATGACCCACGCGCAGAGTTGATGCGGACCTTCGATCTGACCGAAACTCAGGCGGAATACATCCTGAACACCCGCCTGCGCTCTCTGCGCAAGCTCGAAGAGATGAAGTTGCGGGAAGAGCGGGAAAACCTGCTGATTGAACGCGCCAACATTGAAGACCTTCTGGGCAGTGAGCGCGCTCAGTGGAAAACGATCCGCAAGGAGTTCGATGAACTCGAAGACCTGCTGAATAAGAAAGCACCGAATTGGATGGCCCGCCGCACCACCATCGCAGGGGCGGCTCCGGTGGTTGATATGCCAGATGAAGCGCTGGTTGAGCGGGAAGCCATTACCGTCGTTCTCTCCAAAATGGGATGGCTCCGCGCGCTGCGAGGTCATGGCCACGTGCAGGATGAAATCAAATACCGCGACGGTGATAAGGGTCGGTTTGTTGTCCCGGCCTACACCACCGACAAGTTGATTATTCTTACAGACCAGGGCCGTTGCCACACCGTTGGTGCTGACAAGCTGCCCTCCGGTCGCGGGTTTGGCGAGCCGCTGAGCCTGACGGTTGAACTTGCCGCTGGCGCAAAGGTCATCGCCGTCTTCCCAGCGCAGAAAGAAGGCCGCCGGCTTCTGGCCGCCAGTGATGGCCGCGGCTTCATATGCCCGGAAGTTGAAATGATTTCGAACCAGAAGGCTGGAAAGCAGGTTCTCAACCCTGGCAAAGGCGCAACGGCAACGGTTGCCTTCCCCGTCGCCCCCAAGCACGACGCTGTGGCTGTCGCAGGTGAGAACAAGAAAGTCCTCATGTTCCCCCTATCGGAACTGCCCGAGATGCCAAAGGGCCGTGGTGTAAAACTGCAGCATTACGCAAAGGGTGGAATGTCGGACTGTAAGACATTTGCGCGTGAGGAAGGCTTAACGTGGGCCTGGGGTCAGGACAAAACACGCACCTTTACCGATTTCGAAGAAATCGAGGGCGCAAGGGCTTCTGCGGGTAAACCCGCACCCTCTGGCTTTCCCAAGAATGGCTTGTTTGGCGCTTAAACTGAACCAAACACCCACATATTGAACATATTTATAGGTACTGGCGCACCTTTTTAGGCATATTCCTGTATATTGTTGCGCTGAACGCAAAGCTGTTTCGCCCTAATTAAGGCTACAGCCCCTTAAGCTATGCGTCTATATCATAGACAAGCGAGCGGGAAGAGCCCACCACCTCTTCCAGACCTCGCCTCAAACAGAAACAAAAGACACCGTCCCCTAGCGGCGGCGCACTTACTAAAGGACCTGACCATGAGCCTGTTCTCGAACGTCTCCGAGCGCTTTTCACGTTACCAGGAAACGCGTCGCACCATGCGCGAGCTTTCCCGTCTTTCCGACCGCGACCTCGCGGATCTCGGCATCAGCCGCGCTGCAATTCCGCAACTCGCACGGACTGGCAAACGCTTCTAAACACACCATATACGAATAGGAACGTAGCCGCCCCATTCCTCCTCCAATTATGGGCCCCTGCGTTCTTATAGTGGGATCGACCATACCTCCCACCATAGTCGATCCACCCAGACGGGCCTGCTGAAACCTCCTCCCCTCAGCAGGCCCGTTCTCTTTTCAGGCAATCGATAAATTCAGTGTTGGACGAGGCTCAGCCCAGTTCCAATCCCATTTCGCGGTAGCGCTCAGGGTCATTCAGCCAATTTTCGCGGACTTTGACGAACAAAAACAGATGCACCTTGCGGTCAAACAGCTCGGCCAGATCCTGCCGTGACTGAGACCCAATCTGCTTAATGCGCGCCCCGCCCTTCCCCAGCACCATCGCTTTGTGACTGTCTCGGCTGACGTAAATCACCTGATTGATTTTCAAGTCACCGTTCTTCTGCACTTCAAACAGTTCTGTTTCGACCGTCAGATTGTAAGGCAGCTCTTGATGTAATTGCAGGAACAGCTTTTCCCGCGTGGCTTCGGCGGCCAGCATTCGACTTGGCAAATCTGAAATTTGATCCTCAGGATACAGCCAAGGGCCTTCGGGCAACCGTTGCAACACCGCCGCGCGAAGGTCATCCACACCGTCCGCTTTCAGTGCTGAAACCATGAATGTCTCTTGCACGTCCAAGCGCGCGTTCACCAGCGTCGCGACTTCCAGCATGACCTCGTGCCGTGCCTCGTCGATCTTGTTCAGCACGAGGATGGGTGTCGCCTTCTGCTGTTCGAGCTGCTCAATCACAGCATGATCGTCGTCAGACAGCCGCTTCTTGGAAACGTCGATGACCAGCATCAGACGGTCCGTTTCGGCTGCTTGTCGCCAGGCAACGTCCACCATCGCTTTTTCAAGACGCCGCTTGGCCCCTCGGAAAATACCGGGCGTATCCACAAAAATCGCCTGATCCGAGCCCTCGGCCAAGATCCCCGTCACACGCGTACGGGTGGTCTGAACTTTGGGGGAAACGATAGAGACCTTGGCACCAATGATCTGGTTCACCAGTGTCGACTTGCCGGCATTGGGGGCACCAATGACTGCGATGAAACCGCACCGCGTCGGACTGTTGCTCATCCGTTAGCGTTCCTTGACTGCAAAACCCGATCCAACAGGATAGACGCGGCCTCGCGCTCGGCTGCACGTTTGTTGCCAGCAACCGCCAGCACTGGCTTTTGACCTTCGACCGTGACGCTGATCTCAAATTGCGGTTCGTGACTTGGACCGGACTGGCTGATCAGATCATACACGGGCAGCGGCAGACCCCGCGCTTGCGCCCACTCCTGAAGTGTCGTTTTAGGGTCTCGGGGCGGCTGCTTAGCTGCTTCGAGGAAGGGAGACCAGTTTTTCTCGATGAAAGTACGAACCGGCGATATGCCCCCATCGAGGTACATGGCGGCAATCAAGGCCTCAACAACATCAGCCAGCAGAGATTCCTTTTGCTGGCCACCCCCGTCTTTCTCGCCGCGAGACATGCGGATCATCGGTCCAAGCTTCAACGCAACTGCGACCTCAGCCAGCGTTTCACGACGAACCAGCTCCGTATGACGCTTGGCCAAATCGCCTTCACGTTCGGATGGAAAGCGAAACAGCAGCATTTCGGAGATGATCAAGCCGAGAACCCGGTCACCCAGAAACTCCAGGCGCTCATAGGATTCAGAGGCAACCTTGCGCCCCTCCGGTGATACGCGCATGGATGAGTGGGTCAGCGCCGCCACTGCATGACGGCGACCGAAAAACTGGTAGCCCAGGGTCTGCTCTAGAGGACGCAGATCAACACCATCCGACTTTGTCTGTCGTGATGTCGTGGTGTCTTCACTGGTGTCTTTGTCCCGATCCATGGTGATCAGCGAATACCTTTAAAGAAGCGGCCCCAACGGAAAGGATTGCCGCGGTTCCATTTGTTGCGTCGGTTGGATGTCTGCTCAATGTTCAAAGAGAACAAAACAAACTGCGCCCGGCCCATAACGTACTTCCGATGAACAGCGCGCAGAGACGACGAGCGACTGTCCGAAGAGTTGTCTCGATTATCGCCCATGAAAAACAGATGGTCTTCCGGCACCGTATAGGGGCCAAAATTGTCGAACAAAGCCTGAGGGTATTTGTCCCAGATGACATGCTCATGCGGTTTACCGTTCTGGCTCTCGAAGGTTTCGAGGAAGAAGTCGCCGCTGGTTTCAATATCAGCATTCGACGAGCCCGGACCAATGTAGTCGCGCTCAGCCATAACGCCGTTGATGTACAGCAAGCTATCCCGCACTTCGATCACATCGCCCGGAACACCCACCACGCGCTTGATGAGCTTCTTCTGGCGCGGCGTTACCGGGTCAGCGAAGACCACCACGTTACCCCGCTTGGGCTCCCGCCAGAAAATGCGGTCTCCAATAAGAGGAATGTCAAAGATCGATTGGCGACCAAAGCCATAGGAAAACTTGGTTACGATAACGTAGTCACCGGTTTTCAGCGTGGGGTCCATCGATGGCGAAGGAATGCGAAACGGCTCAAAGATGAATGAGCGCACAACGAACACGATCACAACAACAGAGATAACCAGTTGCAGGTATTCCGCGATCACGTTCTTTTTCGGTGCTTCTTCCTTGGCCATTTGGCCTCTCCTCTATGCGCGCAGGTTGATGGCGCAGACTTAACCACTTTGCCTTGTCAAAGCAACGCGACACACCCCTGCGTCAGTGCCGTTCAAAGCAATTTGAAGAACCGTCCCCACCGGAAGGGGTTCCAATACACCCAGAAATACCGTTGCTCGGGATGATACTGGATGTTCAATGAAAACATCACAAATTCAGCGCGGCCGATCAGAAACCGCTTGTGAACCAACCCAAGATCCCGATTAGAGCGACTGTCGCCTGAGTTGTCCCGGTTGTCCCCGATAAAGAAGTAGCTGTCCGCTGCGCCCTTGCCGGTCAATCAAGGTCTCATCCAAGAGCTGCGCCGGTTTATTGGATAGCGACGTGCTGAGAGCCGGGCCAACCAGTTTCTGTGGCATCGGCTCGCCATTGAGGAAAAGTTGTCCGTCCACCATCTGAACCGTATCACCGGGAACGCCAACGATGCGCTTGATCAGATTCCGCTTGAATCTGGGATGCCGAAAGACTGCGATGTCACCCCTTTGTGGCTCTCCGCCCAAGACCCTTTCATCAGGCAAAAACGGCAAGTCAAAATCCAAGGAAAAGTCGCCATAGCCGTAGCTGAATTTGGAGACGACAACCATGTCTCCGACTTCGAGGGTCGGCAGCATCGACTCTGACGGGATCCGAAAGGGCTCGAACAGAAACCAGCGCAAGCCAAAGAAGACAGTCGCAATCGCCAAGCCAAGCACCAACCATTCACGTAAGCCATTCCGCTCACGCGCCGGTTTATTTTTGGCCTGTTCGTTTTCCGTCATCCCTATTTCCGCCCCCAGCGCAAAACTGCAAGAGCATTGCCCGACAAGTACATTATACGCCTAAGCCCTAGGGCCGCACTCAGGTCGGTGCAATGCTATGGGCTCGTGGCCCGGTTTCTGAGCCTTTGGCTGTTGCAAAAAGGACCACATAGGCCGTTGCATAGGGTGGTTCGTCCGACATAGACCAATCGGCGACCACTTCTTCCCCCGCCCGCAACATGGCCTGAACACGGACCAGAGCGCCGCCTTCGAAGGTTAATCTGGGCTTCGAGAATGCCTTTCCCGGCTCGGGACGCTCAAGCCCCACGTCACGCCATCCAACACCAAAGCGAAATCCGGTTCCCAAAGCCTTAACAGCCGCCTGCTTCAACGAATAATGCCGCGCTAAAGCCGCAACAAAATCATGCCTGCGCTCGCAGTAAGCGCGCTCACCGGGCCTAAGGACTCGCTGGATAAACCGCTCGCCCTGTCGCTCCAACACCGCGCGAATGCGCTCAATATCAACAATGTCGTTACCCACGCCGATTAACATGGTTCAGGCGTTCCCTTCGATATGGTGGAGCAGGTCTTGACCTGTGCCCTGTGCTTGGAGGATGTAACGCCCCTAATACCTGAAAGGACGAGAAAAAGAACTGTGGTTTCCACCCTGCGCACCGCCATCCCTATCGCCGCACCCGTGATGATCGGTTATTTCACGGTGGGCGCAACCTTTGGGGTCACCGCGGCGCAAGCGGGGTTTGGCTGGTTTTGGCCGCTGGTGATTTCGTTGATCCAGTTTGCGGGCGCGGCTCAGTTTATGATTGTTGCTATGGTGACCCAAGGTGCCGCGCTCACTGAAATAGCCGTTGTGGTCTTTCTGCTGAATTTGCGGCACGTCTTTTACGGCTTTCCTTTTCTCGCCAATAGGCCCCGCACGCTCCTAGGGCGGCTGCTGATGATTTTCTGGCTCACCGATGAGACTTACAGCCTGCTGACCACCCGCAAGCACAACGATCCGCCACCGGTTCAGATTACCGTTGGGGGTCTTAATTATTTCAGCTGGGCGGCGGGTACACTGTTGGGCAGCATCGTCGGCCAGCTTCTGCCGCTGGAAATCGACAGCTTTGCCTTCGCACTCTCGGCGCTTTTCGCGATCCTGCTCACGGAACAAATTCGCGCGCACCGCAGTGTTTTGCCGATCATCGCTGGTTGTCTGGCCGTACTTGTGATCGTGCCCCTCGAACTTAACTTTGGCTTGGGCATGTTTGTCAGTGGTCTGGCGGCGATCCTCATCATTGCGATTTGGCACTTTCTTGCGCCCAAACGAGATTCTGGAGGCTCGACATGACCGATGATCTGAACCTCGGGTGGAGTTTTCTCGTCTTCCTCGTCATCGGTGCAATCGGCGTGTTCTTGCAGCGTGGTGCACCCTATTTTCTGCCCGAACGCGTGCTGAAATGGCCCCCCTTAACCACGCTGAACAGGCTTCTGCCCGCCGCGCTGATCCTTCTGTTTTTTCTGGTCAGTTGGCTCACACAGGCTCAGGCAGGAACCCTCCGTCCCTGGGTCTTAGCAGCCGAAATTAGCATTCTGCTGCTCGCAGTGGGGATCCATTTGATATTCCGCCAGGTCCTCGTGACCATCATCGCGGCTGTGGCTCTGCACTACGTCGTATTCTACCACGGTGTTGGCTGGTTTCTGCAGCAGGCCTACGACTGGTCCCCATGACCCGCTGGCCTCGCGCTATTCTGGTGTCTCATGATGAAAAGCAGAGATAGCAGAAAGATAGCAGCGGGAAGCAGAGACGAGCATATCCGGATCATGAGAACGGCGCTGTCTGTCTGCTCTGGAAAAACGCGAACGCCGTTTTCGTAGAACGTCTGTTCATAGCCAGCGAACGTCAGCAAAGCGCCAAAAACGAGCGGGCCGAAAGCGATGCCGAGCTTTTGCTGCGTGGTAAACCAACCGTTGAAGGCCCCTTCCAGCGAAAGCCCGGTTCTGGTCTGGCCGTCCGTGACACTGTCCGGGATCATGGACCACGGAAAAATTTGGTAGCCTCCGAAAAACCAACCGATCAATCCCATCAAGGGGTAAAGAAACGCGATGCTGTTTTCTTCGAGTAGAAAAACGCAGGACACACTGACGGCAAGACCCACAATCGCGACTATGTACCCGCGCTTCTTTCCGATCCTTGAGCCGACCCAAGTCCAAAACGGCATGGACCCCATGGTAGACACCACGAAGATCAGGAAGAAGAAGGCGTTCGCCGACACCGGATCATCCACTCGGAAATGGTACTTCAGCACAAACAGCAGGTTGGACGTGACGACGGTCAAAAATGAAACTTGCAGAAAGTAAGTCGCCAGAAGCATTCGAAATGATGGTGTTTGAAAGCAGGCCTTAGCCTGTTCCAGAATCGCAGGCACATTTTCTGCGAATTTTCTGGGGGCATTCCGCATCATCAGGACACCGATAATCACCGGCAAGGAAAACAGCGGGATCATCACGATAGCGGCAGTTCTGAAGCCATCGGGGTCCACTTGTTCGTCAGAGAAGACACCAACCACCAAGGGCGCTAGTGCGCCGCCGATGAACATGCCAATAGAGCCAACGCCCCAACGCCATGCGGTGATATTGGTGCGTTCATGATAGCTTTCCGTCATTTCCGCTGTCATGGCCCCTCCCGGCACAGAAATCAGCGTCAATGCGAGATAGGTCGCCATGGTGAAGGCCATGAAATAAAGCGCAGAAGGAACCCAGCTTTCTGCCGAGAGGAAGGGCGCGAGGAACATGGCCGCAACGGTGGGACCAAGCAGAATTCCGCCCGCCAGCATAAACGGACGCCGCCGTCCCATTGGCGAAGACGTTCGGTCGGAAAGATTGCCGATCAGCGGATCAGTGATCACGTCGAAGAGCTTGGCGAAGAAAAACAGCATGCCCGCATACAACGGCGGAACGCCCAGAGCCTCGGTCATGTAGAATAGAAAATAGAACGAGGCGAAAACGATCAGGGTATTTGTCCCGATCTCAACGATCCCATAACCCACTTTAACCAGCGGCGTTACCTTACCTGCTGACATCACGCGCCCATCCTCCATCCAAGTCTCCCCTAAGAATGCTCATGCAGTGCATCCAGACGCCATGCGAGGCGCTGAGCCGATCAAGGACCTAATTTCGCTATTTTACAAGACGAATTAATATTTTTGAGCGAGATCCAGGGCTGATTCTTCCCTATTCATGCTATAGCTTTCCGCTTATGCACTATAGCGCTTCCGAGTTTCTTCGGAACATTCATCAATAGTAACGAACAAAGCCACAATAAATGGCGCTTCGATGCTTTTGGGAGGAAGGATTGATGTCAGCAGTCGCGACTCATGCGGACTTTTTGAACTATGCGGATACGGGGCTGGTTCCGGGGCTCGACGCTATCCTTTTCGAACGTCATCGCCCCAAGGCCTTTGCAGACCCTTATCACCACCACGCCTCGGTCGAACTTAATTTCCTCGATGGCTGTGACATGGAATACTCGTTTTCCGGTACAACGGTCGCGAGAAAATCGGACAGCCTGACTCTGTTCTGGGGAGCATCACCCCATGGCGTGACCAACGTCACGGGGGACGGTGAGATTATCAATCTCTATATCTCGTTCAGCCAAATTCTGCGGTGGGGGCTGCCAGAGTCATTCCTGAATGCATTAATCGCCGGTGATGTCATGAGCGCGCCAGCCAAACCGCAGACAGATCGCTACATCTTTCGGCGTTGGACCGAGGAAATAAAGGACGCGGACTCAACCTGGCATCAGTTGATCCTTGGCGAAGTCGAAATGCGGGTCCGCCGGTTTGCACTTGAAGGTTGGGAAACGGTCAAATCTGGTTACGGCGAAGTCCGTTCGGTTGTCGGCGCTGGCGGGGCCATGCAGCACATTGAAGAAATGCTGCGATTTATCGCCAACAACTACTGCGACCCTATCTCGGTAACTGACGTAGCAGATCACGTGGGTCTGTCGCCCTCCTATGCCATGACATTGTTCCGGCGGGTCGTTGGGGTTCCCATCAAAGAGCACATCACGCGGATCAGACTGAGCCACGCGCAAATGCTGCTGTCGAATTCGGATGCCAAAATTCTCAGTATCGCCATGGATAGCGGTTTTGGCTCACTTTCAAGCTTCTACGAGGCGTTTCAATCTCACCTGGATACCACGCCATCGGTATTCCGAAGAGACGCACGCCGGATTTAAAATCAACTCATACTTGATAACCGGAAACCAAAGCGGGATTCTTTGAAGTAATCTAAAAGCGCCATGGTAAAATTCCACTCATGTTTCTGGTTTTTTCTGCTCATTGAAACGCGGTTAAATCAGATTGTTAGTGGAGGGATTCATCATGGCATCAGGGCCACGTATTACGTTTATCGGCGCCGGTTCAACCGTGTTCATGAAGAACATCGTAGGCGACGTTTTGCAGCGGCCTGATTTGGCTAATGCTCATATTGCCCTGATGGATATTGACCAAAACCGGCTCGATGAGAGCGAATTGGTTGCCAACAAGCTGATCTCCTCACTCAACGTACCGGCGACTGTATCCACCCACACAGACCGCCGAGAAGCCCTCGACGGTGCAGATTTCGTGGTAGTCGCTTTTCAGATTGGCGGCTACGAGCCCTGCACGGTCACCGACTTCGAGATTCCCAAGCGTTTTGGCTTGCGGCAAACCATTGCTGACACGCTGGGCATTGGCGGCATCATGCGCGGCATTCGGACCGTGCCGCATCTGTGGGCCGTTTGTGAAGACATGACGGACGTTTGTCCGGATGCCATCATGCTGCAGTACGTAAACCCCATGGCCATCAATACTTGGGCGATTCAGGAAAAGTACCCCCACATCAAACAGGTTGGTTTGTGTCATTCCGTTCAGCTCACGGCTGAAGAATTGGCGCACGACCTCGATGTCGATGTGAAAAACCTGCGGTACAAGGTTGCTGGCATCAACCACATGGCCTTCTACCTGAATTTTGAAGAAGTGCTGGCCGACGGAACGACCCGCGACCTCTACCCCGAGCTTCAACGCGCCTATGCAGAAGGCCGCGCGCCGAAACCGAGCCTGTGGAATGACCGCTGTCAGAACTATGTGCGCTATGAAATGCTCAAACGTCTGGGCTACTTTGTAACCGAAAGCTCTGAACACTTTGCCGAATACGTCCCTTACTTCATCAAGGATGGTCGAGACGATCTGATTACCAAGTTCCAGGTGCCGCTGGATGAATATCCAAAGCGTTGCGTGGAGCAGATTGAAAATTGGAAGCAGCAGGCAACACAATACCGCGAAGCCGAAACCATCGAGGTAAAAGCGTCCAACGAGTTTGCTTCTGACATCATTGAATCGGTTTGGACAGGCAAGCCGAGCGTCATCTATGGCAACGTCCAGAACAAGGGCTACATCTCCAACCTGCCAGATGGTTGCGCGGTGGAGGTTCCTTGCCTTGTGGACCGCAACGGCATTCAGCCAACCGCAGTTGGGGCCCTGCCTAAGCAGCTTGTGGGTCTGATGCGTACCAACATTTCCGTTCAGGAGATGACAGTCGAAGCGTTGATGACCGAAAACCGGGATCATATCTATCACGCCGCAATGCTGGACCCTCACACGGCGGCTGAGCTTGATCTGGATCAAATCTGGGCCATGACCGATGAGTTGATTGAGGCGCACGGAAACTGGATGCCAGCATGGTGTCAGGGACCGCGGAAAGCTATCGCGGCTTAAAGGACATTTTGGCTGATTAATATCAGGGAAAGTGTCCTTTTTTGGTGTGTGCTTAGGCCGTTGTTACTAGCTTTGGTGGGGAAATAAAGACTCTTCACCAAAGCAAACGTTCATTCATGCATTCCCAATCCATCGCCATCATCGCCCACGACAACTACAAAGCTTCCGCCGTTGAGTGGGTTCACAAAAACCAACCGGTCCTGAAACACTTCCACCTCTACTGCACCGGCACAACGGGCGGACGTATTGCCGAAGCCGTCGAAGGGCTGCACGTCACGCGGCTGATGAGTGGTCCACTGGGGGGCGACCAGCAAATTGGCGCTCTGGCGGCAGAGAAAAAGCTCAACGGCATTATCTTCTTCATCGATCCCATGACAGCGCACCCGCACGATGTTGACGTCAAAGCGCTGATCCGGCTTGCCATTGTTCATCAAATCCCGATGGCCCTGAACCAGGCCACGGCAGATGCGGTCATCGGCCATCTGGACCCGAACCTGCGATAGCACTCTGCGGAAACAACAAGGGAGAACTTTGCACTCAACGTTTGCGGTTTTTGGGATTCGCTTGCACAGAGAGTGAATACCACTACATTTGAGGTAGTGGACTGAAGGGACGCAGCATGACAACAGATCCAAGTGATCGCGCAAAGAAAAGCCTAGGGCGCGTTGCGCTTGGTCTTCAGGCTTCGACGTTGCTCGTGCATGTATTCTGCTGCGGCTTACCTCTGATCGTTAGTCTTGCAGCCTTTGGCGGATTGGCCGGGATCGCTATTCTGCCTTTCGGCTTTGAGAGCTGGTTTCACAAATATGAAATCGTGATTTTCCTGATCGCCCTAATTCTAGTGGCTGTATCTGCGGGCCTGCAATTCATGGGGCATCAGCACGCGACCACGACCCATCACGATCATCACGACTGTGCTGACCATGGTCACAGCCACCCGCACACAAAGGCTGAGGTTGCGGTTTGTGACCATGAGGAAGACTGCGAGAAACGCGCTAATGTGGGGCGTTGGTTCCTGCTGGCTTCTATCGCACTTCTCGCATTGAATGCCTTTATGACCTTTGGGTTTACCCACAACCACTAGGGTTGATCCCTGCCCCCTTACGACGGCCTTGGAGAGGAAAGCGACTGGTAAATGTCGTTTATTTTCTGGTCTAAAGCGTCACGCCGCGCCAGATCGACGGGGTGCATGTCCCGAAGGGCGGGCACGTCCACCTTGAAATGTTGGAACTGGTCCTCACCTCGGACAAGAATTGCACTGTCCTGGTCGTGCATGGTCTGCCTGCAATCGGTTGAAAGATACTGAATGTTCACGCCGATGCGCCGATCATTTGAGACATTGGGCATGGAGGCATGAAGCGTCCAACCATGGTGCAAGCTGGCTTCTCCGGGCTGTAACGGCGTCAGGACCGATGCCTCCTCATCGACGCCCAGAACGGTTTGCCCCAAAGCAAGAGCGTTATTTTCGTCGTCTGTCTCCGCATGCTCCACACGACCGGCCTTATGGGAACCGGGGATCATCCGCATGCAGCCACTCTCACCTGTCGCCGGTGACAGGGCAACCCAGGCGGAGACTTGATGATCATTGCTGAGGCCCCAATAGGTCAAATCCTGATGCCAACTGATGAACGTTGTCGCGCCAGCTTCTTTGACGATATAGCAGACGTTGTAGATCAGAATGTTGGGGCCAAGAATGGCCTCTACCGCATCGAGCAGGATTTCATTGGTGGCGATATCCCACGGCGATTTCAGGACTGAATGCATTTTGAATTTGTAGTGGAGTTTGCCGTGTTGAGCCTCGGTTGCCTCCATCACGCTGCGATGATGGTGAGCACTTTCGGCGCTGAGAACGCGCAAGGGCGAAATAAATCCGTCACGCTCCCAGTTCAGGCGAATATCTGCTGCATTCATACGTTGATCCTCCCGCAGAAAACCCTAGGCTTTCCCATGACTTCGTCCGCAGAAGCGGGCTGTTCCGCGCGCGACTTCGGGGCGCAGAGTGGCCAAAACAGATCAATTTGTTGAGGATTGAGCGATGAAATTGCTCACACCAGAACCCCTGACTCAAGCTGGATTTTCAGCGTTCGGCGACGTGCTTGATACCAGCCGTAGCGATCACCCGACCTACCCCATCAATGACGGCTATACCCAGCGATACCATGCTTTGAGTGAAGTCGAAGCAACGGCGGGTGGTGTCATTCTGTCGATTTTTGAAACGACGAGTTTTGGTCTGCCGCTCACCATTCGAATGCTGGAACGACACCCCTTTGGCTCCCAATCCTTCATACCTATCGGTGAGGCGGCAAATACGGGCTTTTACGTCGTTGTTGCGGAGGGTGAGAGGGAGCCGGAGCCCGGCACGATGCGGGCCTTTGAAGTGCTCCCCGGTCAGGGTGTGAACTTTGCCGCAGGGGTATGGCATCACCCCAACATCGTTAAATCAGGGGTTCAGCGGTTTTTGGTGGTGGACCGCGCAGAGCCATCCACCAACCTTGAGGAGTTTTTCTTTCCAGACAGTTGGGAAGAGTTCGTCCTCGAAGCCTGAATTAGACCAAAGGGGTCAGGCCCGTGGTGTCACCCGTCCAAACAGCTTGAGCCGCGATATTCCCCCATCGGGCACGATATTGAACCGGACGACATTGATGGGATTCTCCGCGTTGAGCGTATCCGTGCCAAAGCGATGTTCGGAGTCCGCTGTCAGGGGCTGGCTTGGCAGCAATTCGGGCCAGAACTGGCTGTCAGCCTTGAGCGCGTCCGGATTGTCCAGGAGCGCCAAGTCAGGGCCTGAAAGGAGGCGACCGTTCATTGAACAAGAGGCTGGAAAATTCCCTTTATAGTGCGCGGTATCCACAATCATGTGGTCCAGCACCCCGGCTTCACCCAGCGCAATGATGATCCAGTCAAAGCCCGGTTCGCGGCGGCGACGGGTTTCCCAACCGTCACCCATGTTCAACCCCTTGTCCGGGTAAAGCAGGATTTCCGGGTTTCCGTAGTGGCTGTCATTGAAGGCCAGAACACGGCCCCCTTTCAGGATCGATGAAAGCTCCACGGTAGACGTTTCGTCGGTGGTCGGCTCAGAAACCGGAATCCCATGCACTCGCAGCCGCGCAATACCGCCATCGGGGTACATGTCCAAACGTAAATGCGTGACGGGTTCTGCGTGAGAAACTTCATACCAATGCGGCGCATCCGGGCCGAGCTTGGACATGTCCACCAAGGTTCTGTAACGCGTTTCAGCGGGAAGCCCTTCGCCTTCGTGGTACGCACCCATGACACGCGCAGCGTGGGGGTAATTTCCCGTAAAAAATGCCGTATCAATATTGATCGCCCGAACAACTGTCGGGCCACCCAGTTTGATCAGGGCATGATCGTTCCCACCGGAGCGACGACGACGGGATTCCCACCCGTCCATCCACTTCCCATGGTCATCGTAGAGATCGGGGTAGAAAACCGCCTCCTCCGCTTTGATCAACCGCGAGCGTTCAGCAAAAAATTCATCCGTTACAGAAATCACCTCAGCGCCCAGACGCGCGTTGGCAAGATTGGGATAGCGCGCAGCAAATTCGGGAACCTCGCGCTCGGCGTGAAGAACGTTACTGGCTTCGGTCATCTCTAAGATCCTTCGTCAATACGGTCGGTTAGTCGGAACGTCATGATCCGGCAAACTTGTTTAAGGGCTTCATGGAACTCTGTTTCGCGATCCTTTGGCAGGCGTTCGCGAAAGCTGTCCAGTATCTGAGTCTTGGTCGCGCCCTTCACGGCAAGAATGAAAGGAAAGCCAAAGCGCGCTTTGTAGGTCTCATTCAGCGCTGTGAACTCTTCGCGCTCGGCATCCGTGAGACTGTCCAAACCGGCTGAAGCCTGTTCAGCGGTGCTGTCTTCGGTCAGTCGACCGGCTGCAGCCAGCTTGCCCGCCAAATCCGGATGCGCGCAAATGACGGCGAGGCGATCTTCGTCGTCGGCACCCATAAGGGCACTAGAAAAAGCCTCGATTACCCCAGCCAGCCCCGAAAACGGTGCTTGACGGAAAGCCTGAGCCGCGACCCACGGACTTTCTTCGGCAATGTCTCCAAAGGCGTCTTCAAACTCATCGGCGCTGAAGCCGTTTATGTCCTCAACCTTCATAGGGAAAGGTCTCATGCCAGTGACGGGCAATGTCAGCGCGGGTTGCGACCCAAACGCGGTCATGGCTCTGCACGTAGTCAAGAAAACGCATGAGAGAGGCCGCCCGGCCAGGCCGCCCAACCAAGCGACAATGCAAGCCGATGGACAGCATCTTTGGAGCCGTTTCGCCCTCGGCATAAAGGACATCAAAACTGTCCCGCAAATAGGCGAAGAACTGGTCGCCACTGTTGAAGCCCTGATTGGTCGCGAAGCGCATATCATTGGCATCAAGCGTGTAGGGCACAATCAACTGTGGGCCAGATTGGGTTTCCTCCCAATAGGGCAGCTCATCCGCGTAACTGTCAGCGTTATAGAGAAACCCACCAATCTCTGCGGTAAGCTCCCGCGAGTTTTCCGAGGTGCGTCCCGTATACCAGCCGGTTGGACGCTCGCCCGTTGCCTGTTCATGGATCCTCATAGCCTCGGCGACGTGTTGGCGTTCTTCGTCGATGTCCATGTACTGATGTTCAATCCACTTGTAACCGTGGGAGGCAATCTCCCACCCTGCGGACTGCATCGCTGCGACGGCTTCTGGGTTTTTCTCAAGGGCCGTTGCAACACCAAAGACGGTTACCGGCATCCGGCGCGAGGTGAACATGCGGTGAAGACGCCAGAAACCCGAGCGAGAACCGTACTCGTAAATGCTTTCCATGTTCATGTTCCGCACGCCCTTGCGCGCGTCAGCACCCACGATCTCGCTCAAGAACGCTTCTGATGCTTCATCACCATGAAGGATGCAGTTCTCACCCCCCTCTTCATAATTGACCACAAACTGAACCGCGATCCGTGCATCACCCGGCCATTGCGGGTGCGGCGGGGTTGCCCCGTATCCAATGAGATCACGCGGATAATCTTGACTCATGGTCATCTGAATTCGTTCCCTTCGCCTGCCGTATGCGTCAAAAAGCATTAGCGCCATAGACTGCCTTGCCTCGTCAAGGGAGCTGTGAAAAGCTCCACCGCACATTGACACAGGGAGAACCGTATTGGGAACGCTCACAACGCATGTGCTTGATTTATCGACCGGGAAACCGGCGCAAGGACTACATCTTGAGCTTTTTGCGCTTGGTGGTGGCGAGACTTCGCTTGCCAAAGCGGTGACCAATAGCGATGGCCGCGTTGATTCGCCTCTGCTGACGCCAGAAACAATTCAGGTCGGTACCTATAAATTGGTCTTTCAAGCCGGTGAATATTTGCAGCGCGTGCACACGATGAGTGCGGCAGATCTCTTTCTCGACGAGGTGCCTCTTGTTTTTCGCGTCTTCGACGCTGACCAGAAATACCACGTTCCCCTGTTACTGAGCCCTTATGGGTATTCAACCTATCGTGGGAGCTAACGTGCGGTGAGTACGGAACTACAATTCTTCCTCGCCGGAGAGGTGCTTGAAGTCAGTGAGGTGGACCCCACGCTCACGCTGCTGGACTATCTGCGCGACCACCGCGCCTTAACCGGCACGAAGGAAGGGTGTAATGAGGGCGACTGCGGGGCATGCACGGTTTTGCTGGGGAACTATGAGCCCCTTAACGAGCGTATCGTCTACCGGGCAGTAAACGCCTGTATCACCCTGCTGCCTGCGGTTCATCGGCATTGGGTTGTGACGGTGGAAGATCTCAGTGATGGGATCACAAACCTGCATCCGGTACAGGACGCCATGGTCAAGCGGCACGGCTCGCAATGTGGTTTCTGCACGCCGGGATTTGTCATGTCCCTCGCTGCCCTGCACCTGGATGGTGCGCCCGCAGATCAGGCTGAGACTTATATCGCCGGCAATCTGTGCCGCTGTACGGGTTACGGACCCATTTTAGCTGCCGCGAAAGATAGCGCCGGAGCCCCGAAAGATCCTGTATTCGGCGCGAAGGAAGCAAAGGCCATTGACTGGTTTCGCTCGCTCCCGGTCGATACCGGGCTGTTCTATGAGCGCAAACACCAGACCTACGACGCACCCGTTTCGCTCAAAGCCCTGCTCCAAGCCCGCGCGGACAATCCTGACGCCGTATTGGTGGCTGGAACAACTGAGCTTGGCCTGTGGGTCAACAAGGACTTGCAAGACTTTCCGAACCTGATTTCTACCACGCGTGTCCCGGAAATGACCGCTGTTGCCTTCCAGCCAGACGGCAGCTTGGTCATCGGCGGTGCAGCAACGTATGAGCAGGCCTGGCCCCTGCTCCGCCAAGTGATCCCAGAGGGCCAAGACTGGTTCGAGCGTTTTGCTTCAAAGCAGATCCGCCAACAGGCCACGATTGGCGGTAATATCGTTAACGCCAGCCCCATTGGTGATGGCCCACCGGTATTCCTGGCTTTGCAAGCGTCAGTGGAACTGTCCTCGGTCTCCGGCTCACGCGTGATACCGCTCTCGGAATTCTTTGTTGGTTACAAAAAGACCGCTCTTGGGGCTGATGAGGTTCTGACCGGGATCATCATCCCACCCCGCCAAAACGAGCAAAGCTTCGCCGCGCTCAAGGTTTCGAAGCGAAAAGACCAAGACATCTCAGCGGTCATGGCCGCCTTTAGCTGGCGGATGGAGAATGGTCATTTTCACGACGTGCGCATTGCCTTTGGTGGCATGTCAGCGACGCCAATGCTCGCAGACTTCACGAACGCTGCGCTGGAAGGCAAACCAGCGAATGCAGCAACAATGACAGCAGCCCTCGCTGCGCTTGATGATGATTTCTCACCCATCGACGATCTGCGTGCTACCGCATGGTACCGAATGACCGTTTCTCAAAACCTGCTGGAGCAAGCCCTGTCAGCAGCTATTGAAACTGCGCAGGAGCATGCGGGATGAGCCATAACGTTGTTAGCAAGTCCTACCCCCATGACAGCGGGCCGCTCCACGTCACCGGCAGCGCGCCCTACGTCGACGATCTGCCAACACCAGCGAATGCGCTTCACGCCTGTTTTGGTCTTGCCCCTGTTGGTCGATCAACGATCAATGG
The DNA here is from genome assembly GCA_049612785.1 of Alphaproteobacteria bacterium. GTDB lineage: Bacteria > Pseudomonadota > Alphaproteobacteria > UBA7985 > UBA7985 > UBA7985. The sequence continues at coordinate 3,847 of JBMZBW010000021.1, read as the reverse complement.
TCTGGATCTGAGCCAGGTTTGGGCAGCGGAAGGAGTTGTTGATGTCATCACCGCCGCCGACATTCCCGGTGAGAACAACGCAGGTCCGGTGGTGCATGACGAACCGCTTTTAGCCGACAAAGAGGTTCTGTTCCCCGGTCAGGCCCTGTTCTGCGTTTTTGCCGAAACAAGGCTTCAGGCCCGTAAAGCAGCCCGCCTGTTTCAGATGGACGCCACCGAGCTACCAGCGATCACAACCGTTGATGAAGCCGTTGATGCCAACTCCTTCCTGCATGACCCGCTGGTCTTTGCGCGCGGTGACGTCAATGAAGCCATCGAAGCCGCTGAACATGTTTCGACAAGTCGCCTCTACATTGGTGGGCAAGAGCACTTTTACCTCGAAGGCCAAGGATGCCTTGCCTATCCCAGCGCAGACGGTTTGCACGTGGTCTCCTCGACCCAACACCCATCGGAAATCCAGGACCTCATCGCTGCAGCACTCGATATCTCAGCCGCTGAAGTCACAGTTGAGGTCCGGCGCATGGGCGGTGCTTTTGGCGGCAAGGAGACACAGGCCGCTCCCTTGGGCATCATCGCCGCACTGGGTGCCCAGCGCACCGGTCGCGCAGTCCGCTTCCGCCTCGACCGGGATGACGATTTCGTCCTGACTGGAAAGCGCCACGATTTCCGCGCAGACATCCGCGTTGGGTTTGACGCTGAGGGAATGATCCAAGGGGTCGACGGCATTCTGGCCAGTCGATGCGGTTACGGCCACGATCTGAGCCGCGCCATCAACGACCGCGCCATGTTTCATGCAGACAATGCTTACTTCTATCCTGCGCTAGAGCTGACCAGCCTGCGCGCGCGCACGGATACGGTCTCAAACACAGCCTTTCGCGGCTTTGGTGGACCGCAAGGAATGATGCTGGCTGAACGGGTGTTGGACAAGGTCGCAGCCGGTGTCCACCGTGATCCGCTGGACGTGCGTCTGGCCAATCTTTACGGCTCTGGTGACCGGGCTGTGACGCCCTATGGCATGGCGATTGAAGACAACATCTTACCCACCCTCATGCCCGAGCTCGCGGAGCGCTCCGACTATCGCGCCCGTCGTGCTGCGATCATCGAAGCGAACGCAAGCGCAGGCCGCTCCCCCATACGCCGGGGCATCGCACTGACGCCGGTCCGCTTTGGCATTTCTTTCACAACGTCTTTCCTTAATCAGGCCGGGGCGCTGATCAACATCTACAAGGATGGTTCAGTGCTGCTGAACCATGGCGGGACAGAAATGGGTCAGGGACTGTTCATCAAAGTGGCTCAAGTTGCCGCTGAGGTGCTCGGGGTCGGACTGCAGGACGTTAAGATTTCTTCCACCCGGACCGATAAAGTCCCCAACACCTCGGCAACCGCTGCTTCTTCTGGCTCAGACCTCAATGGCTGGGCCGCCAAGCTTGCTGCCTTGGAACTGCGCAAGCGCCTTACTGACTTCTGGTGTGAAGCCAAGGGGATCGAAGGCACGCTGACCTTTTCCAATGGTCAAGTCAGCAGCGAAGATGGTCAAAGCTGGTCGTTTAAGGAGGTTGTCAAAGCCGCCTATTTCGGGCGGGTTTCGTTGTCAGCGACAGGCTATTATCGCACACCGAAAATCGACTGGGACGCTCAGACCGGCCAAGGCCGCCCCTTCCTCTATTTCGCCTACGGCGCTGCGGTCTCTGAGGTTGAAATCGACACAACCACGGGGGCAAACCGCGTGCTTCGCGCTGATATCCTGCACGATGTAGGCCGTTCGCTTAACCCAGACATTGACCACGGGCAAATCGAAGGCGGTTTTGTTCAGGGAATGGGCTGGTTAACGATGGAAGAATTGGTCTACAGCGCGCGCGGCGAAGTCCTGACCCATGCCCCATCGACCTACAAAATCCCCTGTGCCAGCGACCGGCCCGATATCCTGAACATCGCGCTGTTCGACAATGAAAATACGGAAGATACCATCTTCAAGTCCAAAGCTGTGGGCGAGCCACCGCTCATGCTGGCCATCTCTGTGCATTCGGCCTTGTCTCACGCCGTATCGAGCTTTTCCGCGCCGGGCCGGTGGCCTGATCTGGATGCACCAGCAACCGCTGAAGAGATCTTGAGAACAATCGCACAGGAACGCGTGCACGCCCTATGACAGACGGAGCAACGCGTGAGGGCTGGATAACGGTTGAGATCACCACTGCACTGGGCAGCACGCCCCGTGACACAGGAACGAGAATGTGGGTGAGCGAGACCGAAATCGAAGGAACAGTCGGCGGCGGCGCTCTCGAATTCCGGGCGATTGATCGTGCGCGCTTGATGCTGGCGCAAGATGAGACAACAGCCGAAATGGAGCTGCCCTTGGGCCCGGCGCTCAATCAATGCTGCGGCGGCTTCGTAAAGCTCTCGCTCTACGCCGGAAAACATCTGCCACCCGCGCCCGTTCTGTTTCCTCTGGTGCTATACGGCGGCGGTCACGTGGGCCGAGCGCTGCACCAGGCTCTGACCCCCCTGCCTTTCGCCGTGAGTTGGTTGGATGAGCGCAGCAACACCCCGGCAGATCAAGCCAGCCTGGTAGAAGAGGCGACCGGCGGGGTCGATGGGGCCTTGCACTACGTCATGACCCACGATCACCAACTTGACCTCGCTATTGTCAGCGCTCTACTTCACCGCTCCTCCCGCGAAGTGCCGTTCATTGGCATGATTGGGTCGAAGTCCAAGATCGCCCGGTTTCGAACGCAACTCAGCGCCGCTGGGTTTGATGCGTCTGCTCAGAAGCGCTTGATTACACCCATTGGCATTGCTGGCATAAAGGGCAAGGAGCCGGCAGTCATCGCCGCTGCCGTTGCGGCCGAAGCCCTGCTCCTCCGTTCGCGCTTCTCGGCTTAGCGCGCAGGGGACTTGACCCGAAGGGCTGTAGGCTATTCACTGGGTCGTCAAGAACCGGCGCACGGATGTTTTTATGAATGCTGCTGTTTCCCAGTCGTTTGTGCTGCGAGCTCACCTGCTTTGGTGGAACGACGATCCTTTCTTTCAGGGACAATCGGCTCAAGAATCCCATCCAGATGGTGCGATGGCCGTGGGCGAGGATGGCCGCGTTGCCTGGGTTGGTGACGCGTCGAGCCTGCCGTTGGAATTTGCTGATTGGCCGGTTGTAGATCGGAAGGAACACTTGGTTCTGCCCGGTTTCATCGATGCCCATCTGCACTTCCCCCAAAGCGCGATTATCGGCGCTTACGGCACGGATCTGCTTCACTGGCTGGACACCTACACATTCCCCGAAGAAAGCCGTTTCGGTGATCGCGCCCATGCCGCGTCTATCGCTGCTATCTTTGCCGATGCCTTGTTGCGCTACGGTGTGACCTCGGCCTGTGTCTTCTCGACCATCCACCCCGTTGCCCTCGAAGAGCTCGCTGCGGCCTTTGACGCGCGGGGCATGGGATTGCTGTCCGGTAAAACCGCCATGGACCGCAATGCGATCCCCAGTCTGCAAGACACCGCGCAAGCAGCCTACGACGACGCCAAGGCGCTGCTGGAGACGCTGGAGCCTAAATACGAGCGTTTTGGTTACGTGGTGACACCGCGCTTTGCCATCACCTCAACAGAAGAACAACTCGACCTGTGCGGCAGTCTGCATGCTGAATTCCCGCACACCCGCATGCAGACCCACATCAACGAAAGCGCGCGTGAAATTCAGGCGATTGCCGAACTCTTCCCCAATGATGCGTCCTATCTGGACGTTTACGACCGCTTTGGACTGGTCACTGATCGATCTCTGTTCGCCCATGGCATTCATACCACCGAAGCAGAAATGGCGCGTATGGCCGAGGCGGGCGCAGCGGTAGTTCATTGTCCA
>JBMZBW010000020.1:0-31325 GCA_049612785.1 Alphaproteobacteria bacterium | reverse complement strand
AAGCGGCTCAGTTGCGGCACGGAAAGCCCGCGCCCCAAGTCCAAAATGGCTTCCCGGTTCGCTTCACCCGGTCCCAAATCCGCTTTACCGCGCGTGACGTGCAGACGGGTCAGATCATGCACAAACTCCGCTAGTGACCGAATCACCCCGGCGGGATCAGCGCCATCTGCGTAGAGCGCGTCGAACAGACTTAGGGCCTCTTCTGGCTGTCCTGAAGCAACCGCTTTGAACAAGTCGAGGATCCGACTCTGATCCGACAGCCCCAACATGGAGCGCACGTGGTCGCTGGTCACACTGCCCTGACTGAGCGCAATAGCCTGATCGAGCAGCGAAAGACCATCGCGCGCCGACCCATCCGCGGCGCGTGCAATCAGGCGCAGGGCCTCGTCATCGATGGAAACGCCTTCCTTTTCCACCAGCGTGGCAAAATAGGCGGCGAGGTCATCTGCGGAAATGCGCCGCAAGTCAAAGCGCTGGCACCGACTGCGGACGGTAATCGGAACCCGGTCGGCTTCAGTCGTGGCGAAAAGGAACTTTACGTGCGCAGGCGGTTCCTCGAGCGTCTTCAACAGGGCATTGAACGCGCCTTTGGAAAGCATGTGCACTTCGTCGATGATGTAGATTTTGTAGCGCGAAGAAACCGGTGCGTATTTTACACCATCCAGCAGCTCACGGATGTTATCGACGCCCGTGTGACTGGCGGCATCGATTTCCAGCACGTCAACGCTTCGGTCTTCGCTGATCGCGCGACAGGATTCGCACTGCCCGCACGGGTCAGCCGCCGGGCTGGTTCGACCGTCTTCCTGACAATTCAGCGCCCGTGCGACAATCCGCGCTGTCGTGGTCTTACCGACCCCGCGAACACCCGAAAGCAGAAAGGCATGCGCCAGTCGTCCGGTTTCGAAGGCATTGCGCAAAGTCCGCACCAGCGCGTCCTGACCGACCATTGTCGAGAAATCTCGCGGTCGATACTTTCGCGCTAAAACGACGTATTCGCCGTTTTCCTGTGCCTGATTATCGGGAGGTAGAAGGTCCATCCGCCACTTTATCCACGTTCTCGCCGTGGCGACGCGATGCTCTATCGAAACATATTGCGCTACACTGGGCGGCAGAATGAGTATTCAAGGGAAGATTGGAACGACCCGAGCCGACCTCGTTACGGCTGCTTCCTTCCGGACCTGACCGGGTTGGCGAGAGGCACGTCCGCCCCAACCTTCAACACTTATATGGAACACCGCACGGCGGCTTGCAAGATAACGCATGAACTCAGACGACGAACAAAGACAGATCTCCCCAGCACATTTGGACAGGGATGACCCATCGCCCAGCTCGGTTCCACGCCGGGCGCAATTGGGCGATCAGACGCCGCGCGCGTTTCAGGACGCCTCCCGCGACCTGTCTGGTTCTCGGTTGCCCTACACCTTCGAAGGCTTGGAGCGTGACGGGCTGGATCGGCGCGACGAAGCCGCCATCGCAGCTGCGCTGCACGATCCGGAGGCTGAAATCCTACCGGTCTGGCGTCGTCGCGTGCTGATGAGTGCCGATGGCGAATCCCTGCTCAGTTGGCCGCAGGACCAGCTCAGTGAAGCTGACCGGGTGGTTTTCCTCGGCCTCAAGGACGGAAAACCCTACTTCGCTGCTGACATTTCCAGTCAGCAGAACGCCGATGGCGAAGCGCCGGACCTCAATGGACCGACCAAAGGCATGTTCATCGACCCATGGATGACTGGCCCGAATCTGGATCCTTTCCGCGTCGGGGTTGGGGCCTATGGGCGGCATTTGCTGGCGTGGCACCGCTCCCACCGCTTCTGTGGCCGCTGTGGTAGCGAGACCCTGCAATCCAAAGCAGGGCTGGAACGCCGCTGCTCCAGCGAGTCCTGTGGCGAGTACCTGTTCCCACGGATCAACCCGGCGACCATCATGCTGGTTCAGGATCCCAGCGGCGAAAAATGTGTCATGGCGCGCAACCACAACTTCCCGCCAACGATTCACTCCGTTCTCGCCGGTTACGTCGATGCAGGTGAAACGCTGGAACAAACCGTCATTCGTGAAGTTCAGGAAGAAGTGGGACTGTCCGTCACCAAAGTGCGCTATGCGGCGTCCCAGCCGTGGGCTTTCAGCAACTCGCTGATGATCGGCTTTTTCGCATGGGCAGAGGACACCACGCTCAATGTTAATCTCGAAGAGCTTGAACGGGCCGACTGGTACACGCGGGAACAAATCAACGACCTGAGAGGCTCCCAAGACTTCCGATTGCCGCGCAAGGATTCGATTGCCCGGTTCCTGATCGAGACCTGGTTGAGCGCAAGGCCCGAGACGCTTTAGCTGCCCTTTCGGAAACTACTGGCCGGGTAGGAACCGAGGATCAGCACGTGCTCGCTGAAGTAATCCAGATCCTGAAGGGCCAGAGCAACCTCAGGGTCGGTCGCGGCACCGTCGATGTCTGCATAGAACTGCGCAACCGTGAAACTGGCGTCAGCGATGTAGCTTTCCAGCTTGGTGATGTTGACTCCGTTGGTCGCAAACCCGGTCAGCGCTTTATAGAGCGCTGCCGGAACCGAGCGGGTTTTGAACACCAGCGAGGTGATGACTTTTTCTTCCCCACCTGTCACCGCATAGGGCTCGGGTGCAAGAACGACAAAACGCGTGGTGTTGTCGTCATTGTCACTGACGTCAGCTTCTAGGATGTCCAGACCATAGAGCTCTGCCGCCAGTTTTGGGGCCAAGGCCACTTGCGCGGGGTCACCCTGCTCAGACACGATTTTCGCGGCACCGGCAGTGTCGTGAACTGTGATCGATTCAAGATCGTACTTGCGAATCACCCCTCGGCACTGACCGTGGGCATGAACGTGGCTCAGCACCTGGCGCGCCTTTCCTGGTTCTGTGCCTTTCAAGCCCATGAGCTGAAATTGAATGGGCAGGAAATGCTCGCCGACAATATGCAAGCCGCTTTTGGGTAAAAGATGATGAACATCGGCGACACGACCGTTGGATGAGTTGTCGATGGGAATCACTGCGGCATCAGCCAAACCGCTCGGAACCGCCGAAAACGCCTCTTCAAAGGTCCGACACGGCACTGTTTCGACCGTCTTGTCACCATAGAACTGCAAAACAGCTGTGTGTGAGTTCGAACCCAATTCGCCCTGAAATGCGACCTTCATGTATTCCATCCCAATGATTTAAGGCTTCGCTTGCATAAACCGTGACCCTGTACCGGCGTTCGCGGACCCCGATTGATGTGTCGCAGCCCTTGCGTTTTCCGCCCCCTTGGGCCATCCAACACACCGTATTCTAGTCTCACATCCTCCTTTGGGGGATTGGAGCGAAATAGTCCACTGCAGGTCTAGCTGATGAGCAATTCCTTTCTGATCTTCGCCTCTATCCTTTTTGCGGCTTTCTTGGGTCTGTCTTTTATCCAGATCACCAAAGTCTACGATCCCGAGCATCACGGTCATCACGGTGATGGCCACGAGAAAGTCGTCTACGGCTTCCCTGTGCCGGAAACCGTAACAGCAGGTGCTGAAGAGGTGTTCATTACCCCTATTGCGGTTCGTCTCGCAGACGCCAACCCGGCGCTCGGTCCAAAGAACGCCGCCAAGTGCACCACGTGTCACGCTTTCGAGCAAGGCGGCGCGAACAAGCTGGGTCCTGCACTTTGGAATGTTGTTGGTAAGGACATCGCGTCCGCTGACGGTTTTGCCTACTCCGGCGCACTGGCAGGAATCGATGGTGTTTGGGATGCAGAGGCACTGGATGGCTTCCTGCTCAAGCCTAAGGCATGGGCACCGGGTACCAAGATGGGTTTCGCGGGTCTGAAGGATGACAGCGACCGGGCGAATCTGATCGCCTGGATGTTCCAGCAGGCTGACGCACCACTTCCACTGCCTGTACCGTCAGCAGAAGATCTCGCAGCGGTTGAAGCGCAGCAGGCTTCCGGCGATCAATAAGTAAACTTTCGATCAGAATCACGAGAGGCCACGGGTCATATGACCGCGTGGCCTTTTTTGTCCGCGGATTTGCCCCATTTTGACGATTGCATGACATAAAGTCACTCTGTACGCCCAAAGCACAGAGCCCAATCGCACAAATACGGGGAGATGATCGTGACAACTTTGTTCCAACGCAGCACCTTTGCTGTGGCCGCACTGGGGCTGACCATCGCAAGCGCCGCCCGCGCCGAAGATGCACCCATCCAGTACTTCATCAACAAATTCGATGGCGAAGCGAAGTACCCCGCTGACCTCGAATCCTATCCTTACCTCAACCCCGACGCGCCCATTTACGGTGATTATATTTCCGGGGTCCGGGGCGGGTTCAACGACTTCAACTCCCTCAATGGCCGGGGCGATGATGCATCCGGCTTGGGACTGCTGTCCGACAGTCTGCTCGGCGGGGTCGCTGACGAGCTGGATACCTCTTATGGCATCCTCGCTGAAACCATTCAGATGCCCAAAGATCGTTCATGGGTCACCTTCAAGATCCGTGATGAAGCGCGGTGGGCCAATGGCACACCCGTGACCGCCGATGACGTCAAATTCACTTTTGACTTCCAGATCGAAAAAGGCTGGCCGGGCTTCAAGGATGCTTACGCGATGATCGAAAGCATCGAAGTATTGGACGGCAACCGCGTGAAATTCAGTTTCACCGAGGATAACACCGACCGTAACGTACCCTTCACCATCGGCGGTGAAGCCATCATTCCGCGTTACTTCTGGGAAGATCGCGACCCACAGGAAATCTTCCTGGACGTTTACCCTGAAGGCTCCGGCGAATACCGGATCAAGGAGCACAAGGACGAAGACTACATCGTCTACGAGCGCCGCGACGATTATTGGGGTAACGATTTCCCATGGGCCAAGGGTGCTTCCAACTTCAGCACCATTCGTTACCGCTACTACAACGATGTCACCACGTTGCGAAACGCGATCAAGGTTGGCGAGATCGACATGCGCTCTGAGAACCAGATGAAAGCATGGGTCAACGACTACAAGGCCGAGGATATTCCAGCGATTGCTGAGAACATCCTCATCAAGAAAGAGTTCGACGACAACAACATCCAAAACACGCAAGCCATGTTCTTCAACCTGCAGCGTGAAAAGTTCCAGGACCGTCGCATCCGCGAAGCCATTGGACTGGCCTTTGACTTCGAATTCACGAACAAGCAGCTGTTCTATGGCCGTTACATTCGCCAGAATTCGCATCTGGAGAACTCGCAGCTGGAAGCAACCGGCGTTGCAACGGGCCGTGAGCTGGAAATCCTGCAAGAGCTGGATGCCAAGTATCCGGGTCAGCTGCCGGCGACCGTCTTTGGTGAGCAGTATTCCTACCCGGAAACCGACGGCTCCGGTAACAATCGTGACAACCTGCGCATGGCCCTCAACCTGTTCGCCGAAGCGGGCTGGAACCTTGAAGACGGAAAGCTGGTCAACGCAGATGGTGAGCAGTTTGCGCTGGAAATCATCGACAGCTCGCCGGACTCCGAACGGTACATCCTGCCGTGGGTAGAAAATCTGGAGCGGATCGGCATTGACGCTGAATTCCGTCTTTTGGACCCGACCCAGTGGATTGAAAAAATCCGTTCGCGTGACTTCGATATGACCGACTACGTCTACCGCGCGTCCTACACGCCCGGAACGCAGATGCGGTACTACTGGTCCTCTGAGCTGGCCGCAACACCGGGCTCGATTGCCTTCCACGGGTATGAAAGCGAAGTGCTTGACGATCTGATTGCTCAACTCACCAGCGCTGATAATCGTGAAGAGTTGAACCAGGTCGCCAAGGCGTTGGATCGGATCCTGACCAGCGAGCATCTGGTGGTTCTTGAGTGGTACTACAACAAGAGCCGCCTGCTGTACTGGGACAAGTTCGGCACCATCGACCACAGCGGTGATGAAGACTTCCTCGGCGGTCCAACCACCGGTTGGTGGATCGATGAAGCCCTCGACATCACGCTCGACGAGCGTCGCGACGCGCTCTAAGGCCGAGAGGGTTCACCGTCTATGCTTGCCTACATCATACGGCGCTTGTTGCTGATCCCCATCACACTGACGGGGATCTTCATGACGAGCTTCCTGCTCATCAACTTTGCACCCGGCGGCCCGCTCGAAGCGCTGATCGCTGAAATGCAGGGGATCTCGACCGATCTGGGTGATCGGATGATCGGGTCTGATGGCGATGTAGGCGAAGCAAATACGGAAAACACGGACGGCTCAGTGGGCAAGTCCGTTAACGATGTCGAAGGCTACACGGGTCGGGAAGGGCTCGACCCGGCAGCCTTCGAAAGATACCGGGAAATGTTCGGTCTGGACCGGCCCTGGTACGTGCGCATGTTCGATTACTTCTTCAGCTTCCTGCGCTTCGACTTCAAGGACTCGCTCCGCTATGGCCGCCCGGTGGTGGACGTTATTGTGGAGCGAATTCCCGTGACCATGGGTCTGGGCATTCTGGGCACCATTTTCACGTATCTGATCTGTATTCCTCTGGGCATCGCCAAGGCGCGTCGGGACGGGAACCGGTTTGACTGGTTCACGACGACAGGCGTTGTCGGTGTCGACAGCATTCCCAATTTCGTACTCGCCATCGCGCTGATTGCCATTTTCGCCGTGAACCTGCAGTGGTTCCCGCTGGAAGGACTGGTCGGCGACAACTTTGAAGAGCTCAGTTGGTGGGGGAAAATACTCGATTACCTGTGGCACATGACCCTGCCGGCGATTGTCGTTCTGGTCGGGGGCTATTCGGGTCTGATGATGCTGACAAAAAACAGCTTCATGGATCATCTGGGTCAGCAGTACGTGACAACGGCACGGGCCAAGGGCCTGACGGAAAGCCGGATCATGTACTTCCACGTGTTCCGCAATGCGATGATTCTGGTTCTGTCGGGGGTGCCCGGACTGCTGGTTGGTTTGCTGTTCACCGGCTCCGTCTTCATTGAGCGGATTTTCAACCTCAACGGTCTGGGAATGCTGGGGCTGGATGCCCTGTCCAACCGCGACTACCCGATCCTGTATGCGAACATATGGGTCGGTGGTCTGATGGGCCTGACACTGGTGCTGATTACCGACATTACCTACACGCTCATTGATCCGCGCATTAACTTTGACGGGCGCAAGGTATGAGACTCAAACCCTACAAGATCCTCGGCCTCATCCCAGCAACCGAAATCGGATATCGCCGCTGGCTGCGCTTTCTGGCCGACAAGCGAGGGCTGTTTTCGCTGCTGGCCGTGTCGGTCATTTTCATCACCAGCCTGTTCGCGAACGTGCTGGCCAATGATCGTCCGATTTATGTCAGCTACAAGGGCAACTCATACTTTCCGTTTATGGTGGAGTATCCGGAAAGTGAGTTCAACGGCTTCGCCGGGCCAACCAACTACTACGATCCTTTCATTGCCGAGGAAATCAACGCCAACGGTTTCATGATCTGGCCGATTGTGCCCTATCACTACCGACGCGTGGTCAAGGACGCAGGATCAGAATTCCCCTCTCCGCCCGACGGAAAGCACTGGCTGGGCACAGATGACAAGGGTCGGGACGTCGTGGCGCGTCTGATCTATGGCATCAGGATCAGCTTTCTGTTCGGCTTTATGTATGTCGCGATCACCGCGACCATCGGGCTGAGTGTTGGGGCCATGTCAGGCTATTTCGGCGGGTGGCTGGATTTGATTTTGCAGCGCGTTCTGGAAATCTACGGATCGCTGCCGACGCTGTTCATCATCATCGCCATCATGGGGGTGTTGCAGCCGAATTTCTGGTTGCTGCTGTTCCTGTTATCACTCTTTGGGTGGACAGGGTTTGTCGGCACCATCCGAACCGAATTCCTCAAGGCGAGAAACTACCAGTACATCACAGCCGCCCGCGCTTTGGGTGTCAGCAACTTCACCGTCATGTGGCGGCACGTGTTTCCAAACGCGATGGTCGGCACCATTACCTTCCTGCCGTTTGCGCTGGCGGGGTCAATCACGGTGCTGTCCGGGCTGGACTTCATCGGCTTTGGCATGCCGCCTGGCTCACCATCCCTGGGTGAGATGACCCGTCAGGGGCTGGCCAACATCACCAAATGGTGGCTGGTTTTCCCGATTTTCGCCGGTTTGGGTACCATCACCATGCTGATGGTCTTTATCGGCGAAGGGGTTCGAAACGCGATGGATCCTCGCAAGGCGATCAGCATCAAAATCCCCAAGCGCTACCGCGCGCCTGCGCCAAAGGCCGAGACTGAGGAGCAAATCGCATGACCTTGCTCGACGTCAAAAATCTGGACGTGTTCTTTGACACGCCAGAGGGCCGAATTGTGGGCGCACAGGACATTTCATTCCAGATCGAGCCCGGCCGCACCACGGCGCTGGTGGGTGAGTCTGGCTCGGGAAAGACGGTTTCGGCCATGTCGATCCTGCAACTGCTGCCCTACCCCGTCGCGACCCATAGTGAGCGCAGTCAAGTGCTGTGGAAGGGTTCAAACCTGCTTCAGGCGGGACAAAAAACCCTGCGAAGCCTTCGCGGTAATGAGATTTCGATGATTTTTCAGGAGCCGCAAATCTCACTGAATCCGGTGCAAAAGGTCGACCGTCAGGTCGCTGAAATCATCATGACCCACCAGCGCATCGACATGCGCAAAGCCCGTCAGATGGTGCCTGAGCTGCTGGAAGATGTTGGTCTGCGCGACCCAAAGCGGCAAGCGCGCTCCTACCCGCATGAACTCAGCGGCGGGCAGCGTCAGCGGGTGATGATCGCCATGGCTCTGGCCAATAATCCAGATCTGCTGATTGCTGATGAGCCGACCACGGCGCTGGACGTGACGGTTCAGGCGCAGATCCTCGAACTGTTGCGCCAGAAACAGCGTGAGCGGAACATGGCCATGCTGCTGATCACCCACGATCTCGATGTTGTGCGGGCGATGGCCGATGATGTGACCGTGATGGAGCGTGGCAGCGTGGTTGAAGCAGGCGCGCGCGATGACGTTCTCGTCTCGCCTGCGCACCCCTACACCCGCAAGCTGGTCGACAGCCAACCCAGCGGTGAGCCTAACCCCCTGCCTGCCAATGCAAAAACGGTGGTGGAGACCACGGACCTCAAGGTCCACTTTCCGATCCTCGCCGGGGTTCTCAAGCGGCAGGTCGGTGCCGTTAAAGCCGTCGATGGCGTGACCCTTTCGATCCGCGAGGGCGAGACGCTCGGCGTGGTGGGTGAGTCCGGTTCGGGCAAATCCACGCTCGGTATGGCGCTGCTGCGGCTGGTCTCCTCGAAGGGACCGATTGTCTACCTTGACCACAAGATCGATGGATACGAGCCCAAGCAGATGGTGCCCCTGCGCCGGGAGATGCAGGTCGTCTTTCAGGACCCCTTCAGCAGCCTTTCACCCCGCATGAGCGTCAGTGAAATCATCGGCGAAGGCTTGAGCATTCACGCAGAGGGGCTTTCGGACGAGGAAACAGAACAGCGGGTGATTGAAGCGCTTGAAGTCGTTGGTCTCGACCCCGCTGCCCGGCACCGCTTTCCCCACGAGTTCAGCGGTGGGCAACGACAGCGCATCGCCGTGGCCCGCGCCCTGATCCTTCAGCCCAAGCTGCTGATCCTGGATGAGCCCACGTCCGCGCTAGACATGACCGTTCAAGCCCAGCTGCTGGAACTGCTGCGCAAGCTGCAGGCTGATCTGGGGCTCGCCTACCTGTTTATCTCGCATGATTTGAAGGTCGTTCGGTCCATGTCACATCAGGTTTTGGTGATGCAGGGCGGCAAGGTTGTTGAGGCTGGACCGGCCCAAACCCTGTTTAATGAACCCAAAGAGCTCTACACGCGCGCATTGTTGAAGGCCGCAACCGAATTGGCAGTAGACGAGGCCGCAGCGGTCCGCCAATAGTCTCCGCGTTGGAGATAGTTTTGGGGAGTGCGCGGCATGAAGCTGCTGCTGAAGACGGATCGATACTTGATTGGCCGCTGGAAGGATGCGCTTTACCAGCGTGTGCCGGGGCTGGATATCGTGACCTTCCCCTTTGTCGGTGACCCCAGCGACATTGAAGTTGCTGTGGTGTGGGAGCCGCCAAAGGGCCTGCTTGCCTCCATGCCCAAACTCAAGCTCGTGGTGTCTACGGGCGCTGGCGTCGATCACATTCTCAAAGATCCGACTTTTCCCAAGGACGTACCGCTGGTGCGGATGGTCGATCCCGGCCTGACACAGGGAATGGTGGAGTACGTGGTCATGGCCGCCTTGCTCTGTTCCCGAAAGATGCACCGCACTTTCGCCGCGCATGCCCGCAAACTGTGGGAGCCGGAGACTGTTCCCCTCGCGCCAGAGCTGACTGTTGGCATCATGGGCATGGGCGTGCTGGGGCGTGCCTGTGCGGGTGCGCTGCGCGGCATGGGCTACGATGTCATCGGCTGGTCGCGTACGCCGAAAGACTTTGACGAAATACAGAGTTTCGACGGACTGGACGGCTTGGAAAAGTTTCTGACCCGGACACAAATCCTCGTCTGCCTGCTGCCGCTTACGCCTGAGACCGAGGGCATTCTGGGCCGCGGGACGTTTAACCGTCTGCCCAACGGTGCTGCGGTGATTAACGTTGGTCGCGGTGGTCACTTGATCGAGGCGGACTTGGTGACAGCCTTGGACAAAGGCAAAGTCGAAGTCGCTGTGCTTGACGTTTTCAACGAAGAACCTTTGCCGGTCGATAACCCGCTATGGGAACACCCACGGGTGTTTGTCACGCCGCATATCGCGTCCGTCACCACACCGGAATCCGCAATTGTCAGCGTGGCTGAAGCCATCAATGAAATGCGCAAAGGCTGGCCTTACACCAATCTGGTCAACCCGGACCTAGGGTACTAGCGACCTTTCTTGGCTGGCTTCCAAGTCCGGAGGAAGGACGCCACGGCACGCACGCTGTGAGCCTCGCCACCCGCTGGTCGCCCCGGTCTGGACGATGGATTCCAGCAGAAAATATCCAAGTGCGCCCAAGCGATGTTCTTTGGAACAAAGCGTTCGAGGAACAGCCCGGCCGTGATCGATCCGGCAAAGGGAAAGCCCTCGGTGATGTTACACATGTCAGCGATCGAGCTGCGCAGATGCTGGCCATAGGGCAGATACATCGGCATGGCCCAAAGCGGATCACCAACACGCTGTCCTTGCTCTGCCATGGCTTGAGACAAGGCGGCATCGCGCGCCATGACCGGCGGCAGATCCGGGCCCAAAGCCACTCTGGCCGCGCCTGTAAGCGTTGCAAAGTCGATGATGAGATCCGGCTCCTGCTCGCCGGCATAGGTCAGGCAGTCGGCCAGAACCAGACGACCTTCCGCGTCTGTATCCCCAACCTCAACCGTTAGACCCTTGCGGGTATTGAGCACGTCGCCCGGTCGGAATGCACCCGCTGAAACAGCATTTTCCACCGCACCAATGACCACCAGCAGGTTCAGGTTGGCACCCAGTTCCAGCAGTGTCCGCGCCACGCCCAAGGCAACCGCTGCGCCGCCCATGTCCTTTTTCATATGACGCATGGATGTGCGCGGCTTGATGTCCAGTCCGCCGGTATCAAAGACAACGCCTTTCCCAACCAAAGCCACCGTCGGTGATGATTTGGACGCGTTGAAGCGCAGAGCCATGACCCGAGGCGCGCGCGCTGGCAAAGCGCCTTTTCCAACCGCATGTGCCGCCGGAAAGCCCTCGCTGATCAGATCCTCACCAATGACTTCCTGCATGCGGCCATTGAAGTCGCTGACCAGCCCGCGAGCCGCCTCAGACAAGTCTGCCGGTCCCAGATTCTCCGCTGGTGTATTCACCAAGCGGCGCGCCAGAATAACGCCTTCAATCCAGGCCTGAACCTCCTCTCGATCCGCATGGGTCGGCCAGACCAGTTGCCGGTCCTTACGGTCTTGGGGTTTGGACTTGAACCGTTGATCGGGCAGCTGTGCGACAGCCCAGCCAAAGGCCCATTGCGTGGCCTCGACGCGCTTGGCCGATGCATCCGACAGGGCAAATCGGCCCTCTGGCAAAGCGGCCGGTAAGTGGGCGAGGTGCCAGCTGTCACCGGCGTGCGAGGTCGGGGTGAAATAAACCGTCTCCAAAGCCCCCTTTTCGTCGGGTGCGAGCAGGACCAGACCGGCTTCACTCAAGTCTTTGCCCTGTGATTGCAGCCAAGTTGCATGGCGCGCTGGCAGGGTTTTGAACCATGCTCGCTCGGGCTTCTTGGGAATGACAACCAGTGGAATGGTTTCTTTTGTTGTTCGAGAGGCAAAAAAACGAGAGGAAAGCGTATCCGAGCTCATAGGAGCGTCCTAGGTTTCAAATAATCAGGAATCACCGACTACGCGCAGTTTAGGACCATCTGCTGCGTCTTCTCCACCATTATTATTATCCGAGGTCGCTTGGTCAGGAACACCTTCGTAGCGGACGACCATAAGAGTGATGTCGTCGCTTTGTGGCTGCTCGCCTGTGAAGCTCTTCACGTTATTCATGACGTTGCGAATAATCTCGCTTGGCGCGCTGTCGGTCTGCTGCACCAGCAGTTCGTTCAAAGCCGCCGCAGAGAACAGGCGGTTATCCGTATTCTCCGCCTCTGTAATGCCATCGGTGAACAAGACCAGATTATCCTGAGCACTGAGTTCGAGTGACCGGGACTCAAAGTGCGCATCGGAAACCAGCCCCAAAGGAAGCCCATGGGTCGTTGGCGTCCGTTCGACCTTCACGACACCATTGTCATCCCGACGCATGCAAAGCGGTGGTTCGTGCCCAGCATTGCTGTAGATCAGGCGGCCCGTGTCGCGCGCGAGCACCCCATAGAAAAGCGTTACAAACAGATCCGCATCGTTGCGCTCACACAGCTGTCTATTGACCGACCCCAGCACGCGGCCCGGATCGCTGTAGAGACGCGCTGTGGCTCGGATCAGGGATGATGCCAATGCCCCAAACAGCGCAGAGCCCATACCCTTGTCCGCAACATCGGCCACGACAATCCCGACATCACCGTTTGCCAGGGCAAACATGTCAAAAAAGTCCCCACCGACATCCTCAGCGGGCAGCGTAATTGCGTCGATAGAGGCGAAATCGGCGACGTCGAAGTGACTGGGCAGAATGGACCGCTGAATCTGTGCGGCGAATTCCATTTGTTCCTTGAGCAGAACCAACCGCTCCCGGTCCACCAAGGAGGCTCGGAAATCCGTCAATCCTCTGGCCAAGGCCCCAAGCTCATCGCGTCTGTTGGTGTGTGGAATGCGATAATCAAAGTCATGCCGTGCCAAAGCCTGCAGAGCTGCAATCAAGTCGGTCAGGGGGCGCAGAGACCGGTTAAAGAACCACAGCAGCAAGACCACAGAGACAAGAATCAAAACCGCAAAACCACCGTAAACCAATCGGTTCTGCTTTTCTTCTCGAATGGCCGACTGGGTGCGATCCCTGACCAATCGCAGGAAAATGCCTTCATCCGCCGTGGGCATCAACGCATCGACCCGAACTTCCGTAATGATGCCTCGATGATCATTTTGGGACACTGAAAAATAGCGACGCGGCATACTGGCAAGAGCCGCGCTCTGGATCGAATCCCAGAACTCGCGGGCATCCGCGTATAGGTTTGGATTAGAAACTGTGGCCTCTGGCAGGCCAACGACCTTGGCGGAGACTTGCTGGTCCAGGCTATCAGGGGAGGAGCCGAATTCATCGGGATCTTCTCTGATTTCGCGCTGGATCAGAACAATCGGTTCACCGACAGAATTGGAAATATTCTGGATAAACTGATCCGCGGGCATGGCCCCGACATAGACATAGAGCCCGCGCAGAGTGCGCATGGTGCGGCGTACCATGAAGGCATCACTTAAGGGCGAGATACCCTGCGCATCAGAGCGGTTTGCACCGTCAAAACCCTGCGTCAGTAAGTCGACGTCTTCACCCACACTGACCAGAAGTTGCCCGTCGCGGTCGAACAGGCCAAAGGAAAGCCCAGGGTAGATTTCGGCGATCTGATCGAGCCGGAATTGCATGGTTGTCCACGGCTCATAGACCAGCGTTCCCGTGTCCGGATCCAAGAACGACTTTGGAATGGGCTCACTGGGCAGAACCAACTGAATTTTCGCAGCAGGTGATTCGATTTGTTGCCGGGCTTCACGAATAAACCCCTGAATAAAGGGTTGGTCGTCCTCAAACTGCCGCTTGACAAACGAGCTCGCGATAAAGCGGTCACGCATCAAGTCGATGAGGAAAAAAAGCACAACAGGAGCCAGCAGAAAGAACGCGGCGGCCAAGGTTATGCGGGAGCGAAGCTGCATCGAAAATGCCTGAAAAACAGTTTTTGAAGCGTCACCCTGAACAGGGATGCTTATTCAAGTGTTCATACGTATAGTCCCGTTGGGGTAACGGGAGCTTTGGATATAGGAATTTATCGCTATCATCAGCGTTAGCAAACCCTTTTTCGCAGGTATAGGTTCTTTGTTATTTACTTATCAGATGCGGCGGATCCTATTGTTCTCAAATATAAAACAGGATCAAAGGCCTTGAGACTTGCGGATATACGATTGTGATGATCAGAAATTCCAATCTTCGTCAGCAACCTAGAATATCATCCGTGTTCCAGCGGCACATGTTCTGCTCGATTCAACTGCCCGGAAACTTGCGCGTTCTGATTGCGGAAAGACCGGGGCTTTGGATGGCTGAGGCCGATCTCGAAGAGTGGGCGCGTCCCTGTCGCGATATTGCCCGCGCGAGTCTGGAAGGCGATGACCTCGACTATGGGGTGTTCAAGAGCAGTGGTGCCTTTTGGTCCGAGTCCATCATCACGCTGATCGAAGACCGCAAGACGGGCGAAGCGCTGGCCTTTAACGTCATGCGCTTGCTGCCGGTGCAACTGGGGGGACGCGAAGAAGAAGTGCTTCATCTGGGTTTGACGATGGTCCATCCCGATGCTCGGGGCCAGTCGCTGACCTCCAGCCTCTATATTCTCACCTGCGTTCTGTATTACTTCCGGCGGCAGTGTCGGCCCTTTTGGATCAGCAGTGTCAGTCAGGTTCCGGCGGCTATTGGACTGGTGGGTGAAACCTTTGTTGATGTCTTTCCTGGAATGGATCGCGACGCCATGCCCCCACCCCGGCATCTGGCCTTGGCCACACAGATCATGGCGCGGCATCGGGCTGCGTTCGGCGTCAGTGAAGACGCCCCGTTTCGGGCTGACCGGTTTGTGATTGAGGACGCCTATCGCGGCGGTTCAGACCACCTCAAAAAGGACTTTCACCAAGCCCCGCTTCACCGCATGGACGGTTACAATGCCCTGTGCCGAGAAGAGCTGGACTACGCCCGCGGAGATGATTTTCTGCAGATTGGACGCGCCAATGCGGAGGCGGCGCGACGGATCCTTCGGCGTCGGCTTTCTGGGCTGACCGGCGTTGGCTTGAGCCTGCAGCTGGCAAGCTTGTTCCTCTCTTCGCTGGTGGCACCGCTGGCGCAATGGCTCAATCCCTCCCGCTCGCAGGGCGACTTGCGCGCCCGCGGACCGAATGCAGGAAAGTCGGCCTAATGGAACCTTGGGATGGGGTGATCAATCTGCTCGCAGCAGCAGGCGTCGGCGGTTTTGCGCTTCACGTTCTGCTTCCTGTGCGCCGAAATCGCCTGCCGAGCCTGCTTGAAATCCGGTTCGGGGTGCTGGCGTTGCTGCTGGCCCTGTTTCTGGCGACGCGTGGGCTGTTTTGGATCAGCGGCTTTGACGCCTTTTTCTCGATCAGTTTTCTGGCTGTCTGCTTTGTTCCACTGGGTATTCTGTTGGCTGTGGAGGGCCTGTTGAGGCGTCATGCGCCCTTTATGCTCAAGCTTTACGCCTTACTCGGTGCCTTTGTCTGCCTGATCTCCACCCTACTTTTGGCGTCGTCATCTTCGATGGTCTATTCGAGCTTTTTGGCTGGCTTCCAGATACTGGGACTGATCCTGCCGATTTCCTGGGCTTTCCTGCGAGATCGAACACAGCTCAGCCGTCGGGAAAACCGCAGGGTCAACGGGATGATCACCTTCACGCTGATCGGCGTGCCACTTATAGCCACAGACTTTTCCGACCTTGTGCCCGGCCTGCCAGTACGCCTGGGCGCGCTGGCCATTCTGATGTTTGCTTATGCAGCGGTGCACAGCGCACGATTCCCGCGCCAAAATCCTGTCCTGTCGTGGCGTGTTCTCAATTTTATCCTGACCACCCTCATCGCTGCCTCAGCCTTTATCTGGCTGACGGAACTGAAGGGGTGGGAAGCTTTCTTCCGGCTAACCGCATTGATTTTTACCATTGGGTTGGTCCTGACGCTGGCACTCGAGTTGCTCAATCTGCGTGATCAGTCGGAGGAGCGCGCCTTGCTGCGCGTCCTGAGCGCGCTGGACATGAGTCGTCCCGAGGCCGTTGTCAGCCGCCTTTCCCGATTTTCACCGTTTGAGCATGCTCGGCTCATCAGACCCGGCACAGGTCCCGTGCCGGCCCATTTTCAGCTGAAAATCGGGCAGGTCTATCACCGAGACGAAACAGCAACCGGCGCCGCCGAACGCGACGCTGCGGCAGTGCTTGAGAGCATTGGGGCTGATCTGATTTTCGTGTTGGACCCAGCGACCGAAGCTTTTTGCGCCGTCGAAATTCAAGACCCCAACGTCAATACCACCGATTGGGCCAAAATTCTTGCAGCTCTGGTTCAGTCCAAGGACGAAAAACCGGGTATCTGAATCTGAGGATGGTCAATCAATCGTCGATCCGAATGATCCGATTGAATTGCCCCACCGATCAACTCCCGCTTCATTGTCTGCAGCCCATAGGAGCGCGCCAATGTGTCAATCGGTGGGGCAAAGCTGTCCCCTGCAGCCTAGGTTGCGACGTGTGAAACGCCGCCTTCTGGCGAATAGATGTCCAGAATATTCCAATGTCCGGTGGTGGGGGTCGGGTTATTAATCATAGCAACGTCCAGCACCACGGGACCGTTCATGGCAAAAGCGGCTTCCAAAGCTGGCAGAAGCGCATTGGCCGACTCAATCCTGATACCCGTGGCACCGTAAGCCTGCGCGATGAGTGCGTAATCCGGCCCATTCAGCGGCGCACCGGCTTCGCCGGGGAACGTGGTTCCGTAGGTCAGTCCGTAATGCGCCTTTTGCAGCCCCGCAATTGTGCCGAAGGCGTTGTTGTTCATCACCAGCCACACGATGCCCAAACCAAGCTCGACGGCTGTTGCCAGCATGGCCGGGTTCTGGCCGAAACCGCCATCACCAACCAGCGACAGAACGGTTCGATCCGGCGCGGCAAGTTTAGCACCGATGGCCGCTGGCGGACCAAAACCCATGGTCGCGAAACCGCCGGGCGTCAGGATCGAGCCGGGTGTCAGGATATCAAACTGCTGACCGACGCCGTTTTTGTTCCAACCCACATCTGTGGTCAGAATACCGTCAGCAGGCAGCGCCTTGCGCACGTCGGCAAGGATGCGCTCCGGCATCATGGGAAAGGCTTCACTGGTCGCGTTGGCGGTATTGGCGGCGGCGAAGCTCTGGCGAAAGTTCTGGATCTCGGCGGCGATGGTATTGGCCGCACGACCCTGTGGGAACCTCTGCTGCGCAACACGGTTCAGCACGGTTAGTGCTGCTTTGGCGTCGGCAACAACACCAATCTCAGTCGGATAGTTTCGACCAATCTCTGAGGGTTCAATGTCAATGTGGATGATCTTTGAGCCCGGTACGTTGAAGGTATAACCCGGATACCAGGATGAACAGTCCGCCTCCTTGAACCGTGTGCCAATGGCAAAAATGGCCCCCGCGTTCAAACAGGCCTGATTCACCAATTCCGTACCCCAGAAGCCGGTCATGCCCAAGACCAGCGGATGATCATCCCGAACCGCGCCTTTGCCCATCAAAGAGTGTGCGATGGGCATCTGCATGGTGTCTGCAAAAGCCTCCAGCTCGGCGCTGGCATCAGCCAGCAAGATACCACCCCCAACATAGAGAACCGGGTTATCAGCCTCGACGAGCGCGTCGATGATCCTTCCAGCGGTCTCATCGTCAAGGGATGGCTTGACCAGCGAGCGCGTGTTCTTTGAAACGCGATCAAAGCTTTCCGAGGAAATGACTTCGCTGAAAATATCCATGGGCACGTTGACCAGAACCGGACCGGGTTGCCCGCTCTCTGCGAGGTGAAAAGCCTTCTCCAGAATTTCCGCCATGAGGTCCGCCCGATCCACTCTCCACGCACGTTTGACGAAGGGACGGTAGATTTCGTACTGCGAGGCGTCTGCATGCAAGTTCACTTCCTGATGCGGATGCTTGCCGTAGTAGTGCGTTGGAATATCACCAGCGATCACCACCATGGGGATACAATCAAGCGCAGCATTGGCCACACCCGTGGCGCAGTTCGTCAGGCCGGGGCTGAGATGAGAGAGGACCACCGACGCTTTGCCCGTGACCCGCGCGTAGCCGTCCGCGGCGTGGCTGGCGATCTGCTCATGCCGCACAGTGATGAAGTCGATGGAGCTTTCCGCCATGGCAGCGAGCACAGCAATGTTTGTATGACCACAGAGGCCAAATACGTGCTTCACGTCCCGCTGTTCGAGGTACTCGACCAAGTGCTCCGCAACGGTCTTGGTGGTGCTTTGATTATCCGTTGGTGCCAACATCAAGCCACCTCCTTCCCGTAGAACGTGCCGAAAAGTTCCTGCTCACTGGGGCGGTCTTCGGGAATGGGTCGGCTTACCCACGTGTAGTTCATCATGTGCTTCAGGGTGACGTTTTCGTTGGTGATATTGCCGCCCCAGATGCCACACCCCAGCGAGCTGGTCATGGGCATCCCATTGGTGAAAGATCCGGCGTTGGCCTTGGACTGCGCCTGCCGCACCATCATCCGTGACACGGGTGCGACCTTGGCCAGCGCATCGATGTGATCGTCGTTGTGGCTGTAGATGCCGCAAGAATGCCCCCTGCCCGCCACCGCGTAGATACCCCGCACCATTTCGAGGGCATCATCGAAGCTCTCATAGCGATAAAGCGCCATGAGCGTTGTCAGTTTCTCGCCGGAAAAGCGGTACTGCTTGCCGATTTTTCCGTGGTTGGGAACCATCATGAAACGGCAGTCTTCGGGGATGGAAAAGCCCGCTTCAGCCGCGATTTTCTGCGGCGGGCAAGCGACAGTGGCGAGGGTGCGATTGCCCTTTTCATCCCACATGACCGCTTCGACCCGTGCGGCCTCGTCCTCGGAACAGAGGTAACCGCCTTCAGCCTGAAGCGCGGCGACCATAGCCTCATAAATCGACGCCTGAATGATGATGTTTCCATCCGCAGAGCAGCCTGAGCCAAAGTCAGACGTCTTGGACAAACGCGTATTCAGCGCGGCGGTTTCGATGTCTGCGGTCTCATCAATAACCATGGTCGAGTTACCCGCGCCGACACCATAGGCCGGGCGACCGGAAGAATAAGCCGCCTTGACCATGGGCTTCCCCCCTGTCGCCAGCGTCAGATCACAGGCGGCCATGAGCGCCTGAGTCAGCGGGATGGATGGTTCGGTGACGCATTGGAACAAATCCGCTGGTGCGCCAGCCTCCACACAGGCCGCGCGCATGACATCAACCATGGCAGCAGTCGTATTCTTGGTGCGCGGGTGGGGTGAAAAGATGACGGCATTGCGGGCCTTGGCCGCGTAAACACCCGTGACCGGCGGGGTCAGTGCCGGATTGGTCATGGGGATCAGGGAAGCGATCACGCCGGCGGGTTTGGCATACTTTACCAAACCTCGGGCTTCATCGACCTCAACGACGCCCGTGCTCTTCTGGCGCAGAGCGTCGCGCAGAACACCATGGATCTTGAACCGCTTGCCCGGACGACCCGCGCGGTCGCCGATCCCGCTTTCATCGACGCCCATTTGCGCGAGGCGGGTGAAGGTCGTCTCATTGCTCGCGTACCATCCGATGGCACGCGCGAGCGTATCCAACTGCTCCTGACTGAAGCCCTCGATTTCTGCCATCGCCGCGCGTGCGCGTTCGAGCATGGCTTCTAGGGACTGGATCTGCTCTTGGCTGAGTGGTTCAGGCATGAATGGGTTCCTGATTCATAGGGGTCGTGGTGGAAGGGTTTAGGTGCCCGGCAAGGGGTGGGATCAGCTGCCGCTTCGATTGCGCCTTGCCGAACACCGCGCGGGCATGCTGCAGGCACCGACGCGCGTGCTCTTCGTATCCAAGCTCGCGCACGCGGCTCTGATTGGGCAGTTCAATCGAGTAATAAACGGGCGGCATCCGCTCCACCACGCCAGCGAAGTCGATGCATCCTTCACCGGGGTAAAGGCGGGCATCGCGCGCAAGTTGGATCATGCCTTCGCGGGTGTCAGCGATCCCCGGCAGGGCGTCCGACACGTGCAGAAAGTGCAGCAAATCGGCTGGAACATGCAGCAACTCACCCAGGTCAACCCGCGAGAGATGGACATACAGCGTGTCAACGAGAATACCGCCGTTGGGTTGGTCCGCCGCTCGCACGATATCGAGCGCCTCATCCAGCGTCCGAATGCGAGAGAAGGACGGAAACTCAAGGTCAACCGTCAGACCATAGTTGTGCGCAATCTCACAGGTCTCAGCGTAGCAATCGATCAGGAAAGAGCGGTCGTGCCGATCCTGCGTCCACGCGCTCATGATCATGTGTTTGGCACCAATTTCCGCGCCCAGCTCAAAGGCAGGCTCAAAGGACGGCGGGTCACAGACTTCGGTGATGCGCGCAAGCTCGATGTCCAGAACCTTGATCCCTGTCACGTCCAGCGCCGTCTTCATGGCGCGCACGCCAGCGCGATCTTCGGGCGGACAGGCGAACTCGCCGGGAATATGCATGGGGATGAACCGCGGGCTCACCGCGTCGTAGCCAGCCCGCGCTGCGATATAGATCAGCTCAGGAACCGAGCAATCAATCAGCGTAAGATGCGCCAAAGAGTAGAGGGGAGCCGACACGACTGTTCTCCGATCCAAACCGCGCATGGTGTGTTGCTGGATGATGCCCATGCGGGAGCGTTTAGAAAATAGGATGACACACAAAATATCATATATTTTCTAATTGACCAGAATTTTCTGTCTTTGTCTGGTTATTGACGCAGGTCAGCCCTCTCCGGCCTGCGGTTTGTAGATGGGAAGCAAAGCAGGCGGCATGGGCCCCTTGTTGCGGCGTCCCTCGCCCATTTGCTCCCACGCGTGCGCCAAAATGCCGACGGACCGGGACAAGCAAAACAGGCCGCGAGAGAGCGGCGCAGGCAAGCCAAGCTCGCAGAAGATTACGGCGGTTGCTCCATCAATATTCATGGCCAGCGCCCGGCCACCTCGTTCTTCGCTCAGCCGCGCCTGAACCGCTTCACCGATATCAGCAAAACGGCCCGTGACCTCCCCACTGGCCACACCATCCCGGACCAGCCCCAAAAGGCGCGGGGCGCGGGGGTCTGTGGGCTTGTGGAAGCGATGCCCGAAGCCACTGACAATCTTGCCATACTCCGCGCGCCAAGCGTCCAGTCCGGCTTGTGTTGCAGCCTCAAGCGCTTGGCCCTGATCCATGCGGGCAGCGATGTCGTAATAAAGCTCGGCACACTGCTCCCCGGCCCCGCCGTGCACGTCACCGAGCATGTTCACCCCCGTGGCCATCGCATTGTTCAGCCCCACACCACAGGTCGCCGCCATGCGAGCAGCAGCGATGGAGGGCGCTTGGGGGCCATGGTCCACGCCCGCGACCAAGGCTGCATCCAGAAGTGACTTTTGGACCGGAGAAGGCTTGGTCCCAACCACCATGAACCAAATCATTTCGGCAAAGCTGACGTTGCCGATCAAGTCCGTGATGTTTTCGCCGCGAAAAGCAATGCGACCGGGTTCCATGTCGATAATCGACGTGGTCCACCAAGCGCGGGTTTGTGTGTCAGCATCGGTCTCAGACATGATTGTCAGCCTTTTTCGAGTGCGAAGGTGTTGGCTTGTCCAAAGGGTAATCGGACAACTTGGCCAGAGCGGACCGCCGTACCGGAGAGTTTGCCGCGCCGTAACCGCTATAACCGCCTTTTCTTTGAACGATCTCAAAGAACAGGCCACTGCTCAAGGGCAAGCTGTAGAGCTGGAAGAACTCACCGCCGCTTCCGTCACGGTCATAGAGGACATTGGTCGCCCGAAGCGCGGACAGCAGCGTTTCATCCATGTCCAGACGGAGCGCAAGATCTTCGTAATATCCTTCTGGAACCGGCAAGGCTGAAAATCCGCCCGCAGAAAGCACGGCTGCGGTCTCAAAGATATCATCGGTCTGAAAAGCGACATGTTGCACGCTGGTATTGCTCGCCGCAGCGGACACGGTTTCCACGCCATTGAGCGCGATCCGAACTTCGCCCTCAGGCGTCTCAAGCGCTTGACTGGCAACCATGCCTGCGGGGTCTTGCATGCCCACCTGGGTCCGCTTTGACAGACCAAAAGTCGAGAGATAGTAGAGCATCAGTCCATCCATCTCCGCCTCTGGCATAACCTGCGCCATATGATCGACCCGGCGCAAACCGGCAGGCCAAGGCGAGCTTTCCACTGAGGTAGCGGTGAATTCGATATCCCAAACGCGATGCGTGTCTGACTTTTGATCGATGAAGTGCACAATCGTGCCGAGACTGTCTTTCATGGCCGGAATAGGCAACCGTCCCGGCAGGCGAGAGGGCGCGTGATGGTGCGCGCCCAGCATGCCAGCCCTTTGCGCGGACAGGTGAGCATCATCAACCCGCAGCCCCATGTCACAGACAAAAGGGCGTTGACCACTGGCGTCAATTTCCGCGTTCAGAACAATGTTGATCGCGCCCTGCCGCCAGAGTTCAACCGGGGCGTTGCGGTGCTGTCTTTCCAGCCTGAAGGACAGCGCCGTAAGCAGAGCTTCGACCTCTCCCCGGCATTCCTCGTTGATCGCCAGTTCGATGAATTCGAAGCCCTTTGCGGTGACGCGAGGGGGAAGAATCGAGCGAGCGTCCTGCAGGCTTGGCTCGCTCAATGACGCCTGATCGAGCAGGTTCAGCAGTGCCTGTCGCGCCAGTTTCATTTCCTTGGCCAGCGCTTCAATCGTCGGCGGCTCTGTCGCTGTCGCACCTTTTGACACCACCCAAGGACCGACAAAGCCCTTTCGTGCCAGCAGCGCGACCAGCGGCGCGAGAGTGAGGTGCCCCAAGCCGGGAAGAGCCTGCGCCCCCTGCTGCAGACCCCGCAAGTGCTGGTCTGTCAGCTGGAGCAGACCCAGGTCACCGGGCTGAAACCCTCGAAAATCCGCCGGGCGGCGTCCCTCTGCCAACATGCGGTCCGTTGCCAGAAACAACGGCAGGTCTGCGAGACCCTCGCCGCCAAGGACGCGCCGTTCAAGGTCGGACCTGTCTTCCGGACAGACCGCAAACGACAGCCCCAACTCAGCAGCCGCCAACGAGACGCTGCGGAGTTTTTCAAGCCCAGCCGCTCGCACGACAACCCAGGAAGCACCAAAGGCTTCTGCGCGGTCCAGCATGTGCGCTTGGTGCTGTTCAAGATGGACCGTTAATCCGGTCAAGCCGGCGCGTGCCGCCATACGGCGAAAAGCGGCTGCATCACCGTCAAGCTGCTGCACGTTGATCAGGATCGCGCTGAAACCAGCCGAGACCACCGCATCGGCGCGTCCCGTATCCAGTGGGATTGAACCCCTCAGATCAACAACGAGCGCCTTTTCTATGGTCATTGGTCAGTGTCCTATCTGCCCCAGCGCAGCCGACGAAGAGGGGTTCAGGTTGGCCCCGGCTACTGTCGAGTTGATCCCGATCTCCACAGCAACCTTTTCACCCGTTCGCGCCGCCTGCTGGATGGCTTCGATGACCCGCAAGGACTGCAGCCCTTCCCGGCCCCCGACAAGCGGTGCTTCTTGGCCCTGCAAAACGCGGTGAAAATGCTGAAGCTGATTGACCAGCGAGTCCGACTCTTCAAAGCTGCGTTTTTCCGCCCTAAGGGGCCGCCACCAATCCGGCTCCCCCTCATGCTGCCACAGGTGCAGATCCGGCACGGAAAGAGCGCCTTTGTTGCCTGAGATGGCGTAGCAACTTTGCCCCGTGGGGTGATAAACGGGATTTTCCTCAGACGTGGACTCCCAGCTCCATGGCGAAACCACGCTGTCAGACACCGTGACGGTCGCCACAGCACCGTTGGTAAAGCGCAGCAGAGCTGAAGCCAGCTCCTCGTTCTCGTATCCGCGATGCGAAGGCACCGTCATCGCTTGCACAGCCTCAACCTCACCGCAGAAATGCCGAAGCAGATCGACGTCGTGGATCAGATTCACCGAAACCGGGCCTGCACCGTATTTCTTTCGCCATGGCGCGACATCGAAATAGTGGTCCGGCTTGTAGAACAGGCACTGGGCCGCGATGGAGCGGATGTTACCGATTTCACCGCTGGTCAGGATGGCCTTGGCGGTTTGAACGATGGGGTTGTGGCGGCGGTGATGGCCGACCAGCACGGGAATATTCTTGGCCTCCGCCAGCGCAACGGTCGCCTCGGCCTCGCGCGATGTCACGCCGATGGGCTTTTCCACCAACACCGGGTAGCCCGCTTCCACACAGGCGCGAACCTGTTCAATGTGCAGCAAGGTCGGCGTGGCTATGACAATTCCATCGACAGAGCGATCATTGAGCATGGCATCCAGAGACTCAAAGCACGTCAGGCCCTCAGCCTGCGCAGCCGCGCGGCCAGCAGGGTCAGTTTCAACCAAAGCCGTGAAATTCACGCCTTCCAGATCCTGAGCCGCTGCAACGTGACGTCGTCCGACAAGGCCAAAGCCCAGAAGTCCTAGCCGCGAGGAATCACCCATTTAAAACGTCTCCCGACCCGACCGCGTCGGGTGTTGGTCAGGGGCCGCATGCGACCCCTGTTGTCTGTGGCCCAACCGGGCCGTGAAAAGAAAGGGAAGAAGCCTTCCCACCGTTCCCGTCAGCCGGCGTAACCAAACAGGCGGGGTAACCACAGCACGAGGCCGGGGCTCAAGATCATGATAATCAGCGCAAGGACGAGGACAGCGAGGAAGCCCCAGATTTCAACAATAATTTCGCGCAGAGGGATACCGGTTACGGCATTGATAACAAACAGCAATATTCCATAAGGGGGCGTGATCAATCCGATCATGGAATTGACAACGACCAGCACGCCGAAATGCACCAGATCGATACCCAGCGCCCGCGCTGCCGGGATCAGAAGCGGGATAATCACCAGGATGATTGTCGTTGCATCAAGCACGCAGCCGAGCAGCAGGACCAGAATATTGACGCCAAACAGGAACACCAGCGGATGAACGTCCAAGTCCGTCAGGAACCCGGACATAATCGCTGGAATATTCTCCGTCAGGACGATGAAGTTGAGGATCAGCGCACCGCCGATGACCACACCCACCGCAGCCGAAGCCCGCGCGCTTTCGACCAGCACGCTGTAAAGCTTTTTCAACGATAGCGCGCGGTAGAAGACCCCGGCGAGAACCAGCGCATAGAACGCCGCGACCGCAGCGGCTTCGGTCGGGGTCGTGACACCGCCGTAAATGCCATAGAGCAGAATCACGGGCATGAGCAGCGCGGGGAAGGCTTGGAACGTCGTCTTTGGGACCTGGCGCAACGGCACGGGAGCTTCCGTCGCAAATCCGCGCCGTGTGGCGATGATGTAGTTCATCACCATCAGGACCGAACCCATGATCAGGCCCGGTACGATCCCGGCAAGGAACAGGGCGCCAATCGACGTATTCGACACCAGCGCATAGAGCACCATGGGGATCGAAGGCGGAATGATCGGACCGATGGTTGCAGATGCGGCAGTGATGGCAGCAGCGTATCCTCGGGAGAAGCGCCCGTCTTTGGTCATCATGCCAATGATGATTTTGCCAATCCCCGCCGCATCAGCAACTGCAGAACCAGACATGCCGGAAAAGATGAGCGATGCGAGCACATTCACATGACCCAAGCCACCGCGGAAACGGCCAACCATGGCGATGCAGAAGTTCAGAAGGCGGTCTGAGATGGTACCCGCGTTCATGATGTTCGCAGCCACGATAAACAGCGGCACGCTGAGCAGGATGAAGCTGTTGAACAGCCCTTGCAGAATCTTTTCACCCGCCAGCGCCAAGTCCATCCCTGCGATGCCGAGATAGACCAGAGACGCGATCAGGATCGTGTAGCCAATCGGGGTTCCAATGGCCGCCAGCCCGAACAGAGAGACGAGGAACAGGATGAGTTCGAGGCTCATGAACGCGCCTCCTCTTCCCGCAGCATGGCCTCGGTTTCCTGCTCAACCAGATCTTCATCTGGCCCCATGCGGATGATTTCGATTGTGCGATGAATAAAGCGCGCAATCACCGCCACCATAAAGATTGCGAACACCATAAAGATCGTGCGCAAAGGAATCTTCGCACCGTCGTCCAAGGGGTTCCGGACTGTCGCGGTTTTGCGCATCTTCATCCAATCGATGTAGTCCCACGTCGGCACAAAGGCCCAGGCAAAGGCCAGGACAATCGACAAACAGGCAATCACGCCAAAGACCAGACGCACTGGCTTTGGCACGGCAAAGTAAAGAATATCAAAGGTCACTTGATCACGCTGGCGCACCACAAAGGCGCAGCCGAAAAACACGATCCAGACCCACAGAATCAGACAAAGCTCCAGCGTCCAGCCAAAGGGCATAAGCAAGACGTAGCGTGAAAAGATCTGGAGCAGAAAAACAATGAAAACGGCGGCGAGCAGCATGGCGGCGATAAACTCCGCGCCACGACTCAGCCATTTGCGGACCAGTAACGGCCCCCAGAAAAACAGCAGACAAACCCAGATGATCACGACGATCTCATTGGACCACTTGAACCTCTCATCCAGGATGCGGATGGAGTACTGCTGGATGGCGTAGGCAAGAAAAACCGCCGCCAGCAAGCTGACGGCGATCATTGCAACACCACGGGCGAGCGCTTTTACAGTATCTGTCACAAGTACTCTCCCGTGGTCGTATGACTCGGCTTAGTTACCGAGTGCGTTGATCTGCTCCAGCACACCTTCAGGCCAGGTTGCAGCAACTTCGCTGCCGACGTACTGAGCCTGTACGTGGGTACGGAACGCTTCAAGGTCAGGCGTGTAGATTTCTACGCCCTGGCTGCGAATAAAGTCAGCCAGATTGTTTTCCTTGTCCAGCTGCTTCAGGCGGCCATAAGCGGCAGCAGCGTCAGCGGCACGCTGAACGGTCAGCTGCTGATCAGCAGACAGGCCATCCCAAACTTCCTTGGAGAACGCGATGTAGTTCAGGTCAACGAGGTGAGAGGTCAGAGCAATCTGCTTGGTCACTTCGTAGAACTTCGCGTCAACAACGGTCGGCAGTGGGTTGTCCTGACCGTCTACAGCACCCGTGGACAGGGCGGTGTAAACTTCAGTGAACGCCATTGGGGTTGGTGCTGCGCCCAGGGCCTTGCCCAGGAACTGCCAGGAATCGGTGCCAGGCATACGCAGGTTCACGCCAGCGAGGTCAGCTGGGGTCTGAACGTCCAGCTCGTCACGGGTCTGACGCAGGTTAACGTGGCGACGGCCAAGGTACATAACGGACAGCAGCTTAACGCCCAGCTCTTCTTCAGCCTTCGCCTTGAAAGCATCCATCAGAGGATCGTTAAACACGCGAACCTGGTGAGCCGCGTCCTGATGAACGTAACCGGTTGCGAAGATGGAGAACTCAGGGAAGAACTGAGCCATTTCCTGAGCAGAAGCGATAGACATGGTCAGGTTGCCACGGCTGATTGCTTCCAGTTCGGTGCCCTGTGCGAACAGAGTGCCGTTGTAACCCGGACGGTAGTCAGCGAACTCAGCAACCATCGGTGCAAATACGTTCGCCATAGCAACAGAACGCTGGTCCGTTTCGGAGCCAGAGGTTGCCAGAGTGAAAGTCAGCTTATCTTGAGCGAAAGCTGGAGTAGCGGCACCAGCGGTCAGGCTGAGCGCGGCCAGAGAAACGATCGCAGCGCGACGCGTCATCTTAAACATAAATTGTCCTCCCAAACATTTATCCAAACGCATGTGCGCGGATAGTGCACTACTATCATTCAATTTCACGGATGCAAGATTTTTTTAAAAACATCTGACATTTTTGCTGGATCCATGCATAGTGGCTTCGTCTGAAATATCAGATGAAATTCCATAACAAGGGATGATGTGTCCATCGCTGGATAAAGTTGGTCATGGTTTCAAAGCTCAATACAGTTGGTTCATCAACCTACAACCGACTGAAGAATGATATCATCTTCGGCACGCTGGAGCCGGGAAAGAAGCTCAAGCTGAATGCCCTGCGCGATCAGTATGAAGCCAGTCTTTCGACGCTACGGGAAACGCTTAACCGTCTGAGTTCAGAGGGTTTTGTCGCCGCCGAAGAGCAGCGTGGGTTTTTCGTCACGCCGATTTCCAAATCAGACCTCAACGAAGTCGCGACCATGCGCATCCTGCTCGAATGTTTTGCTCTCGAAGAGTCGATCAAATCCGGCGACGCAGACTGGGAAGGCGACCTCGTCGCCGCGCATCATAAACTGCGCCGCGTGGAAGATCGCATGGCCCAAGGGGATCATTCAGACCGTGAATTGTGGAAGAGATACGACTGGGAATTCCATCTGGCGCTCATCCAAGCGTGTAATAACAAGAACCTGCTGGCCCTGCACTCCGTGCTCTATGACAAGTATCTGCGCTATATGATTCTGGTCGTCACCTTTCGCGGGCAAGAAGCTTTTGATGAGCATCGAACCCTGTTTGAAGCCGCCTTGAATCGCGATGCTGCGCTGGCCTCTGCGACCTTGCAAAAACATGTGCGTCTGAGTTTGCTACAGACCCTCGACGCGCTGCCCGATTGAAACCAACCAGACTACAGTTCCGTCACGCCAATCAGACCGTTGCGCGTGATGAGGTCAGCCAAAGCCGCCTCTGACAGGCCATTAGTATGCTCCGGTCGCTTCGGCATGATCATATAGCGCATGTCGGCGGTGGAATCGTGGACGCGGACCTCCCGCTCCGTTTCGATGTCTGTACCAAACTCGCGCAGAACCGAACGCGGATCCCGCACAACGCGGCCCCGATAGGCTTTGGATTTGTACCATTCCGGCGAAGGACCGAGCAGCGTGACCGGATAGCAGGAGCAGAGGGTGCAAACCACGACGTTGTGCACGGCCTCTGTATTTTCGAGCACCACCAACGGCGTTCCCTTGGTGTCAAAACCCATAGCACTCGCCGCCGCTGCCCCATCGGACAGCAACGTCTGCTTATAAGCCGGATCGACCCAGGCCCGGGCAATCATGGCTGCGCCGTTACGGTCTGACCGGCTCTCCATCAGGGTCAGCTGGTCCTGCACATCAGCGGCGGAGAAAACGCCCTTTTCGATCAAAACAAGCCGCAAAGCGTCAGCCAGAAGCGCTGTATCGGAATCAGAGGTGTCTAACGCCTCTATCGGTGAATGGTCATGGTCATGATCGTGATCGTGAGAATGGTCGCCAGACATGGATTCAGGCCGCCTTTAGCCAGTGTTGGTAGACTTCGATTTCAATCGTGTCGTGCCCGGTTCCACCATAGCCGGGCCAAACCTCACTTTGCACAAAGCGAACGCGATAGAGCGGTTGCGCCGGCAATCCGTCTCCGCCGTAGGCGAGCGTTTCCGGATTGCCAAAAACGCCGCATATCCGCTCAATCTCACCAGACTTGCCCCGACAATAAACCGGCGCTCGCATGTGGCCTTGCAGCCCGCTTTCGGCTTCGAGGTCGCGAACAACCACGCGATCACCGACTTTGAACGCAAAACCCGTCACGGATTGAGGTTCCTTTCAATCCGCAACTCGGCAATCTTGGTGTCGAGCTCCTCTTGAGTCAGGACACCCTTCTCAATCATGATTTTCGCCAGCGAGCGCGCCCATTTTCCGTAATAGGGTTCGGCGTTATAGGCGGCCTCACCCAGCGTTTCGATGCCACGGCGAAGTTCGTCAACGCGCATCAATCCGACTTGCGGGGAAGACAACAGACGCATCATGGCGTCGACCCGACGCTCCCAGAGCTGATAGGCACCATCATCCAGAGGGACAGGGCCAAAATCTTCGCCACCGACGTCATGATAAGCTTTGGTTTGGGTCACTTTATGCCTATCTCCCTGAGTGGCTCCTTGCACCATGAACAGCGCGTTGGCCGAAGAACAACAGCGTCGATGGGTTAAGTCACCGCGCATGCCGACCATGCAATTGTAATGCGGATTTACAGTAGTCGAATCCAAGGATCGAACTACTTGTCTTAATAGACGAGTTTCCTCCTAAGTTTCTACGTCTAAAACTCTCTCAGTCCTAAGCCCCGTCAGGCCTCACCGGTTTGGCGGGGTTTTTGTTTGCGCCAAGCATAAAAAAAGCCTGCCCAAGGGTATGGGCAGGCTAAGTCATCTTTTTTGGAAAAGACCACAAAAAAGTGGGCTTTAGCATCATGGAGGTCAGCGGCGCGAGCGCTCTGACCCCCAGGATTCAGTGTGTCCTTAGAAGGACAGAGTAGCGCCTACGGAACCGCCTTCGTCAGCAGCGTCGTAACCTGCGTACAGGGACAGACCGCCGAGGTCGTAGTCGATGCCGATTGCTGGCTGCAGGTCCTGATCGAAGCCGATCGCCAGACCGAAGCCGTTCAGAGACGTGGTAGCGGATACGCTGTAGGTAATGCCGGACTTCTCGTGGTCACCCGCGGAGGAGGAACCGAAGACAGCATTTACGCCGAAGCCAGCCACAGCCATGGACGCGGACAGACCCCAGTCGTTGGAGGAGTCGATTGCCGCTGCCAGGGACATGTCGCCCATAGCGTAGGACAGACCCAGATCCCAATCGGTGATGGACAGCAGGTCGTCACCGTTGTTCAGAGCCATATCGAAGGCTGCGGATACGCCGCCCAGATCCATGGTACCACCGGTGATGACTTCGATGTCGCTCAGGGTGTCACCAGCTGCGAGGTCCATAGCCAGGTATGGGTTAGCACCCATCAGGCCCATGCCGGTTGCGATGACAACCAGACCGTCAGCGTCGATGTCAGCCTGATCACCAGCACCTGCGATAGCGGATACACCACCAGCGTAGTCGCTGTTCTGCAGGGTCAGACGGCCAAAGCCACCTTCAATGTAGATGGACGCGTCGGAGATCGTTACGAGATCGGTAGCGTTGTCCATGTAGAAAGCGGTTTCGGAAGCGTCGTTACCGTCGAGACAGAGAGCACCAACAACCATCTTCGTGGAGGAAGACGCCATAGCAACTTCCATGAACGGACCAGCGTAGATTGCAGCGCTGGTTACGTCAGCTGCGAAGGTCGTGCCAGGTACAAAGTCAACCGCACCTTTACCCTGGAAAGCATAAACGGTGTCGTTAACACCAGA
>JBMZBW010000019.1:0-31625 GCA_049612785.1 Alphaproteobacteria bacterium | reverse complement strand
ATTAGTCAATCGCTGACCTATATGCGTGACAAATACCGGGTCGAATGAAATCGCGACCCTGTCGCAGGAAGTCACCCTGAACATCAGCGACTGCACCTTTACAGCCGCGGGCAGAGGCGAAGCACTGCATCCGCATGGGAAGCGGATGCTGGCTCAGCTCATCGAACTTTTGGATCAAAGGCCCTCTCGCCTTGTGATCGACTACACCGGCGGACCCAACCTTCGCAGGGAGCAG
Source organism: Alphaproteobacteria bacterium (assembly GCA_049612785.1). Lineage (GTDB taxonomy): Bacteria > Pseudomonadota > Alphaproteobacteria > UBA7985 > UBA7985 > UBA7985. The sequence continues at coordinate 31,390 of JBMZBW010000019.1, read as the reverse complement.
ATGAGCCGACGATTTGAGTTGGTTCAGTCCGCCGTTTCCAAAGCCTGGAAAGCCAATCCCCGGCGGTATGAGCTGACCATGTCGCTTCGTTCGCGCAGATTTGTCGGGACGGAAGAACGACCCTGTCTTCCGTTTACTCTGCCTCCTGAAAAGCGCGAGGCTCCCTACTCGAAAGCAACCGTCAATCCCGTCGCCTCGCGACAGTCGGCCAAGGGCATCAAACCGGCGCGAGGGAACCGCTTTTTTGCAGCGACAGGGCACAATTCACGCTAAAGGTTGCGGCGTGTTTTTCTTCCTTTGATTATTGGACCTTCGGAGTTGACCTGCATGACACGGTTTTCGTCTTTGATCCTACCCGGCCTTATCCATCTTGGGTCGATTGCTGTTGTCGGTTCGGCCTGGCTGTATCAGTTCGCCGGTCTGTTGCCGTGTATCCTGTGTCTGCAGCAGCGGGTACCGCATTACGTCTTGCTCGCGTTCTTGATTCCGACCGTTGTGATGTTCTTTGTCGGTGGGTTCTTGCCGAGCCTGTATGCCATCTATCGCAAGGTCTTTTATGTCGTAGCAACGCTGACAATGGGTGCAGCTGTATTCCTCGCGGCAAAGCACATCGGCGTTGAATATGGCTGGTGGCAAGGACCAATGGCCTGCGGTGGTTTGGTCGAAAAGATGACTTCACCTGACCAACTCTTTGCACTGGAGCGACCAGACTGCTCAAAACCCACAATTATTTGGCCTGGATTGTCCATGGCGACATGGCATCTTCTTGCTGTCTTGCCGCTCTTGGGTATGAGTTTGTTTGGGCTGTGGCGAAATCTGTTTTCGCGCTGACCTGAGGGCTGCCACGGCGACACGGAGGAGAACGACCCATGACGCACTACCCTAATCTGCTCAAGCCACTGGACCTTGGGTTCACCACCCTGAAAAACCGCGTCCTTATGGGCTCAATGCACACCGGTCTTGAAGAAGAGAAAACCTTCAAGCGGCTTGCAGCCTACTTTGCTGAACGCGCTCAGGGCGACGTGGGACTGATGGTCACCGGTGGGTTTGGCCCAAATCAGGATGGTGCGCCCGTGATTGGTGGCGGCTGCATGGAAACGATGGAAGACGCGAACAAGCACCGCGAAATCACGCAGGCTGTCCACGCCGAGGGCGGCAAGATCGCGATGCAGATCCTCCACGCTGGTCGCTATGCCTACAATCCCGCTGGCGGTGTTGCACCATCGGCCATCAAATCACCCATCACGCCTGTTGCGCCACGAGAGCTCAGCACGGACGGTGTTGAGGAGCAGATTCGAGCCTACGTCAACGCAACAGTTTTGGCCCGCGAGGCGGGCTATGATGGCGTCGAGATCATGGGGTCAGAAGGCTACCTGATTAACCAGTTCCTTGTGACACATACCAACAAGCGCACCGACGAGTGGGGTGGTCCCTATGAGAACCGCATGCGTTTCCCGGTCGAAGTCGTGCGGCGATGTCGCGAAGCTGTTGGACCCGATTTCATCCTGATTTACCGCCTGTCCATGATCGATCTGATCCCCAACGGTTCCACTTGGGATGAAGTTGTTCAGCTGGCCAAAGCCATCGAAACAGCCGGGGCTACGATCATCAATACCGGCATCGGTTGGCACGAAGCGCGGATCCCGACCATCGCGACCAGCGTACCGCGCGCAGCCTTTGCCTGGGTGACGAAGAAGATGATGGGCGAGGTTTCCATCCCGCTGATTACCACCAACCGGATCAACCATCCGGAAACGGCTGAGGAAATCCTGGCAGAGGGCTATGCGGACATGGTGTCCATGGCGCGTCCCTTCCTTGCTGATCCGCATTTGGTCAAAAAGGCTGCTGAAGGCCGTTCGGATGAAATCAACATCTGTATTGGGTGCAACCAGGCTTGTCTGGATCACACGTTCTCGATGAAGACCTCTTCCTGTCTGGTCAATCCTCGCGCCTGCAACGAAACGGAGCTGAACTACATCGCGACAGAAAAGCCGAAAAAGGTTGCTGTCGTCGGCGCAGGTGCAGCGGGGATGCAGGCTTCTATCGTTCTGGATGAACGCGGGCATGACGTCACCCTGTTCGAGGCCTCTGACAAAATTGGCGGCCAGCTGAATATGGCAGCCGTGATTCCGGGCAAAGAAGAATTCCACGGCATGCTTGGCTATTTTGCGCGCATGATCGAGCTTTCTGGCGTTGATGTGCGCTTAAACGCGCATGCAACAGTGAGCGACCTCGAAGGCTTTGACGAAGTGATTGTCGCAACAGGTGTCACGCCACGTGATCCCGGTATCGAAGGGCAGGACCACGCTAAAGTGCTCAGCTACATCGACGTACTCGCTGGAAATGCTGAAGTCGGCGAAAAGGTTGCAGTGATCGGCGCAGGTGGCATTGGCTTCGACGTCACTGAGTTTCTGGTGCAGGAGCACCCCTCCCCCACCGTCAATATCGAAGAATGGCTCGAAGAGTGGGGCGTCGGTGACCCGGCAAAGGTTCCCGGCGGATTGTCGCCGCAAGGCCCGCAGCCTTCTGCCCCTTCCCGTCAGGTGACCTTGCTGCAGCGCAAAACCAGTAAGCATGGTGCGGGCTTGGGCAAGACGACCGGCTGGATCCACCGCGCCTCGCTGCGCATGAAGGATGTGAACTTCATCGGTGGCGTGAACTATGAGCGCGTGGGTGATCAGGGTCTGATGATCTCAGACGGCGAAGCGCGGGAAAATCCACGCTGGCTTGACGTGGACAATGTCATTCTGTGCTCTGGTCAGGAATCGCTTCGCGATCTGGCAGAACCCTTAGAAGCCAAAGGCATTAAAGTTCACGTTGTCGGCGGTGCGGATAAAGCCGCAGAACTGGACGCCAAACGCGCGATCAACAAAGCGGCGAGACTGGCCGCCGTGATCTGATTCACTCGCCCGAGGCTTGTTCCAGCACGTCTCGGGCGCGCGCCAAGGCCCCCTGTATCAAGGTTATTTCACCCGCTTCGGCGGGCACTGGATCGGGCTCAGACACCCACTGATCCAACGCGCGATTGAGAGAGTCCAAGCCCCTCGCCGCCTGCGTATGCAAATCCTCAAGCGCATGGTTGGCGTAACCCGTGTGCAGGCAGACGGACACCGCCTGATAGAACGCTTCCGTCTCAACGCCGAAAGCGCGCATGAGCCCGCCTAACCCCTGCAAACTTGAAACCTGATCCGCAATGGGCCACCGATCGGCTGTCCATGGCAAATCGGGTACTGTCAGCGAGAGCGTATCAGCCAGCACCGCCGTTGCACGGATGGATGCCGTCACCTGAACGGGCAGAGCATCGCGGGTCGCAAGCAGCATCATTTGGCCCTGCAGAGCCGCCGAAAGCTGCTGCGCCAGCCACAAGCCTTGAGCTTCCAACTGGTGCACTTCTGTCATGGTAAGCAGGGCATCAACGACTTCACCCAGCATCACCCCCAAAGCCTCCAGACTGTCCTGGCTGACAATCATCAGGGCGGTATCGTGCAGGGACGAATCATCAAGCGACTCAAGATCACTCAACCCCGTCTGCGCCAAGAGGGTGGCGATACCCTTTTCCGTTTTTAACGCCTCGATCACCGGGTCAAAGTTAAAATCCGGATGACTCAGTTTCTGGTCTAGCTCATCGGCAGCGGAGTGACCAAGAGCATCTGCCAGAGCCACAAGGCATGCAGAAAGGGCCGCAACGTGCCCTTCCGCAGACCAAAGCGCCGCGATTTGTTGGGAGCCAGACAACCCGCTAGCCTCGACGCCGGCGATTATTACCGCTCCGCCGCTTTGAGTCCTTGATCGCGTCCTGCCCGATAGCGATTTGACGGGCACCGTCGGACATTTTGCCAAGCGCAAGCTCAATCGCCAAAACCCGGAAATCAGGCTGATCGTTTTCGTCCAGAGCTTTCCGCATCGCTGCGACGTGCTCGGGCTTGGTGCCACAGCAACCGCCGATAATCTTTGCCCCTGCTGCGCGCGCCAATTGCGCGTAAGCGGCCATTTGCTCAACGGTACCGCTGTAGACGATCTCGCCGTCCTCATAACTTGGAATGCCGCAGTTCGCTTTGGCGATAATGGGCTGGGGCGGCGTTGCATCGGCAAAGCCCAAAACCGAACTCATGAGATCAGCTGCGCCAACCCCACAATTTGCGCCAAAACCGTCCAGATTGAAATCAAGGGCCAGGCTAGCAAAGGCACGGGGTGTAAGGCCCATCATGGTTCGGCCTGCGCTATCAAAACTCATGGTTGCACAGACCGGTACATCAAAGGCCCGCGCAGCCTCAGCAGCCGCTTCCAGCTCATCCGGTGCTGAAATTGTTTCGATCCAAACCAGGTCGATGCCCCCTTCGACAAGGCCCTCGATTTGCTCTTTGAAACTATCTACGGCATCCGCTTTTTCGAGTTTGCCCAGCGGAGCCAGAATTTCACCGGTCGGCCCCACCGAGCCAGCGACCAGGACGGGGCGACCTGCGGCATCGGCGACTTCTCGGGCCAGTTTAGCCGCTGTCCGATTGAGGGATGTAACCTGCCCTTCGAGACCGTGGAGTTTGAGCCGATGGCGTGTCCCGCCAAAGGTGTTGGTCAGGAACAGATCACTCCCGGCGTCCACAAAAGACTTGTGGAGCGCTTGGACACGGTCTGGATGCTCAAACAACCAGGCTTCCGGCGCTTCACCGCTTTCCAGTCCCATGGCAAAAAGATTCGTTCCCGTCGCACCGTCTGCGAGCAGAAAGCCGCGTTCGTCGAGAAGGTCGTTAAAAGCCGAGTTTGATACCTGCGTAGCCACGTAATTCTCCAAGACCCAATTCGCCGCGCCCGAAGAAAGCAAAGTGTCGCGTCAACGCAAACTCTGCTTCAAGGCCCGAAACGAAATAAGGCGTCCAATCATACTCCTGACTTGGATCATCGATGTCGACATAGGAAATCATTCCGCCACCGCCGCCAAGCCCGAGGCTCAGGGGTCCCGCCCCCAAGATCGACAGCCAACCTGTCGCATCGAGGGCAAGAGAACAACAGGCTTGGTCATGCCCTGTGGCCAAGGCAGACCCCTCCACTTTGATCCAATCGAGAGGGGCTGCACCGAAGGCAACTCGCCCTGCCAAACCGGTGCTTTCCAAATTGCTGTAAACGCCACCGGCACCACTCATGTAGAGTTGTGCTCGGGCTATGCTGGGTAGGATCAGTGCCGCCAGCGTCGCAAAGATGAAACCAAGAAGACGAAGGCGCATGCTGTTCACTCCTACAATTGCAGCCGCGGCAGGGACGGACCGGCCATATATCCGCGCGAGTACTCTGAAGCATTCGGCGTGATGCCAATTTCTGCGCAAATGCCCTGCAGCTTTTCCAAGCGGTTTTCGTAGCCTTGTTGCGCATGGTACACGCCGGTCTGGTACCAGTTGGCTTCAGTACAAAGCCGCTGATCCCCGTTCCCGCAAGCAACCAGTGCCAGCGCTGAAGCGGCAGCAGCCGTTATAGCCAAACCTTGCTTCAAGATTCCCATCTTTTAGTCCTTTCCAAAGCTACTCAGTTAGACAAGCGCCAAGCAAGGTGTAGTAAACCCACCCTTGACGGCCAAATTGTGTACGAATCTGATTCCAGGTCCCATCACCGGTTCTTCTTTCGATGAAGACCGCCGAACCCGGCTGCAGAATCGTTACGATGTTGAATTCAGTGCCCGGCCCCGTCCGCAGATTGGTCGCACGCACGATACATTCGCGTTCCAGATCATCCAGACCTGAAACCGGGGCCACCTTTATTTCCGGCGCGCCGGGTAAGCGCACGGTTGCTCCCAGCGCGATTTCCAGCGGCTCGAAAGGCTCGGTCGATATGGCCTGACGCTCGAACAGATTGACCGGAAGAGAAAATTGAGAGCCCACAGGCTGAAATTTGCCCGTTGCCCCAATGATGCGGACTCCATCAAGCCGGCAGGGTCCATCGAAACCAAACTCCCGAATGCGCTTTGACAGCCGCGCACCGTCGAGATCGGTAACTGAAGCCTCTATTTGCCCAATGATCAGTCCCTCATGGGCGAGTTCGATCTCGAAGTTTGCCTCAGAAAGTGGACTGGACCCCAGTGAATCAACGAAGAATTGGTAGTAACACCGCTCGGAAGTCAGCGGGAACTTCACCGAATGAATCACCTTCACAGAAAATTCGACCGTGTCACTCAATGCCTGCACAGCACTCGTTCCAGTCGTCAGATCTGCCAGAATTTCGTTGCTTTCTTGTTGAGCGATTGCCCGGGAAAAAGGGTTAAGGACTGCAAAAAACGTCAACCAGCACGCGGCTAGCTTCTTCAGGTTAGGCACTCACGTGCTCCTCATGGCTCCTATCTCCGTAAGCGGTCGCATAATGCCAAATTATCACCCCGAAATCTAGGTGTTTTCAGTGAATTATGCGTGATTACCTCAATCTTAGACTTTGGTCGTGTTGCGTATGGAACGCCGCTGGCCAGCCTCAGAGACAAGGCTGGACCCGTGGACAGTGCACCCCCATCGCAATACACAAAAAGGAAGGAATATGTTTTCACGCAAGGACCAATAGACATGGCTCACAACATCCTCGTTCTCCCCGGTGACGGTATCGGTCAGGAGGTGATGACACAGGTTCGACGCACCATTGATTGGTTTGGCGAAAATCGCGGTTTGGACGTGAATATCACGGAAGACAAAGTGGGCGGAGCAGCCTACGACGCCTATGGCGCGCCAATTACCGATGCGATCATGGACAAGGCGTTTGCCGCTGACTGTGTCCTGTTTGGGGCCGTTGGTGGTCCTCAGTACGATACACTGGACTTCTCGTTGCGCCCTGAGCGCGGCTTGCTGCGACTGCGCAAGGATCTGGAGCTGTTCGCCAACCTGCGCCCAGCAATCTGTTTTGATGCGCTGGCCGAAGCATCGTCGCTCAAGAAAGAACTGGTGTCCGGACTGGACATCATGATTGTGCGAGAGCTGACCGGCGGCGTCTACTTCGGTGAGCCTCGCGGGATCAGCGATCTGCCCAACGGCGAGCGTCGCGGGATCAATACTCAAGTGTACGACACCTACGAAATCCGCCGCGTTGCTCGCGTCGCGTTTGACCTCGCCCGCAAGCGTGGAAACCTCGTGCACTCTTCGGAAAAGAACAACGTCATGGAATCCGGCATCCTCTGGAAGGAGGAAGTGCAGTGGGTTCACGACAACGAATTCGCCGATGTAAAGCTTGACCACATCCTCGCCGATAACTGTGGGATGCAGCTGGTTCGCGCGCCAAAGCAGTTTGATGTGATTGTCACGGACAACCTGTTCGGTGACATGCTTTCAGATGTCGCCGCCATGCTGACAGGCTCTCTGGGCATGCTGCCTTCGGCGTCTTTGGGTGCCAAAGACGAAGCAACCGGCAAATCACACGCACTCTACGAGCCAGTGCACGGTTCTGCACCGGATATTGCGGGTGAAAACAAGGCCAACCCTCTGGCCTGCATTCTCTCTCTTGCCATGGCGCTCCGTTACTCGCTGGACAGGGGCGATGACGCGGATTTGCTCGAAGCTGCCGTGGATCGCGTTCTGGGTTCTGGCATTCGGACCGGTGACATCATGTCAGCGGGCTCCACGCTGACGAGCTGTACCGGCATGGGTGATGCCGTTCTGGCTGAACTCTCCAAGTCAATCTCCGGTTAATCGAGGAAACACAAAACATGGGCTACACGGTTGCAGTGGTCGGCGCGTCCGGCAACGTCGGTCGCGAAATTCTCTCCATCCTCGACGAGCGTCAGTTCCCGGTGGACAAGGTGCACGCGGTGGCTTCCAGCCGCTCTGCGGGTCAGGAAGTCAGCTTTGGTGAGGAAAAAATTCTCAAGATCGAAGACCTCTCGACTTTCGATTTTAGCAACGTGGACATTGCGCTGTTCTCACCGGGTGGTGCGGTTTCTGCTGAATACGCTCCAAAGGCCGCAGCCGCAGGCTGTATTGTCATCGACAACACGTCTCATTTCCGAATGGATCCGGATTGTCCGTTGATCGTGCCTGAGGTGAATGCGCACGCGTTAGAGCCATGGGCTGCACAGGCGAACCGCAAAAACATCATCGCCAACCCGAACTGTTCGACCATCCAGCTGATGGTTGCGCTCAAGCCGCTGCATGACAAGGCGAAGATCACCCGCGTTGTCTGCTCAACCTACCAGTCGGTTTCCGGCGCGGGTAAGGAAGCGATGGACGAGCTGTTCCGTCAGACCCGTGGTGTTTACGTGAACGAGCCCGTGATGCCAGAGCAGCTGACCAAGGAAATCGCTTTCAACTGTATTCCGCACATCGACAAGTTCATGGACGATGGCAATACCAAAGAAGAGTGGAAAATGACGGCCGAGACCAAGAAGATTCTCGACCCAAAGATCAAGCTCGCCGCGACCTGTGTTCGTGTACCGGTTTTCATCTCCCACGCCGTATCCGCAAACGTCGAGTTCGAAAACCCGATTACCACGGCTGAGGCCCGTGAAGCCTTTTCCGCACAAGAAGGCTGTGTCGTCGTCGATCACCGTCAGGACGAGGGCTATGTCACGCCCAAGGAAGCAGCGGGTGAGGATGCGGTTTACGTCTCTCGTATCCGCGAAGACGCGACCACGGAAAACGGTCTGGCGTTCTGGTGCGTATCAGACAACCTTCGCAAGGGCGCAGCCCTCAACGCGGTCCAGATTGCGGAAAAGCTGGTCGAGATGAAGATCGTTTAATCAGCGCGCTTCTTAATGGTGAAACAACAAAGGCTCCTGCAGAAGCGGGAGCCTTTTTTTCTTTCACTCTCTCAACGGAGTGCCTAGAGCGCGGCTTCCGCTGCGCCCGCGAGTGACGTGATTGCCTTGAGTTCATTCTTCACGCCGCTATCGATCCCCAGCACGCCCATCCACATCCGCAACTGACGATCTGAAATCACCAGTTCATCACTGACGCGGACTTCTGTGGTGCCGTTCCCCTGGTCGTACATTTCGACTTTTCGCGTTGTGCGGACCGGCACGTCCTCAGGCGTGATCGTGTAAGCGTAGACCCAGCGGGTATCGCCGGAAGCCTGTTCAGCACGGGTTCGAATGTAGCGGGTGTAGTAGTTTCGGTCTTCGTGCCGAGACGTCCAGCTCGCCAGCCCGCGGCCATCTTCCACGATGTTCTCGAACTCAACCTCGTCAAACCGCTCCTTCAGGACGCCTGGCGTATTCAAGACCAGCCAAACCGCCTCAACCGGAGAGTCAACGGTCTCCGTTGCCGTTGCACTCAACACCTCGGGCAGTTGCCACGCTCTCCAAAAAGTGCTCCCGGCGAAAAAGACGATAGCAGCGAGAAATGCGATGATTGCCCAAGGCAGAAGACGACGGATCATGGAACTTTCAGGAGCCTCGATTAAGACTGAGTCAAACGGGCCAGCTCAGCATCCACGTCTTTCTTGAGTTTCTGCTTCAGGCCAAAACGATGCACGACCTCATAGACCAAAAACGTAGGCCCGAGCAGCCCTTGAAACAGATTGTCGAGCAGCGCTGGACGCCGACCTTCATAGGCGTGGCCAACCAGCTGGAACCCCCAACCGACAACCTGCAAGCCCACGGCGAGAATGATCTTCCACATCACGGAAAGAGTGGGGTCGTACCAGAAGACCCCTAGAAATAGGAACGGCAGAGCCAGCAGAACCACGATGCCGCCGATCAGCAGATCCATCGACATCCACAAAACCGCAAAAGCAATGAAAATGTAGACCGAAAGCGGCAGCCCCAGCAGCTTAGGCCAGGACGCAACAAACAGCACGCCAATGACAATCAGCGGGATGCCGATAAAGTGCGTTGCCTCGTTCCGCGCATCGGTATGGTAGCTTGCGTAGCCCGCCAACTGCTTGGTGTAGAGCTCTGTGAACATCGGTGACCCTCCCATGAAAACGATTCAATTTGTCGTATAACACAGGAGAGTTCAGGTTTGCACCGGCCTATTCAGCGTTGAAGAAACCTTTAACTTTATTCAAGAATTTCGAGGCTAAAGGAGAATGGGCGCTCCCCTCTTTCTCGAATTCTTCCAGCAGTTCTTTTTGCCGCTTCGTCAGGTTTGTCGGGGTTTCCACTTCGACCCGAACGTAGAGATCGCCGCGGTCGGACCGACGATAAATCGACATGCCCTTTCCGCGCAGTCGCAACTGCTGACCAGATTGCGCGCCAGCCGGAATCTTCACCCGAACCCGCGCACCGTCGATGCTTGGAACCTCAATATCCCCACCCAAGGCTGCGGTCGTAATCGCCACAGGCATGGAGATGAACAGATGTTGCGCATCGCGTTCGAACAGGTCGTGATCGCGGATGTTCAGGAAAATGTAGAGGTCACCGGAAGGCCCGCCACGCTGCCCCAGCTCGCCCTCACCAGACAGCCGAATGCGCGTACCATCCTCAACGCCAGCGGGGATGTTGACCGACAGCTGCTTGTCCTTGGCGACTTTGCCCGCACCGGAACACTTACCGCAGGGGTCGCTGATGACCTGACCCTGCCCCTGACACGTGGGACAGCCGCGCTCCATGGCGAAAATACCGTTTTGCGTGCGGACACGACCACGGCCAGCGCAGGTTCCGCAGGTCGTCGGGCTGGTGCCAGGCTTTGCGCCAGAGCCAGAACAGGTCGAGCAGGACTCTGCCGAGGGAACCTTGATCTGGCTGGTTTTACCTTCGAAGGCCTCTTCGAGGCTAATCGACATGTTGTATTGCAAGTCCGAACCGCGACCAGGCTGGGTGCGACCACCGCCCCGACGTCCGCCAAAGGCAGAGCCAAACATCTCCTCAAAGATATCGCCAAAGCCGTCAAAACCCGCCGCGCCAGCACCGCCACCGAAGGGATTGCCGCCACCGCCCTGCTCAAAGGCTGCATGACCGAACTGGTCATAGGCCGCGCGCTTCTGCGGATCCTTCAGCGCGTCATAGGCTTCATTGACTTCCTTGAAAGTCTTTTCAGCCGCCTCGTCACCGGGGTTACGATCGGGGTGATGCTCCATCGCCAGCTTGCGAAAAGCCGACTTCAGCTCCTTCTCCGTAGCGGATTTGGAAACGCCTAGAACGTCATAGTAGTCGCGTTTTGCCATGGGACTGCACTCCAGACTTGAAGCGGACTTTTCGAAGTCCTCTTCCGTCGCTCCGCTGCACAACCGGCAGGGCCTGAGCCGTGCCGGTCATGCGGTGGCAGTTGGTTATTTGTCGTCGTCGTTGACTTCTTCGAAGTCAGCGTCAACCACGTCATCGTCGCCCATGCCTGCGCCGCCGGCCATGTCTTCAGGATTGAAGCCAGCACCGCCTTCCGCAGCATTCGGGTCACCGTAAATCGCTGAACCAACAGCCATCATCGCTTCGGAAAGCGCTTCAGTCTTGGCGCGAATATCATCCAGATCTTCGGTAGAAGACGCTGCTTTCAGCGCATCTGCCTTTTGCTGAATGTCGGCTTTGGCTGCATCGTCGATCTTATCGGCGTTGTCCTTGATGGTCTTTTCTGCCTGATAAGCGAGACTATCAGCCGAGTTACGGGCTTCGATGAGATCCTTACGCTTCTGGTCGTCGGCTGCGTTTGCTTCCGCATCTTTGACCATGCGGTCGATGTCCTCATCGGAAAGACCGCCGGAGGCCTGGATCGTGATCTTCTGCTCGCGACCAGTGCCCTTGTCCTTGGCTTCGACCGAGACAATCCCGTTCGCATCGATGTCGAAAGTAACCTCGATCTGAGGCACGCCGCGCGGTGCTGGTGGAATGCCTTCAAGGTTAAACTGACCCAGCATTTTGTTATCAGCTGCAATCGGACGCTCGCCCTGGAAAACCCGGATCGTTACAGCAGACTGGTTATCCGCTGCCGTCGAGAAGGTCTGCCCCTTCGAAGTCGGGATCGTCGTGTTCCGGTCGATCAGGCGGGTCATCTGACCACCCAGCGTTTCAATCCCCAGTGACAACGGGGTTACATCCAGCAGCAGGACATCTTTCACGTCGCCTTGGAAAATACCGCCCTGAACGGCTGCACCGATGGCAACCACTTCATCCGGGTTCACGCCCTGGTTCGGATCCTTGCCGAAGAAACTCTTCACGAGTTCCTTAACCTTCGGCATCCGGGTCATGCCGCCTACCATGACGATCTCGTCAATGTCACCAGCCGCCAGGCCAGCATCTTTGAGTGCGTTCTTAACCGGCTCCATCGTGCGCTGCAGCAGGTCATCGACCAGTGCTTCCAACTTGGCGCGGGAAATCTTGAGCATCAGGTGCTTTGGGCCGGTTGCATCTGCTGTAATGAACGGCAGGTTGACTTCGGTTTCCATGGCAGAAGAAAGCTCGATCTTCGCCTTTTCCGCGGCTTCCTTCAGGCGCTGCAAAGCATCCGTCTGCTTGCGCAGATCAATACCGTTTTCCTTTTGGAATTCATCCGCCAGGTAATCCATGATGCGAATGTCGAAATCTTCACCGCCGAGGAAGGTATCACCGTTGGTCGCCTTCACCTCAATCACGCCGTCGCCGACTTCGAGAACCGAAACGTCGAAAGTACCGCCACCAAGGTCATAGACAACAATCGTGCCTTCACCTTTTTTCTCAAGGCCATAAGCCATGGCCGCCGCGGTCGGCTCGTTGATGATCCGTTTGACTTCCAGACCAGCAATCTTGCCAGCGTCTTTGGTTGCCTGACGCTGTGCGTCGTTAAAGTAAGCCGGAACCGTGATCACGGCCTCAGTTACGCTTTCACCAAGGTAGGATTCTGCGGTTTCCTTCATCTTTCCGAGGATGAAAGCCGAAACCTGACTTGGGGAGTACTTCTCGCCATCCACTTCGACCCAAGCATCACCGTTGTCAGCCTTAACAACTTTGAAAGGCGCCATTTCAGCGTGCTTTGCGGTCTGCGCGTCCTCGAACCGGCGACCGATCAGACGCTTGATCGCGTACAGGGTGCGTGCCGGGTTGGTAACGGCCTGACGCTTGGCAGACTGACCCACCAGACGCTCGCCGCCGTCGCTGAATGCGACCATCGAAGGCGTGGTGCGCGCGCCCTCAGCATTTTCGATCACCTTCGTGTTTGAGCCTTCCATGACTGCAACACACGAGTTGGTGGTACCCAAGTCAATTCCAATGACTTTGCTCATACTTCTTTTATTCCTTTCTTCAGCGGACGCTCGAACCGGTCTTCAATTGAAGCCCCGGCTTCCGGCCCCCTCCAGGTGTTTTCCCCCTTGCCACACGGCCTCTGAGCGAAAACAAAATTGGTTAGGCGGAACGGTTTCTATCGTTCCTGTTTCATCTGGAGATATAGGGACTGGAAATCCTGCCGCAATGGTTGCAGCGCGCTGAGCGGTGCCCTACGCGCATACCGAACCGTCCATAAATTCAAATGAGAATGCTCTATTCCGCGCTTTCTTCGTCGTCACTATCCGCAGGTGCAGCGGGTGCCTGCGCCACCACGACTGTTGCGGGCTTAATCAACCGATCATGGAGCCGGTAACCTGCGCCAATCATTTGCACGATCTGGCCAGGTTCGATCCCTTCAGGCGCATCAACGCGAGAAATGGCTTCGTGTGACGTGTGGTCGTAAGCATCGCCCGGTTTTGCCGTGATCTGCTTGACGTGATTGCGCTCGAACGCATCCAGAAGCGTTTTTTCGGTCATGGCGACACCAACGCGCAGGTTCTTCAGCAATGGATCAGCGTCTGCCTGCTCCTCAGTCACGCTTTGCAGGGCCATTCGGATGAATTCCGAAACCTGCAAAAAATCGCGAGCCAAGGGTTCTGCAGCATATTTGCGCACGTTTGCAATTTCCCGCTCAGCCCGTTTCCGGGTGTTTTCGGCTTCAGCAACGGCACGCAGGCGATCAGCTTTGGCTTCGGCCAGCTGCGCTTCGAGCTCGACCACCATATCGTCGGCGGTTGGCTCATTTGGCGCTGTTTCCGGTGGCAGCTCTTCGTCATCTGGCACGGTTTCAATGCCCGCAGCGCGTTCTGCGGCTTTGATGTCTTCTGGATCAATATCGGGGGCGGACTTTTGGTCGGACACGAATGTCTTCCTCGATCAACGGTTCATTCTGGGGGCGCTACAGCGGAAACACGATTTAAGTAGGAGCGTTACCGAGCGCGCGGCTTACAATCTGGGCGGTATAATCCACCATTGGGATAATTCGCCCGTAATTCATATGCATGGGCCCTATGACACCAACGGCACCCACGACCTGATTGGACTGGTTCTGGTAAGGTGCGAGGATCATAGAACAACCGGACAGACCAAAGAGCTCGGTTTGCTCACCGATGAATATCTGCACGCCCTCAGCCGTATCCGTGCTTTCCAGCAGCTTCAGCATGGTCTCTTTTGTCTCCAAAGCCTGAAACAGCGTCTGGACTTTGTGCAGCTCTTCCAACTGTCGCACGTCTTTGAGCAGATTGGACTGCCCCCGAACGATCAGGACACCATCCTTGGCATCCTTACCCGGTGTCGCCAATCCAGCTTCCACAATGGATGCGGTCAGGCGGTCGATTTCGGCGCGGTTGGAGTTGACCTCAGCTGAAATGCTGGAGCGGGCCTGATCAAGGGTTTTCCCCGCCAATCGCGCAGAGAGGAAATTGCCGGCACGTATCAGGGCATCGCTACCCACCCCGAGCGGCAATTCCAATAAGCGGTTCTCAACATGTCCGCCCTCAAAAACCAGAACCACCAGCGCACGTCCGGGCGACAGGGGGACAAATTCGATATGTCGGATGGGCTCTTCCACCGTCGGGGCAACGACCAGACCAACACAGGACGAAAGCCCGCTGAGCACGCCGGAAGCATCCGCAAGAACGGCATCGACAGACCGACCCGCTACTTGGCACTGCACCTCGATATCTGAACGGTCGTCATCGCTGAGATTGTTTTGCTCCAGCAGACCTTCAACAAACAGCCGCAGACCGGCTTCCGTGGGCATGCGGCCCGCTGAGGTATGGGGCGCATAGAGTAGACCCGCTTCTTCGAGATCCAGCATCACTGAGCGGATGGAAGCGGACGACAACTCAAATCCCGGTAGTTTGGAAATGAACCTGGAGGACACGGTAGAGCCTGTTTCCATGTACTGCGCGACAACGCTCCGCATCACGCTTTGTGCGCGTTCTGACAGCGATAACAGCGACGATGTCGCAGCATTTGGGGCGTTTTGGCTCATGAGGCTTATGTATGAACGGCTTACAAATAGGTCAACGGCGCTGGTGCTTGATAAAAGCTGCGGGAACCGGGTGACTGTGGTTCGAGAGAGGAGAGTTCCGAATTAAGCCATTATCTGCGACAACAAAGCTTCAGGTCATTCTGCGAGGATGACAGCACTCCCCAATTCGAACAGGAAGTTCACCATGTCCTACTCCCGCCCTTCTGGCCGCGCTGTTGATCAGATGCGTGACATCACCATCGAAACTGACGTCAACAAGTATGCTGAAGGTTCCTGCATCATCAGCTTTGGCGATACCAAAGTCCTGGTAACCGCCACGGTCGAAGATTCTGTTCCCGGATGGATGCGGAACACGGGCAAGGGATGGATCACGGCGGAATACGGTATGTTGCCAAGGTCCACTGACCAGCGCATGGGCCGAGAAGCGGCGCGGGGTAAGCAGTCGGGACGAACGCAGGAGATCCAGCGCCTGATTGGTCGCTCCCTGCGGGCGGTCGTCGACCTGAACAAGCTGCCAGAAGTCCAGATCAAAGTGGATTGCGACGTTCTGCAAGCCGACGGTGGCACGCGGACAGCATCAATCTCAGGCGCGTATGTCGCCTTGCAGATGGCGTTCAAGCACTTGGCGAAAATTGGCATGCTCAAGGAAAGTCCCATGACGGGCCAGCTCGCGGCGATTTCCTGCGGTATTTGCGAAGGAACCGCCTTGCTCGATCTGGACTATGATGAAGACAGCAGCGCGGAAACCGATGCGAATTTCGTCATGGTTGCCGACGGTGGGATTGTAGAAATCCAGGCAACAGCCGAAGAGACGCCCTTTGCTCAGACCGAATTCATGGCTCTGCTGGCACTGGCAAAGAAGGGCATTGCTGATATTGCTGAAGCCCAGAACAAAGCTCTGGAGGGCTAAGAAACCATGGCGCGTTTGTTCAAGGAACCGAAACTGGTTCTCGCAACCCACAACCCCGGCAAAGTCGTTGAAATCGCTGAACTGGTGCAGCCCTTCGGCATTGAAGTGGTCTCAGCGGGCGAACTTGGCTTGCCAGAGCCGGAAGAAACCGAAAAGACGTTCGAAGGGAATGCGCGGCTCAAAGCTCATGCAGCAGCGAAAGCGGCAAATCTGCCTGCCCTTGCAGATGACAGTGGCCTCGCTGTGAGCGCACTCGATGGCGCACCGGGGATCTATTCAGCGCGTTGGGCGGGGCCGGACAAGGACTTTACCCTTGCCATGAACCGGGTTCGGGAAGAGCTGGGGGACAACCCATCCCGCGAAGCCATGTTTGTCTGCGCCCTGACGCTCGCTTGGCCGGATGGTCACGACGAGACGTTTCTGGGCACCATTGGCGGCGCTTTGAAGTTCCCGCCAACGGGTGAAAACGGCTTTGGTTACGACCCAATCTTCGTGCCGACAGGGTTTAGCCAGACCTTTGGCGAAATGGATCCAGCCAAGAAACACGCCATGAGCCATCGCGCCCATGCGTTTGAGCAACTTGTTGCGGCCTGCTTTGCTGAATGATCGCGGCGGAAGACTTCAAACTCGGTCTTTATGTTCACTGGCCCTTCTGCCAGAAGCGCTGCCCATACTGCGATTTTAATGTTCACGAAGTTGGGGCAGACGACCCCACCGACCACCAGCGTTGGGCCAGCGCGCTGGTGCGGGAGCTGCACTATTTTGCGCCGCTGGCCCAAGGGCGGAAGCTTACGTCAATCTTCTTTGGCGGCGGCACGCCGTCTTTGATGAGGGCGGAAACGGTTCACGCAGTCATCGAAGCCGCTCAGAGAGAAATCGGGTTTCGAAACGACATCGAAATCAGCCTCGAAGCCAACCCAACCAGCACCGATGCCAATCGTTTTTCCGCCTATCGAGACGCGGGCGTAAACCGGCTTTCGCTTGGTGTGCAGAGCCTGAGAGATCCGGCTCTGGTTGCACTTGGTCGACAGCATAGCGTGGAAGAAGCGCTGAGAGCGCTGGAGGTTGCCCGCAATGCTTTCGACAATATCAGCTTTGACCTGATGTACGCCCGACCTCGGCAATCTTTTGAGGATTGGCAGGACGAATTGGCTCAAGCTTTGGCCCTGAAGCCCAACCACATCTCGCTGTATCAGCTCACCATTGAACCCAACACCATCTTTGAGCAGCTCACTCGGAAAGGTGTGATCCAGCCAAAAAGTGAAGACGACACAGCTGACTTTTACCTTGCCACACGGCAAATCTTATCAAACGCGGGGTACCACGGGTATGAAGTGAGCAACCACGCGCCGGAGCCGCGTTTCGAGAGCCAACACAATCGGCTCTACTGGGCCTATCAGGATTACATAGGCATTGGTCCGGGCGCCCATGGTCGGTTAACCGCAAACAGCGCAAAAATGGCCACACGCCAGCATCGGGCACCCAGCGTTTGGCTCGATCATGTCGAGAGCGAGTTGGGACACGCGACGGTCACAAACGACGTTCTCAGTCCCCAAGATCAACTGGCCGAAGCCCTGCCCTTTGGCTTGAGGCTGTCTGAAGGCATGCCGCTTCGCCACTACGAGGCTCTCGCTCAATCCCCCTTGAACGCAGCCCATCTGGAAAAACTGGAAAGCGAGGGTTTGCTCACCACCAATAACAACATTCTAAAAGTCACCGATGATGGCCGTCCGGTTATTGACGCGCTGGCTCGCTACCTGCAGTCCTAAGTTATGCTGATCCTTGTAACCACTCCCATCGGAAACCTTGGCGATATGGCGCCCCGCGGTGTTGAAGCCATGAATGCAGCTGATGTCGTGTTGTGCGAGGATACCCGCGTTACCCGCAAGCTGACGACCCGCTTTGGGATCGACACGCGGCTGGTTCCCCTTCACGACCATAACGAAGATCAGATGATTGACGGCATCGTCCAGCGTCTGCGGGACGGTCAAACCGTGGCGCTGGTTTCTGACGCGGGGATGCCACTGATTTCTGACCCCGGATATCGATTAGTGCGCGCTGTCATTGCAGCCGGTTTTGAGGTGACGGGGGTTCCCGGCGCTAACGCCGCTCTGATGGCGCTGCAGCTTAGTGGATTGCCAACGGATCGGTTCCTGTTCGCCGGCTTTGCACCGGCGAAAACTGTTGGGCGCAAGAAGTGGCTAGAGGAGTTGGCTGCAGTCACAGCGACCCTCATTTTCTACGAATCACCCAATCGGTTGGCTGCGGCGCTGACGGATATGGCCGAAGTGCTGGGTGATCGACCAGCTGCTGTTTCGCGGGAACTGACCAAGCAGTTTGAAGAAACCCGGCGCGGAACGCTCAAGACCCTCGCTGAGCATTACCAGCAGGCAGGCCCGCCTAAAGGGGAAATCTGCATCTGCATCGGCTCCCCACCACCCCCAGAGCCAGCCAGTGAAGCAGAATTGGACGAAGCCATTAACGCGGCCCTGACGACCCTATCGGTCAAAAATGCTGCCGCTGAAGTCGCAAAAGCATTGAATCTGCCCAAACGTGACGTGTATCAGCGTGCATTAGCTCTCCAAAAAGGCGAGTGATTTGCAGGGAGGGCGCAATGAAACCCTGGCATGCACAAGTCAATAATTTTGTCGGTCAAGGCGGAGAGGCTGCTGCGCAGCGTTTCCTTCTGGAACAGGGCTACGACATTCTGGAAACCAACTGGTCCTGCAAAATTGGTGAAATCGACCTGATTGTCCGCAAAGGGAAGATGATTGTTTTCGTCGAAGTAAAGACCAGCAAAACAATTGACGCCGCCCGTCAGAGGATCGGATTTGCTCAACAGAGGCGCATTGCCAACGCCGCTCAAATTTGGATCCGTGAAAACGCTTTCGAGCCGCAATACTTCTTCAGATTCGATGCGATACTCGTTGGCGCGAATCAAAAACTGCAGCATATCGAAGGGGCATGGACGACTTGATCCGTGCCTAAGCAAACAACGAAAAGAAGCCAGAAACGGGAATGGCCATGACCGAATTCAAAGTGCCTCAGCCGCTGACTGTTCCGCCCATTGCCGAGCGGGAGCTGGTTTCGCGCATTCGGACACATGGCAAGTCCTCAGCAGGCGAGTTTCCAATCTTGCAGGCGGCTCTTGATATCGCGGCTTTAGCGCGTGTTCAGACCAATACCGCTTTACCCGATTTCGAAGCCGTCATTGAACAGATGAATGAACTTTCCCGTGCCGCCGGCGAATGGGTCGCTGTCTATGATGGCCCACCACCTGCGGAAGAGCAGATCGACTGGCTCTGCCAGATCATGCAGGACCGGGGCGAATTCGTTGGAGCGACCCAGAACTACGACGCCTCTGAGAACGCTGATATTGTCTCGGTTATCAGCAATCGACGTGGTCTGCCGGTCAGTCTGGGTCTTCTGTACATCCACCTGGCGCGCTGTTGCGGTTTCGATATTGAAGGATTGAATTTCCCCGGACACTTTTTGCTGCGGCTGATCACACCACTGAGCGCCTCGATTTTCGATCCTTTCAACGACGCCCGTATCCTTGAACCACAAGATCTTCGCACGACGCTGAAGCGATTCCACGGCCCGGCAGCAGAGATGGATCTGTCTTTCACACGCAAGGTCCGCGACCGGGATGTTCTGATCCGCATGCAGAACAATCTGAAAATCCGCGCCCTGCGGGAAAGCCGACTGGAAGACGCAGTCCTCGTCCTCGAACGCCTTTTGCTGCTCGAGCCGGGCAACGGCGTGTTCTGGCAGGAGACGGGGTTGATCCATCAACGTCTGGGCAATTTGCGGGCTGCGGTTCTGGCGTTTGAGAACGCCGTTGAAACAATGCAGGAGCCTGCATTGTCCATTCGCGTGCAGTCGCTGCTTGACGAGGTGCGCAGTCAGTTGAATTGATGGGCCAGCACTTGACCCAAAGGGAAGGTAAGCATGGCTTTGCGCATTGCGGTCCAGATGGACCCCCTCGAAAGCGTCAACATAGACGCTGACTCCACCTTTGCTTTGATGCTCGAAGGCCAGCGCCGAGGGCATGCCATGATGGAGTACCACCCCGATGCACTGACCTACCGGGGCGGAACCATCAGCGCTCATGTACGGCCAGTTACGGTTCAGCGGGAGTACGGCAACCACGCAACCTTTGGCGACGCGCGCTCCATCGAGCTGGGCATGGAAAGCGATGTGGTGCTCATGCGCCAAGACCCGCCGTTTGACATGCAGTACATCGCCGCAACGCATCTGCTGGAAAGCATTCACGGGGTTGGAGACGGCAAAACCTTTTGCGTCAATCACCCGGGCCACGTGCGCAACGCACCGGAAAAGATCTTCGTCACTGAATTTGCGGAATTCATGCCGCCAACGATGATCAGTCGGAATGTCCAAGACATCACCGCTTTCCGCGATGAATACCGCGACATCATCGTCAAGCCGCTGTTCGGGAACGGCGGAGCCGGTGTCTTTCACCTCAAACCCGATGATGAGAACCTGACCTCCCTGCTTGAAACACTGCTGCTGACATCGCGAGAGCAACTGATGATCCAAGCTTACCTTCCTGCCATCCGAGCAGGCGATAAGCGGATTATTCTGGTCGATGGTGAACCCATTGGCGCGATCAATCGCATTCCTGCTGCTGGGGAAGCCCGTGCCAACCTGCACGTCGGCGGACGCGCAGAACCCGTGAAGCTGACAGATCGAGAACGCGATATTTGTGATGCGCTTGGTCCCGTGCTGAAAGCACGCGATCTGATCTTTGTCGGGATCGATGTGATTGGGGACAGCCTGACTGAAATCAACGTGACCTCTCCCACCGGTTTGCAGGAGCTTCAGCGCTTCGACGGCACTGATGGTCCCGCCTTGATCTGGGACGCCATCGAAAGACGTTTTGCCTGATGAAGCCGCAGAACTGGGATCCAGCGCATTGGCATGAGCTGGGGTGGCCAGACATCCGGTTTGTTGGCTTTGGGGCGTCGCTGGTGTTCTGGTCTGGTATTGGCCAAACCTATCTGATCGGTTTCTTCGGTGCAGAACTGCGTGAAGCCTTTTCCCTGACAGACGGCCAGTATGGTCGCATTTACGGCCTTGCAACCTTTGCCAGCGGTCTGCTGATTCTCTGGTCTGGCGGGCTGGTAGACCGAATGCCGCTCGGTCGGATCAGCGGAATCGTTGTGTTGGGTGCTGTCATCGCCGGATTGACCATGGCCGCAACGCCGCACTGGATCTTCCTGTTGCTATCGTTCTTCTTGCTCCGGCAATTTGGTCAGGCGTTGATGGGGCACGTCGCGAATGCCAGCATGGGCCGCTACTATGACCGCTTCAAGGGTCGCGCGACGGGGCTTATGGGCGTTGCCTATTCCGCTGGCGAGTTGGTGCTGCCCCTTTTTGCTTCACTTCTGATCGGTCAACTGGCGCTGCCACCGGCGCTCGCGATGTTTGAGATTGATATTGGCTGGCGCGGTGCTTTTGCTGTCATGGCATGCCTGATTGCTCTGAGTGTCTTCCCTGT
This sequence comes from Alphaproteobacteria bacterium, assembly GCA_049612785.1. Classification (GTDB taxonomy): domain Bacteria; phylum Pseudomonadota; class Alphaproteobacteria; order UBA7985; family UBA7985; genus UBA7985. The sequence goes on along the minus strand of JBMZBW010000019.1, from coordinate 9,834 downwards.
TCTGCCCTTTCTTCTGCGTGACATGCCGGCACGAAATGCCGCTCTGCAAGCGCGATTGGCTGATGACGCCCGAGTGCTGGCTGCGCAGCCTGGTTCTCGACGGCGGCAATGGACGCGTGGTGAAGTGCTGCGTGACGTTCGGTTTTGGTTGATTGTGCCCATGCTGCTCGCGCAGTCGGGTATCTTTACCGGGCTTTTCTTCCACATCGTCTCCGTGCTGGAGGAAAAGGGCTGGAACCCCGAGCTATGGCCCTACTACTGGGGCTTCTATCCCATTGCGGCCTTTGCCTTGAACCCGGTCGCTGGATGGATGGTAGACAAGTTCACGGCAACACGACTGTTCCCGTTTTCGCTGCTGCCATTTGGTCTGGGCTTGCTGCTGCTCGGCGCGCTCACACCCTTTGCAGCGATGATGCTTTGCCTGTTTCTGCTGGCTATCGCCGTGGCGTTCTATGGGACGACGTTCAACACCCTCTGGCCTGAACTCTATGGCGTGCAGCATTTGGGTAAAGTGCGGACGTTGAGCACCACAGCGGTGGTTTTCGTGTCTGCTTCCGGTCCACTGATCATGGGCGCGCTGAAAGACTGGGGGATCAGTTATTCCACCCAATGCGTGTTTGCCGGCCTCTTCGTCTTTTTTGCCTGTGGCGTGGCTTGGTTTGCCCTGCGAACCACGGACAGTCGCCCGCTGGCTAAAGTGAGTTAGGTATCGCGACCACACGCAAAAGGTGCTAGTCCACCTGAATGGTCGCTCATATTAAAACTGTTTCCTTTCAGGGTCTCGACGTTCAGACGGTTGAGGTCCAAGTGCTGATGACAAGCGGGTTACCCAAGGTCAACATCGTAGGGCTGCCTGAACGCGCCGTCGGTGAAAGTAAGGAGCGTGTCCGCGGGGCGCTTGCCTCACTGGGGCTCATGCAACCGCCCGCGCATGTCTCGATTAATCTCGCGCCCGCTGATCTGTCCAAAGAGGGAACACACTTTGACCTGCCGATTGTGTTGGCTCTTCTGGTCGAGATGGAGGTGTTGCCGCCCGATAGTCTGGACGGGATGCTGGCCATGGGTGAGTTGGGACTGGATGGATCGATCAGCCCCGTGTTGGGCGCGCTCCCCGCGGCTATTCACGCCAACCGCCAAAACCTGAGCTTCATCTGTCCAGAAGCACAAGGAACAGAGGCTGCGTGGGCAGGCGATAACCTCGACATCATCGCGCCAAAGACCCTGCTTTCCCTCATGAATCATCTCATGGGGCGGGGGCGGGGGCAGGAAAGTCCATGCTATCGGCGCGTCTGCCCGGCCTTCTCCCGCCTCTTAACGCAGAAGAAGCGCTTTCGGTGACCATGGTTCATTCTCTGGCCGGAACGCTTACCGAAGAAGGGCTGGTCACGACGCGACCCTATCGGGATCCTCACCATTCGGCGAGCCTGCCTGCTTTGGTCGGTGGCGGTACCAAAGCAAAGCCGGGTGAAGTGACGCTGGCTCACTTGGGCGTTTTGTTCCTCGATGAACTGCCTGAGTTCGACCGCCGCGTTCTGGAAGCCCTGCGTCAGCCCATTGAGACCGGCACCGTCACCGTATCCCGCGCCAACGCGCACGTGACCTATCCAGCGCACTTTCAGCTGATCGCCGCCATGAACCCCTGTCGGTGCGGCTACCTTGCCGACCCGTCTCGCGCCTGTTCTCGCGCGCCGAAGTGCGGGCAGGACTATCAGGCAAAAATCAGCGGTCCGCTTTACGATCGCATTGATCTGGTGTTGGAAGTCCCTGCTGTATCCGCCATGGACCTGACGCTGGCCCCGGCCCGTGAAGGCACCTCAGAAATCTCAGCGCGGGTTCAGCAGGCTCGCGCGCGGCAGGCAGAACGCTTCAACCGTCAAAGCAGCAAAAACCTGCTCAATAAGCCGCCCGTCAATGCGTCGCTCGAAGGGGATCTGCTGGAAAAGCACTGTGAGCTGGAACCAGATGGCCAGGCTTTAATCGCGGACGCAGCGGAACAGTTGAACCTCTCTGCACGCGGATTTCACCGCCTTTTGCGGGTGGCCCGTACCATCGCTGATCTGGAAAACGAGGACAGAATAAAACGCTTGCACATTGCAGAGGCGCTATCTTTCCGTCGCACAGCACTGGCTTAGTGGCGCTTGAGATTCTATTTGAGGGACAGTGATGAAGGATCAGTCCCCATGAGCACCACCAAACCCAACCTGACGGTTAAGCTTGCCGCGCCGCGCGGTTTCTGTGCCGGCGTTGTTCGTGCCATCGATATTGTTGAATTGGCATTAAAGAAATACGGCCCGCCGGTCTATGTCCGGCATGAGATCGTTCACAACCGCTTTGTGGTTGAGGGGCTGGAGGCCAAGGGCGCTGTCTTTATTGATGAATTGACCGAAGCGCCCGACGACCGTCCTGTCATCTTTTCCGCCCATGGCGTGCCAAAGTCGGTACCGGCTGAAGCCCAACGCAGGAACCTGCACTTTGTCGATGCGACCTGTCCACTGGTGTCCAAGGTGCACAGAGAGGCCGATCGCGCTCATGGTGCCGGCAAGCGGGTCATCCTGATCGGGCATGAGGGGCATCCAGAGGTCATCGGCACGCTGGGTCAACTTCCTGCCGGGGCCGTGTCCCTGATTGGCCAGCCGGAAGATGTTGCGAAGCTTGACGTGGCGGATGATGAAGACGGCAGTGGGCTCGCTTATGTGACCCAGACCACGCTGTCGGTTGATGACACAGCTGACGTGATTGAAACCCTGAAGCAGCGTTTTCCCGCGATCACTGAGCCTAAAGCTGGCGACATTTGCTATGCCACGACAAACCGGCAGGAAGCCGTCAAAATCATCGCGCCCGGCTGCGAGGGTTTTCTGGTTGTTGGTGCACCAAATTCTTCCAACTCGAACCGGCTGGTAGACGTCGCAAAACAGGCTGGGGTGGCAAAGGCGTTTCTTGTGCAGCGGGGAACCGATGTTTCTGAGCTTGATTTGTCCGACGTCAACACGCTCGGCCTCACGGCGGGGGCCTCTGCCCCTGAAGTTCTGGTTGAAGAAATCCTCGATGCGCTGCGACAGGATTTCGACGTTACCGTCAATCTCGAAGTCGTCCGCGAGGAAAACGTCATCTTCAACGTGCCGTTTGAGTTGCGGGACGTCGTTTGATGGCTGTGGTCGAAATCTTCACCGATGGTGCCTGTAGCGGAAACCCGGGACCGGGCGGCTGGGGCGCTATCCTGCGCTATGGCGATACGGAAAAAGAGCTCTCTGGCGGTGAAGCGGAAACGACGAACAACCGCATGGAACTCACAGCTGCGATTGAAGCGCTCAATGCGCTAAAGCGGCCTTGTGAGATCGTGCTGACCACGGACAGCACCTACGTCAAGGATGGCATTACATCGTGGATTGACGGGTGGAAGAAGCGCGGGTGGAAAAATTCGCAAAAGAAGCCGGTAAAGAACGAGGACTTGTGGAAAGCCCTCGATGAAGCCCGCTCCCGGCATACTGTCGAATGGAAGTGGGTGAAAGGGCACGCTGGTCACGCGGAAAACGAACGCTGTGACGAGCTTGCCCGCAACGCCATGCCCGGTCGGGGTTAAAGTGCCTCGAGGATAGCCTCAGCGCCGGAAACATCCAGATCGCCTTCGCCAAAGTAGGTGACTTCACCGTCCTTAACGATCAGCGCATAGCGCTTGGCGCGAACACCAAGACCGCTGCGGGACATATCCGCATCGACACCCAGGGCTTTGGCAAAATCGGCGTTCCAGTCAGCAATGGTCTCGATCTCTTCGGAACCCTGCTGCTTGTTCCACGCGTTCATCACGTGTGGATCGTTGACGGAGTGAACGGCAATCAGCTCAACGCCTTTGGCTTTGAGGGCGTCGATGTTGTCCACAAAGCCCGGCAGATGCCGAATGCTGCAGGTTGGGGTAAAGGCACCTGGCAGGCCGAAAATGACAGCGGTCTTGCCCGCAGTCAGCTCGCCAATAGACAGGTCGGCCGGACCGTCATCCCACGTTTTAACCGTTACATCAGGAAGCGCGTCGCCAACTTTGATGGTCATCTGAGGCATCTCTTTTTCTAGGGTGTATACAGATGCCTCAGAAGTGGTTCATTCAGCGCGCGCGATCAAGCGCTTCCAGTACGTCGTTCGCAGATAGCAGCTCTGGCAGAACCTCAACCTCTCCCGTCTTGCCGCTGTAAACGGCGTCAAAAGGAATGGCACGACGCCCCAGAGACGACAGGTAAGTGGTGATCGACGGGTCGTAGGTCGTCCAATCAGCCTGCAAAGCAACAACCGTGTTTTTCCCAAGTTCTGCTTTGACGTCTTCCACGTTTATCGCGCGGACTTTGTTGGCTTTGCACGTCAGACACCAGTCTGCAGTTACGTCGACAAAAACAGTCTTTCCATCATCCAGTGCCGCCTGAAGGGCTGCTTCACTGAAAGGCTGGAAAATCGCGTCTTTGCTCACAGCGGCCTGTGGGCTTGCGATGATCACTGCGGCGAGTGGGACAAGCGCTGCTGCGGCCCCGATCCCGGCTGTACGCCACTTGGAGAAATAAGCACCAATGGCGAAAGCAGCGCCAGCTGCCAGCGCCGCGAGCCAGCGCCAGTCAGAGCTCACGCCCCATTGCTTCAGCAAAACACCAAGCAGCCAAACAGCTGTCAGGACCAGCGCGAGACCCAAAACCTGCCGCAGGCGCAGCATCCATCGGCCCGGCTTGGGCATCACTGCAGCGAGCTTTGGGAATGCAATGACAGCGAAGTAGGGAAGCGCCAAACCGACACCGACAAACAGGAAAATCAAAATCAGGATCGCAACCGGCGCAGCCAGCGCAAAACCGATTGCCGTACCGAGGAAAGGCGCGGAACAGGGCGTCGCCAGCAGCGTCGCAAGAACCCCGGAGGTAAAGTCACCCAAAAAACCGCGCTGGTTTGCCCCCAGACCGCCCAAACCGGGAATGTTCGGAATTTCGAAGAGCCCAAACAGGTTCAGAGCAAAGCCCAGAAGAACCGCCAGTAGCACCAGAATGAAAGCGGGTTGGGTAAACTGAACGCCCCATCCGAAGGATGCTCCAGCCAACTTCAGACCGGCAAAAACCAAAGCAAGAGCCAAAAAGCTCACCAATATCCCAGCAGCCGTAGCAGCAAAGGAGAGCCTGATTTTCGCGTCCGCCTGCCCCCCATGGGAAACAACGGAGAACATTTTGAGCGACAGCACCGGCAAAACACAGGGCATGAAGTTCAGGATGAAGCCACCAATAACAGCCAACAGCAGCATAAGAAGCAGGTTGGCTGGCGAGATATCCAGCGGCGCAGCAGCGGTTCTCACGCTTTCGACACTCAAGCCGCCAGCGTTGAAACCGTCCAGCAGGTTGAACGGCTCCAACTCAATACCTCTGATACCGTCCGCAACAGTGATCTTGAATGACGCTGTTTCCAGAGTTTCGGTCGCCCAGTTTTCTCGGAAAACGGGGGAACGCACCGTCGCGGTCATGGCGTCTTCGGATAAAGTGACAGCCGGTTGCCGCACGAAGTAACCTTCGGGCACTTCCGCAAATACATCGGGTGCTTCCATGGCAAAGATGGACCGGAGATTGGTCATCAAATGACCGACAACAGCCGGGTTGCTGGGGTCTGTACCGGGCTCGAAAACGATCTTTTCCACCGTCAAACCCACGGCACCGCCGTTTTCTGTCGGAACTCGGGTTTCAAAGGTGTTGAGCACCGCCGCTTCGTCAGGAGCAATCTGGGCGGGGCCGCCGGGTAAGCTGAAAGCAACATCGACGGCGTCTGGAATGCAAACCTCTGCACAAATCAGAAAATCGACCCGACCCCGCAAATCCAGCGGCTGACCAGGCTCCTGCAACGTGACCTCGAGCGGAAGAACCACTGTATCTTTGTAGACAAAGGTTTCGATGCCGTACTGCACATCCCGAACCGGGACAGGCCAATCGAAGGCGACGTCCTGCACATTCAGTGACTGCCCGTGATCCAAAACCGGGGGCAAGCCGGCTTCACCGGGGTTGCGCCAGTAAATGTGCCAGCCATCGTTCATCTTGAACTCAAGCCCCAGCGGTATCGTTGCTTGATCTTCGCCGGTTGCCGTGAACGGTGAAATCACCCGGACTTCGGACTGAACGCCTTGCATCCAAAAGGAAGCATCGGCGTTTGCCAAAGTCGCTGGAGCACTAAAGGCAAGCGCGGCGGCGGTGATAAAACCGAGCCAGATACGCTGAAGTGTGGTCATAAATCCCCTGCCAGACTGAAAGAATTGCATAGAAAACTCATTAAAGAGCTGAATCGTCGTCTCTGACCAATCCCTTAAGCAATTTTCGCGCTCCTGTCGCATCACGTCCATCTGATCAGCGCGTGTATTGTGACCATCCACAGGTGTGAAAGGTTGTGAAACACTTTGCCACCCATTTGCGCCTTTACACCCGCTGATGGTCCCCTAGTCTTAGGAGCATGGAAGATTTCACGACTGACCCAGAGTTTTCGATCACCAATACGCCCTATGGGCTGCAGGGCAAGTTGCTCGTCGCGACGCCGCATGTGGGTGATCCTCTGTTCGAGAAATCCGTGATTTACATGTGTTTGCATGGTGAAGACGGCGCTATGGGCGTTGTTGTGAACCACGTTCATCACGCCCTGACCTTTACCGAAGTTCTGGAAAACCTGTCCATTGACGCGTTAGTCCCACCACGTGGTCGAGTGACGCGCGGCGGACCCGTGCAGGAGCAGCGCGGGTTCGTGCTGCATTCACCCGATTACACGCATGACACCACCATCAAAGTCACCGACGAAGTCTGCTTGACCACTGCCGTAGAGATCCTGCGCGATATTGCTGAGGGCATTGGTCCGGAAAACTACCTGATCGCTCTTGGCTGCTCCCAGTGGTCACCGGGACAGCTGGAACAGGAACTCGAGGCCAATGCGTGGATCAGCATCGAGCCGGATCATGAGCTGATTTTCGTGTCTGAGAACGAGCCGGCTTGGAAACAGGCGATCAACAAGTTGGGGATCGATCCTGGTCAGCTTGCCTCCATCGGTGGTCACGCCTGACTTACCAGCTTCGCCGATGACATCCGGCCCTGCCCCAGCTAAACCTCTGTCCAACATCAATAAACTGTTGAGACAAGAACCATGCGTCAATTCTGGGTCGTAGGCGGGGAGTATGAATCCACCGCTTTCAAGAACCTCGCAGAAGGCACCACCGAAGTCCGCGAAGGTCCGTTTGACGACTACGACAAGGCGCTTAAGGAATGGCAGCGACTGGCCTGGGAAACGGTCGATGACTGCAACGCGCATTTTCACATCGAAGAAGAAAACGTCGAGGTTGGTGCTGCTGGCTCTTACTGGGTTATTGGCGGTACGTTCAAGGATACGTCCTTCAAGGAATGGGCCGGCGTGCCAGAGCGCTATGGTCCTTTTGCCAACTACGCTGACGCAGAATCCAAGTGGCAGGAAATGGCATGGTCCACGGTGGATGACGCAACGGCGCAGTACCGTATCGAGACCATCAGGCCAGCAACCGAAGAAGCCGCTGCCAAGCCGAAACTGGCTTACCGACTGCTCACGGGCCCAGACACTCGAGAGTTTTGCGAGAAAGTGTCAAAAGCGCTCGACGATGGATACATGCTCTACGGTGATCCTAGCGTCACATCTGTCGACGGCAAAACTATCTGCGCTCAGGCCGTTATCCTGCGCGACAGTTAATCTGCTTAACTAGTGGAGCTGCTGGTTGATGTCGTAGAGCGCATCGGCATCAGACAGCGGCCCCACAGCAGACAAGGTCACAGGGCCTTTCAACATCAGCTCGGCTTCGCGTTGAATGGCATCCGCATCCACCGCATCCAGCTGACCAATCAGATCGCTGACGGTTCGCGGAATGCCGTAGACCAGCATTTGCTGCGCGGCATCTTCAGCGCGGCTTGATGTACTTTCGCGCCCCATAAGCACAGATGCGCGAATTTGCGCGCGCGCACGCTCGAGTTCGAGTTCAGGCACCTTGGTATCGACCAGGCGTTTGAATTCATCAATCAGCACGGACAGCAACTCGGCTTCGGTCTCCGGTGCGGTTCCAGCATAAACCGAGAACAGCCCCGTATCCGCATAGCCCGACGTGTGCGCGCCCACGTGATAGGCCAAGCCCCGCTTTTCGCGGATTTCCTGAAACAGCCGTGAAGACGACCCGCCACCTAACAAAGTCGACAGCACCGCACTGGCAAAATAACGCGGATCGGTCACTGACGCGCCTTCAAAGCCCAAAACGGTATGAACTTGCTCCAGCGCCCGATTCTTGAGCGTCACGCCGCCTGTGTAGCGGGCCGGAGGTGGCATCTCACGCGGGCCGCGTTCCCCAAGATCTGGCCAAAACAGGCGTTCCGCCATCTTTACAAAAGCGTCGTGATCAACCCCGCCACTGGCCACCAATATCGCTTTGTCGGGGCGATAGTGGTAGCGCCAGAAATCCAAGGCGTTATCGCGTGTGATGTTGCTCAAGGTCTTCTGCGAGCCCAGAACGGATTGCCCCAACCCCTGCCCGGCAAAGGCCTGGGACTGAAAATCGGTGAAAACCACGTCATCGGGTGCATCATCTGCTTGGGCAATTTCCTGGCTGATTACCGTCTGTTCTCTCCGGATGTCGGTTTCGTCGAAACGCGAGTGTTGAAGAATGTCGGCGAGAACATCCATGCACAGTTCGGTATCCTGCGCGAGCATCCGAGCATAAAAGGCCGTATTTTCGCGGCTGGTATAAGCGTTCAGATAGCCACCCGTGGCTTCGATTTCTTCGCTGATTGAAAACGAAGAACGCCGCTCCGTTCCCTTGAACAGCATATGCTCAATGAAGTGCGCCATGCCGCTGAGCTCCGCGGTCTCATAGCGTGCACCAACCTTAAACCACAGGCCCAGAGCCGTAGACTCCACCCCATCCATAGGGTCGGTAACGACCTGGAGGCCGTTGTCGAGTTGACTGATCTTAACGCTCAAAAAACCTCCCCGCAGGCCGTGCGGAAACCGAAGACATCAAGTGGTGCTCCGGTGCGAACGAACATGCTGCTGCACCTCTTTTAACTGGTTTGGCAGCGAGGTGAAGCGTTCACTTCGTTCGTAGAGATCGCTGAGGTGGGCTGGCAATTCTGGCGTAAGGCCCAAAGCCTGTTCGACCGCCGTTGGGAACTTGGCCGGATGAGCCGTTGCAAGCGCCACTGCCGGCACACCATCGCGCCCAAACTGAGCCGCATGCTCGACCCCAATAACAGTGTGCGGGTCCAGCACTTCACCGGTATTGGTGAACCACTTGCGCATGGCATCAAGACAAGCCGGATCATTGAGCGAGAAAGCATGGAAGTCACGCTTGGCCTGCTCCCATCCGCCCTGACCGACGTTCATGCGGCCAGAGGAGCGGAAATCGACCATTGTTTTGGCCGTTGCTGCGCCGCTGCGGTCCAATAGGTCAAAAAGATAGCGTTCGAAGTTTGATGATATCTGGATGTCCATCGAGGGGCTGAGGCTCGGCTCAACGCCTTGAATCGACATATCGTCCTTATCGAAGAAGCGCGTGAGAATATCGTTCCGGTTGGAACCCACCATGAGTTGACCAATCGGCAGGCCCATTTGCTTGGCTGCGTAGCCCGCGAAAACATTGCCGAAATTGCCTGTTGGTACGCAGAAATCGATCTCCCGATCCGGTCCACCCAGGCGCAGGGCGGCCCAGAAGTAGTATACGATCTGCGCCATGATCCGCGCCCAATTGATCGAGTTGACGGCTGAAAGGCCGACTTCGCCCCTAAACTCGGCATCAGCGAACATGGCTTTGACCAGATCCTGACAGTCGTCAAAAGTCCC
>JBMZBW010000018.1:0-32671 GCA_049612785.1 Alphaproteobacteria bacterium | reverse complement strand
TTTATCGTTACGCTGGGTGGCTTGCTGTTCTGGCGGGGCGCAGCCTTCTTGCTGGCGCGGGGCGAGACCATTTCTCCGGTTGATGACACCTTCTCTAAACTCGGGGGCGGGCCTTACGGGTCCATCGGTGCCATCGGCAGTTGGGTCATTGGCGCTCTGGCTTGTCTGGTGGTGCTCTACATGCTCTGGCAAGGTCGGCAGAAAAGGAAGCGCTTCAACTTCCCCATGCGACCGGTTTGGGCCGAAGTGTTTTTGGCGCTGGTCGGCTGTGGCGCGATCATCGGGTTTGTTATGCTCGTCAACTCCTATCCTTGGCCCAAGGGCATCGTCCGCCAATACGCGGCTGCCAACAATATTGAGACGCCGATCAACGAAATCTTTATCAGTCACGGCTTTGCAATCCCGGTCATCATTCTTCTGGCTGTGGGCGTGGGTATGACTTTCCTCGCAACGCGCACCAAGTTTGGACGCTATGTTTTTGCCATTGGTGGCAACCCTGAAGCAGCAGAACTGGCCGGTATCGCGACCCGCTGGGTGACGGTGCGGATCTTTGCCCTGATGGGAACGCTGTGCGGACTTTCCGCCGTCATCGCCTCAGCCCGTCTGAACTCGGCAACGAACAATCTTGGGACACTGGACGAACTCTACGTGATCGCGGCTGCGGTGATTGGTGGAACCTCGTTCTCTGGTGGAATCGGTACGATCTATGGAGCGATTTTAGGAGCGGTGGTGATGCAGTCACTCCAGACTGGGATGGTTCTGATCGGCTTCGATGCAGCCATTCAGCAAATCGTCGTCGGTACGGTTCTCGTCTTCGCCGTCTGGGTCGACACCGTGTACCGCAAGCGCGCGAAATAGGGGTAAGAACAATGACAGACAAAAAGTCCGAAACACCCCTTGTTGAGCTGCGTGATATTTCGCTTGCTTTTGGTGGTATCAAAGCCGTCGACGAAGCGTCGGTTAGCCTGTTCCCCGGTGAGGTTGTTGCTATTCTTGGCCACAACGGAGCTGGTAAATCCACGCTGATCAAGGTGCTTTCCGGTGCCTACAGCAAGGACAGCGGCGAGATCTTTGTGCGCGGTGAGCAAGCAACCATCAACAACCCGCGTGATGCCAAGTCTTACGGGATCGAGACGATCTACCAGACCCTCGCCGTCGCCGATAACGTCGATGCAGCCGCCAACCTCTATCTGGGTCGGGAAATCCTGACCCGTTGGGGAACGCTCGACGACGTTGCAATGGAATCTGAGGCGCGCAAGGTCATGGGGCGTTTGAACCCGAACTTTGAGCGCTTCAAGGAGCCGGTGGCCAAGCTTTCGGGCGGTCAGCGGCAGTCCGTCGCCATTGCCCGCGCTATTTTGTTCAACGCGCAAATCCTGATTATGGATGAGCCGACTGCGGCTCTGGGTCCACAGGAAACCGAGCAAGTGGGCGAGTTGATCCAGGCTCTGAAGCGCGATGGCATTGGCATTTTCCTCATCAGTCACGACATCCACGATGTCTTTGACCTCGCAGACCGGGTGATGGTGATGAAGAACGGTCAGACGGTTGGTACTGCGCGAACCGAAGACGTAACCAAGGACGAAGTGTTGGGGATGATTATCCTCGGCAAGTGTCCGGACGGTGCAATTCCGGGGCCTGGCGCGATTCAGTCCTAGCCCCACCACGAACGAGGCCACCACACCTCTAAGTGAAAGCCAGCCTTAGCTCCTCCTTTATGCTGGTTTTCGCTCCTTTAAGGGTCCATGCTCGCCGCATCGAGCGTGGACCTTTTTTGGTTGCGCTGTTCCGAGCAAAAAAGTAATCAGTCGTTTACTTGTTGTTTGTCGGAAATTTTTTGGAGACCACCATGCGATTTTTACCGCTGTTTTACCGCGTCGCTGCGGGCCTGATGGTGCTGAATGCCCTTTTGCATCTGCTGGTCTTTATCCCGACAGGCGGGTTCAGTTTAGCCGCTCAATTGCTGGTTCCGGCTGGCTTTGTTTACCTGTTGCTGGCCTGGGGCCTGTGGCAGCAGTCGCGCTGGATCGCGTGGTTTCAGTTTTTTGTCGCACTGGTCGGCGGCTTGATGGCCTTTGCATTCAAGCCCTTGCTGGCGCTTCCCGATATCTGGGTTTGGGCCATTATCGCGCTGGATGTTGATGTTGCGATTCTGATGGTGTTGATCCTGTGGCCCAGTCGTCAGCGAAGGGCCTAGCCGGACGCTGAGGCTACAATCCAATCCCGCACTTGCTCCGCCTTTGGAGCGAGTGGTCGGTCGTTTGGCCAGACCAGATAAACGCTGTTCCCCGTCTCCCACGCCCAATCGGTTAAGCCGACGAGCAATCGCCGCTGGATCATGGTCTGCACAACATGATCCCACCCAAAGGCATAGCCTTCGCCAGAAACCGCCGCCTGTAACACCAGTGCGTAGTCGTTCAGGCGCAGGCCGCGGGGCAGGGTGATCGTGTCCTGCCCGTGATGGCTGAACCACTGCGACCAGGTTGGTCGCGGGCGGATCGGCTCTTCAAGATGGATCAGCCGCCGGGTGCTCAGGTCTTCAATGCTTTCCAACGATCCAACACTTTCGATGAAACCCGGACTTGCGACGGGATAAATGATCTCGTCCGCCAATTTCGCCGACTCATAAGCCGGCCAGTCGCCCTTCCCAATGCGAATGCCAAGACTGATGTCGTCTTGAGCCAATTCGGGATCGCGGTCGCTGTTCAGCATCCGCAAATCAATGTCCGGGTGCTCAACCCGCAGATCCGGCACCCGTGGCATAAGCCAATAGTAGGAAAACGCGGTTGATGTACTGAGCGTGACGTAATCCAGCGCGCTCTGTTGCCTGATCGACTGCAGGGAGTCTTCAAGGCTGCCCAAAGGCTGCGCAATATCGGCGAACAGTCGCTGTCCCGCGCGGGTCAACTCGATCTTCCGGTGACTGCGTTTGAACAGGCGCAGGCTGAGATTATCCTCCAACTGCCGAATGGAACCGCTGACAGAGGGTTGCTGCATGTTCAACTCCTCCGCAGCGCGGGTGAAGGACTGCAGGCGTGCCGCCGCTTCAAACACGATCAGCAGACGAGAATTCTGGTTCAGGTAACTGTGTCTTTGCATAGGTACAGCCTATCCAAATCATATTCATTTTCAAGGAATACAAGGCGGAAAAAGGAAGGCACTGTGCGAGCTAGACTGACATGGAGCGAATAATGGCGAGAAGAGCGCGTCCTGTACGCGGGGTGAGACCCGAAGCGGCAACCGTAGCCTCTCCGCATATCCGCCGGGTTTTGCCGTTCTATGATCCACTGGACGAAGCGCAGGTCGAAAAGCTGGAGGCGCAAGTCGATTGGATGATCGAAAACATCGGCGTCGCCTTTCGCGATGATCCTGTTGCGCTGGAGATTTGGCGAAAGGCCGGGATTGAGCCAACGGGCGAGCACGGTGATCTGATCAAAGCCGACGCTCAATTCATCCGTGATCTTGTCTCCAAAGCGCCCAACCAGTTCGTCCAACACGCCCGCAACCCAGAACGCTCCGTTACCATCGGTGGCAATCATCAGGTGTTTGCGCCGATTTATGGTGCGCCTTTTGTCCGTGATCTGGAAAAAGGTCGGCGGTACGCGGAATTTGATGATTATGAAAAGCTGCTGAAGCTGATCTACATGCATCCGAACCTGCACCACGGGTCTTTTGTCATCTGCGAGCCGACAGACATCCCGGTCTCCAAACGCCATCTGGATATGGTTTTTGCGCAGATGACACTGAGCGATAAGCCGTTTCTGGGCGCAATTACCGAGATGAGCCGGGCGCAAGATACGGTTGATATGGTTGATATCCTGTTCGGCGCAGAGCGGCTTGATCGCGATGTCTGCATCATGGCCAACGTCAACACCAATTCCCCCTTGCTGGTCGACCGTGTCGTTAGCCAGGCCGTGCAGGTTTATTCTGGCCGCGGACAAGCCATGGTGGTCACGCCCTTTATCCTCACCGGTGCCATGGGTCCGGTCAGTACGGCGGCTTCGGTCTGTCAGGCTGTTGTTGAGTCGATGATGGTCTGTGCCTTTGCCCAGCTTGTGCGCCCCGGTGCGCCTTTCGTGATGGGGAACTTTCTTTCGTCCATGTCCCTGCGCACCGGCGCGCCAACCTTTGGCATGCCGGAGCCTGTGCTCTCCAACTACATGATCGGACAGCTTTCCCGTCGGTTGGGTTTGCCCTTGCGCTGCGGCGGCTCGCTGACGGCCAGCAAGATCGAAGACGCGCAAGCCGCCTACGAAAGTGCGGATTCCATGCATTCGACCATGCTCGCAGGCTCAAACTTTACCCTTCACGCGGCGGGTTGGCTCGAAGGGGGGTTAAGCACGGGGTATGAAAAGCTAATCATGGATGCAGACCGCTTAGGCAGCTACCAGAAGCTTCTAGGTGTGGGTCTGCAGGACGATGATAACGCCTTCGCCCGTCATGCGTTCGAGGAAGTCGCGCCGGGTGGTCATTTCCTGGGCTCAGCGCACACCATGTCGAATTACGCCGACGCCTTCTATGAAGCGCAGTTGAGCAACAGCGATAACGTAGAAAACTGGGAAGCGGACGGGGCCAAGGACATGCGTGTTCGGGCCTTTGAGAAGTGGAACCATATGTTGAGCGAATACCAAGCCCCAGCACTCGATCAAGCCAAGCGCGAAGAGCTGGAAGCCTATGTTGCCCGGCGCAAAGAAGAGTTGCCTGACGCCTGGTACTAACCCCTGAATCACCTGCAATTGACGATCAAAGAGACACCCCATGCCTGAGTTCATCAAAGAAGGCCCCAGCGCCAAAAAAACCCTGCCTTCCCACGCAAAGGTCGTTGTGATTGGCGGCGGTGTTGTTGGATGCTCGATCCTCTATCACCTCGCGAAGTTTGGTTGGAAAGATGCTGTTTTGCTGGAACGGGATGAGCTGACATCTGGCTCTTCATGGCACGCAGCGGGGCAGATCCATACGATATCCTCTGACCCGAATATCTCGCGACTGCAGAGCTACACAATCGGGCTGTACAAGGAAGTTGAGGAGCTCTCGGGGCAGGACATCGGCCTGCACCTGACGGGCGGCTTTTATCTCGCGTCCAACAAGACCTGGTACGACTACCTGAAGCGGGAGCGTTCCAAGGCGCGTTACATGGGGCTGCAGCAGGAGTTTATTTCGCCCAAGGAGCTGGGTGAGCGGCACCCGCTGGTGGATCCGTCGCATTATCATGCGGTGCTTTGGGATGATCAGGACGGCGACCTGGACCCGTCCGGCACGACTTACGCCTTCGCCAAGGCTGCTCGGCACTACGGCGCACAGTATTTCACCCATACGCCAGCAACCGCGACCACGCAGCGGGCGGATGGAACGTGGGACGTCACCACGCCGCAGGGCGTCATCAATGCTGAACACATCGTCAACTGTGGGGGGCTTTGGGCCCGCGAGGTCGGGCATATGACGGGCCTGCACTTCCCGGTGCAGCCCATGGAACATCACTACTTGCTGACAGAGCGCATTGATCAGGTCGCGAACTGGGGCGAACGCCTGCCGTGCGGGATCGACTACGAAGCCAACATGTATTTCCGGCAAGAGCGCGATGGGATGCTCATCGGCACCTACGAGCCGGTGGGAATTCCGTGGAAGGTGGAAGGCACGCCTTGGGACTTTGGGCATGAGCTGCTGAACCCCAATCTTGAGCACATCGCCGACCGGCTTGAACTTGGTTTCGAGCGTTGGCCAGAACTGGCCAATGCCGGCATTCGTCAGGCCATCAACGGACCCTTTACCTTTGGTCCTGACGGCAACCCGATGATCGGGCCTGTACCGGGCATGCATAACTATTGGTGTGCGGTCGGCGTTATGGCCGGTTTCTGTCAGGGCGGCGGTGTTGGTCTGACCATGGCCGAGTGGATGATTGATGGTGAGCCTTCAATCGACGTGTGGGCTATGGATGTCGCGCGTTTCGGCAAATGGGCCAGCCCGGACTGGGGGACGGTCAAGTCCACCGAGAACTACGAGCGCCGCTTCGTCATGACTTTCCCGAATGAAACCCTTCCCAAAGGCCGCAGACAGCAGACCACGGCCCTCTATGACCGCTTGGTCGCCAAAGGCGCGCGCATGGGACAGGCCTTTGGTTTGGAACATGCGCTCTGGTTCGCAGACAGTCCTGAAGACGCCTGGGAAGACCCAACCTTCGAGCGCAACCGCTCGCATGATTACGTGGCGCGGGAAGTGGAGGCTGTGCGCCACAACGTTGGTGGGATCGAGATTGCCAACTTTGCCAAGCATGAAATCAAAGGCCCCGGTGCGCGCGAGTGGCTCAATCAGACCATGGCCGGATTTATTCCAAAGCCGGGCCGGATCACGCTGACCCCCATGTTGACGGGTAAAGGGCGACTTTACGGCGATCTGACCGTGGCCTGTTTGGGGGAAGAGCACTTCATGCTGTTTGGCTCCGGCGCGATGCAGGACGCCCACAGCCGGTTTTTCGCGAAAACTTTGCCAGAAGGTGTCCGGCACGAAAATCAGACCGGCGATTGGCATGGTATCGCGCTGTCCGGACCTAAGTCCCGCGAGCTGCTCCAGCGGATCACGCGCTTGGACGTATCTGAAGACGCCTTCAAGTTCCGCGATTGCCAGCAGGCTTTCGTTGGCGGCGTTCCTGTGATTCTCAACCGGATCAGCTTTTCCGGTGAGCTGGGCTATGAGGTCTATTGCCGACCGCAGTACCTGCTGGTTCTGTCAGAAGCGATTGAAGAAGCGGGCGCTGACTTGGGCTATCGCTGGTATGGCAATCGGGCACTGATGTCACTGCGGCTTGAAAAGGGCTGGGGCGCTTGGGGGCTGGAGTTCCGACCTGACTTCAACGCGGTCGAATCTGGGATGGACGCCTTTATCAACTGGAACAAGGATTTCGTGGGCAAAGAAGCCACCCAGAGCTTCAAGGATAATGGCGTCGAGCGGAAGCTCGTGACACTGACCATCGACACGCCAATTGACGTGACGCTGGATGAGGCTGTTTTGGTCGGCGGAGAGGCCGTCGGCTACATCACGTCGGGCAGCTTTGCTCACCACGTCGAAAAATCCATGGCCATGGCTTACGTTGCGACCCCGCATGCTGAAGCCGGGTCCACGGTTCAGGTTGAAATCCTGGGCGAGATGCACGACGCGGAAATCATGGGCGCACCGGTGTACGATCCGAATGGCGGTCGCATGCGCGCTTAAAGCGTTTGAAAAAACATCGAAGATACAACGGGGTGAGGTCAAGCATGGCTTCGCCCCGTTTTTCCTTTGTGCGCAAGTTTGCCATATTTTTTGCGCGGTAAATGCGCTGTTCCGGCATAGGGTTTCCCCAAGCTGGCGCTAAGGCTCTAGGGTCAACATTTCTCCAAGGAGACATCCCCTATGTCCTATTTCTCCGTTCTGCGTCGGTTGTCACTGGCGGCTATTCTACCCTTTGTCGGCGCTGCTCAATCAGTGGCGGACGCGCCAGCAAGCCTGACCTTGAACCTTGAGCAAACTGTCATTGCCCCCAGCAAAGACGCTGTGGACGTGCACGTCCTGATCCGCATCGACGGTGCACCCGCCCCGACGATTGACCTGACGACGGAGCGGCTGCCGCTGAACCTTGGGCTGGTCCTGGATACTTCTGGCTCCATGTCTGATGCCCGCAAATGGGAGTACGCGCTTGAAGCCGCTTATGGCGTGATTGAACGGCTTAATGAGCAGGATCGCCTGTCGATCTCCACCTACAGCAACAACGCCAAGACGCTGACCGCGCAGGATGATCTGAGCCGCCCTGAGCAATTACGCGCGGCTTTGGCTGCGATATACCCGGACGGTGGCACCAATATCTCCGCGGGGCTCAAGAACAACGCGCGTCTGCTCTCTTTCGGTAAAGACGGAGAACGGCTAACGCGCATCGTGCTGATGTCTGACGGTCTCGCCAATGATGGGATCGAGAGCATTCGCGGCATGAAAGAGCTGGTCGGGCGCATCGCTGATGGTGGTACGACCGTTTCCACCATTGGCTTGGGCGCAGACTATGACGAAGACATGCTCCGCGCCATCGCGCAGGCCGGTAATGGAAACTACTACTACGTTGAAAGCCCGTCTCAGGTATCGACCATCTTCGATCAGGAAGTGCGCGGCTTGTTCCAGACTGTAGCAGAAGACCTGCGCTTGAACCTCGTTGGTGCCGATGGCGTGAAAGCTGATTTGCTCAACGACATCGCTTTTGCCGATCAGCGTTTTGACCTGGGCACGCTTCGGTATGATGAGTCCATTGTGGTGGTTGCCAAGTTCACCTTGCCACGGGCCGTTGTGGGCGAGGATCTGGATTTAGGGTCCGTGCAACTTTCGCTGAAAGAGCGTGAGACGGGTCGTCTTGTTCTGATCGAAGAGCCTCTGAGTGTCAGCGTTTCCGAAGACGCCGAAGCGATTACAGCCAGCCTGAAAAGTGACGTCACCGCTGAGCGTGCTTTGGTTGAAATCGAACTGGCGGAAAAAGAAGCGGCTTTGCTTGCAGCCGATGGAAACTACGATGACGCCAATAAGCTCTACAAAGTTGCCCGCGATCAGCTCGCAGGCGTGACTGCAGCCCTGAAGGGCAAAGTCTCTGGTTCTCAGTACAACAATCTGGTCGCCAAGGAAGAAGCGCTGGAGCTGCAGTCTGAACGCCTATCCGCCCCAAGCGCGGTTGCAGCGAGCAGTCTGAAGTCAGCCAACCAGTCTCTGTTCTACGCCAGTAAGGGCCAGCGGAAACTGACGGTGATGCAGGTCGGCGACAAGGGTTTTGAGATCGAAAACCTGCAACAGGCGCTGGAGCGTGAAGGATACGCCATCGACGCCATTGATGGTGTCTTTGATGCTGATCTTGAGGCGACGTTGCGTGCCTTCCAAGGTGACAACGGGTTGTCGGTTGACGGCATTGCTGGTCCGGCAACGTTGGCGAAACTGGGTCTCTACTGACCCAGAACAGGCCAAACAGCGAGCGGGGAAGCAGGGGATCCCCGCGTCGCTCAGGCGATTAAAAAAGTCAAAATAACCATCAAAACAATCAAGTTAAATCGGCTACTCTCTCACACGCTGCACCTGTAATTCATCACAGGGAGAGGTGTGTGAGCAAAGCTGTCGGGCAACCTAATATCGTGCTGATTATGGCGGATCAGCTGGCACCGCACTTTACCGGTGCTTACGGCCATCCGCTTGTAAAGACACCGAATATTGACGCGCTGGCTGCGCGTGGAATGCGGTTTGACGCGGCCTACTGCAATTCGCCCTTATGTGCGCCTTCGCGGTTCGCGTTCATGTCGGGTCAGCATATTTCGCGCATTGCGGCCTACGACAACGCCTCTGAATTCCCGGCCTCCATCCCGACCTTTGCCCACTACCTCAAAATGATGGGCTATCGCACCTGCTTATCCGGAAAAATGCACTTTGTTGGCCCCGATCAGATGCACGGCTTCGAAGAGCGGGTCACGACCGATATTTACCCGGCTGATTACGCTTGGACACCGGATTGGGAATTGCCGGACGAGCGGATTGATAAATGGTTTCACAACATGCAAACGGTCAAGGAAGCCGGTCTGGGTGCGGCGACCTTCCAAATCGACTACGACGAAGAAGTCGCCTTCTTCGCCAAGCGCCGGATTTTCAACTACGCCCGTGACGCCGAAACCCCATTTTGCATGGTCGCATCGTTCATCCATCCGCATGACCCCTACGTAGCACGTCAGGAATGGTGGGATCTCTATGAGCCTGCTGAAATCGACATGCCCGCCTATGTTCTCGCGCCAGAGCAGCACGACGGCTTTTCACGCCGGATTATGGACGGGATCGAAGCTTCAACAATCGCGCTGACCGATGAAGAAGTCCGCAAGGCGCGCCATGCCTATTACGCCAATGTCTCCTATTTCGACAGCAAGGTGGGCGAGCTTGTTCAGACCATTACCGAGGCCGGAATGCTCGACCAGACGGTCTTCATCGTCACTGCAGATCATGGCGATATGCTGGGTGAGCGCGGGCTTTGGTATAAGATGAACTTCTTTGAGCATTCTGCCCGTGTGCCACTGATTATGGCGGGTCCGGGGATTGCGCAGGGTTCGGCCCCTAACCCCTGTTCGCTCGTCGATATTCTGCCCACCATGCTCGATTTCGCTGCTGCGGGCGGTGTTGAGAAACCGGCGATGGGCATGCCGATTGACGGGCGTTCGCTGATGCCTTTGGCGCAGGGGAAGGACGACCCAATAGTCGAGGCGATTGGCGAGTACTGTGCCGAGATGACCGGTTATCCGGTGTTCATGATCCGGCGAGGACCGCTCAAATACATTAGCTGTGAAGGCGATAAGCCCTTACTCTATGACGTGGTTTCTGATCCGATGGAAACCAGAAACCTTGTCGATGACCCGGACTATGCTGAGCAAGCAAGGGCGTTTGCAGATGAAGTCGCCGAGCGCTGGGACAGCGAGAAGCTCCGCAGCGATGTCATTGCCACGCAGAAACAGCGCCGCGCGATTCATGCAGCCATGGAAGCGGGTGCGGCGGAGCCGTGGGACTACAACCCACCCCGTGACGCGTCGCGTGAATACGTTCGAAACAATATGGACTGGACCGTTGCGGCTGAACGGTTCCGGTTTCCCAAACTAGGACAGGAGGGCCCGTGATGATCTCTTCTCTCACCGCCGCAGACTTTGAGCGTATTCGCCGAGGATACGATAACGATCCTGCCGCCTCGCAATCGCTGCAGGCTGAAGCCTATACCTCGCCGGATTGGTACAAAACCGAGCAGAATGCCGTGTTTGCCCATTCCTGGCAGTGGGTCTGTCATATGGAGAAGGTGCGCGAGCCCGGCGCTTACACCACGACGATGATTGCAGGAAACTCGATTGCCATTGTCCGCGACAAGGATGGCACCCTGCGCGCGTTCTACAACGTCTGTAAGCATCGAGCGCACGAGTTGCTACAGGGGGAGGGGAACGTGAACCACATCATGTGCCCTTACCACGCCTGGGCTTACAAGCTCGACGGCCAGCTTGCGGTTGCGCCGCATACGAGCGCGCTCAAGGGCTTTGATAAGTCTGAGATTTGCCTTGATACGGTTCAGGTCGAAGAGTTCTGCGGGTTTGTTTACGTCAATCTTGACCCCCACGCTGCGCCTTTGGTCGAGCAGTCGGGCGATTTGCGCCGTGAAATCATGTATTGGGCGCCAGAGGTCGAGGAACTGACTTTTGGCCACCGACTGACCTACGACATCAAATCCAACTGGAAGAACGTCGTCGACAATTTTCTCGAATGTTACCACTGCCCGACCGCGCACAAGGACTTTTGTACGTTGGTGGACATGGACACCTACAAAGTCACGACGCACGGCATTTATTCCAGCCACATGGCCGATGCCGGGCAGAGCACGAACAGTGCCTATGATGTCTCCAACGCTGCCGTGAAGACGCACGCGGTCTGGTGGCTCTATCCAACCACATGCATCATGCGCTATCCGGGCCGGCCATCGATGATCATTCTGAATATCATTCCAGTCGGACCGGACAGAACGCTGGAAACCTACGATTTCTTCCTTGTCGAACCCACTCCGGATGAAGCGGAAATCGAGGCCATTCGTTACCTCGACGAAGTGCTGCAGGTCGAAGACATCAATCTTGTCGAAAGCGTCCAGCGCGGCATGAGCACGCCGGCATTTCAGCAGGGCAGGATCGTCCACGACCCCGAGGGCTCGGGTAAATCCGAGCATGCCGTTCACCACTTTCACGGGCTTGTGCTCGATGCGTACAAGAAGGCACTGGCAGCATGATTTTAGCAGGAAAGACAGCCCTGGTAACCGGGGGTCGCGGCGGTATTGGACGTGCCATCTGTGCGCGGTTCGAGCGTGAGGGAGCCAAGGTTTACGCGGCGGATTTGTCGGCGGGCGGGTCCCTGCAAAGCGGGGAAACGCCGCAAGGCTTTCTGCAGCTGGATGTAACCAGCGAAGCTAGCGTCAAAGCGGCCTTTGATGCCGTCGCGACGGAGAGTGGAAAGCTGGATATTCTCGTCAATGCAGCCGGGATTGAGATCGAGAAAACCATCGAGGACACAAGCCTTGATGAGTGGAACCATATTTTTGCTGTGAACGTCACGGGTACCTTTCTGGTTTCCAAGTATGCTTTGCCATTGCTGCGGAAATCAGAGGCCTCTGGCGGGGCTTCAGTGATCAATTTTGGGTCCTATGACGGTTTCATCGCCGACCCCGGCCTAGCGGCTTACTGCGCGACCAAAGGAGCGGTTCATGCCCTGACCAAGGCCATGGCCTGTGACCATGGCCCGGAAGGAATTCGCGTTAACGCCATTTGCCCCGGATATGTCGATACGCCCATGTTGCAGTCGTTCTTTGAGGGCGACGGCAGCGGGGGAGAAGGCGGCAACATCGACAGCCTTCAGCAGGCTGTTCGCGACGTTCACCCCATGCGCACCTATGGCACGCCGGACGATATGGCCAATCTGGTGAATTGGCTGGCCTCGGATGAAGCGCGCTATGCTGCCGGGCAGCTTTGGGTTCTCGATGGCGGTTTATCGGCGCAAGTCCAGCAGATGAAGCTTTGAGGGAGGGCGCGAGACATGGCTAAACCCGTTATCATCACCTGCGCGGTCACCGGTGGGATCCACACCCCGACCATGAGCCCGCATCTGCCGATCACGCCGGATGAGATTGCAACAGCATCCATTGAGGCGGCTGAGGCTGGCGCGTCGATCATCCACTTGCACGCCCGGAACCCTGAAACCGGCAAGCCGGACCCGAACCCGGATCTGTTCATGGAGTTCCTGCCGCGCATCAAGCAGTCAACCGATGCGGTAATGAATGTTTCGACCGGCGGAGGGTTGGGCATGACCCGCGAAGAACGCTTGCGCGCGGCAACAACGGCAAGCCCGGAAATGGCCTCGCTGAATGTCGGCTCCATGAACTTCGGCATTTTCCCTATGGCCGGAAAGTACAACAGCTGGCAGCACGAATGGGAGCCAGAATTCCTCGAAATGACCCGTGACTTCATCTTCCGCAACACCTTTGCGGACATCGAGTATGTGGTCAAAGAGCTGGGGCAGGGACACGGCACGAAATTCGAGTTCGAGTGCTATGATCTGGGCCATCTCTACAATCTCGCTTGGCTTATGGACCAAGGATGGGTCGAGCCGCCGTTTTTTGTGCAGATGGTCTTTGGCGTGCTGGGCGGTGTGGGCGCCGATCTCGATAACCTGATGCACATGCACACCATCGCGCAAAAGCTGTTTGGCGAGGACTACGAATGGTCCGTTTTGGCCGCGGGGCGTCATCAGATGAATTTTGGAACGCAAGCCGCGATGCTGGGTGGGAATTTGCGGGTGGGACTGGAAGACAGCCTGTACATCGGGCCCGGAAAACTGGCCGAAAGCAATGCCGATCAGGTGCGTAAAATCCGCACCATCGTCGAGGCCCTCGGTCTCCAAATCGCCACCCCGGAGCAGGCGCGCGAGCGGTTGGGGCTCAAGGGCGGCGATCAGGTTGGGTTTTAAGGGAAGGAAGAGATGATGCAGAACAAGCTGCTGATAAACGGTGAGCTGGTCGCCGGTGAGGGTGCGGCAACCCCCGTGATCGATCCCGCCACCGGGAAGACGCTCGGCACGGTGAATGAGGCTTCCGGAGAGCAGATCGAGGCTGCTGTTGCAGCGGCGACTGAAGCATTCGATACCTTCGGCAAAACGTCGCCAGCGGAGCGGGCTGGGCTGTTGCTTGCCTTGGCGGACGCCATCGAAGCGCACAGCGACGAGTTGGCCGAGCTTGAGTCGCAGGATTGCGGGAAACCCTTTATCCACGCGCGCGACGAAGAAATGCCGCTGACCATCGACACGTTCCGCTTCATGGCGGGTGCAGCGAGGACGCAAACAGGCTCTGCCGCTGGCGAGTATGTTGCGGGCTTCACGTCCATGATCCGCAAAGACCCCATTGGCCCCGTGGCGTCAATTGCGCCCTGGAACTATCCGCTCATGATGGCGTCGTGGAAGTTGGCTGCGCCGCTGGCTGCGGGCTGTCCTGTGGTGCTGAAGCCATCCGAAATGACACCGCTTGCGACGCTCCGGCTTGCCGAAATCATGAATGACGTCCTGCCTGATGGTGTTGTGAATGTCATCCACGGCGCAGGTCCGAGCGTTGGTGATTCGCTGATCAACAATCCGGGTGTCGAAGGGATTTCTGTCACGGGTTCCCCGGCAACGGGTATGGCGGCGATGAAAGCGGCTTCGAACCAGATCCGGCACGTTCACCTCGAATTGGGTGGCAAAGCCCCCGTTATTGCCTTTGCGGATGCTGATATTCCAGCACTGGTGGAGACCATTCAGGGCGGTGCCTATTTCAACGCCGGCCAAGACTGCGCCCAGCCGTGCCGGATCATGGTGGAAGACAGCATCTATGACCGCGTGGTCGAGGCAACGGCTGCAGCCGTCAGCACCATCAAATTGGGCACCCAGCACGATCCCCAAACCGAGATGGGCCCCTTGATCAGTGAAATGCAGCGAGAGCGCGTTGCTGGTTTTGTTGATCGTGCGCGCGGTTCAGCGGAAATCGCCTGTGGCGGCGCTATGCCCGATGGCGACGGCTTCTTCTATCAGCCTACTGTGGTGGCAAACGTCGATAATGACGCTGAGATTGCCTGCTCTGAGGTCTTCGGCCCGGTCGTCACGATCTCCCGCTTTTCTGATGCCGATGAAGCGCTGCGCGTGGCCAATGCCTCGCGCTATGGGCTGGCGTCTTCGGTGTGGACGCGAGATGTGGGCCTTGCCATGAAAATGACCAGCCAGCTTCGATACGGCTTTACCTGGGTTAACACCCATGGGGTTGGAACGCCGGAAATGCCCTGGGCGGCGATGAAGGGCTCGGGTACGGGATGCGACATGTCTGTTTACGCGTTGGACGCCTATACAAGCGTCCGTCACGTGATGATTGCGCATTAATATGGGACGGCTCACAGGAAAAACGGCGCTGGTGACCGGTGGTCGGCAAGGCATCGGGCGGGGCATCGCTGACCGGTTTCACGCAGAAGGCGCAAAGGTCGCGATGACGGGACGAGGCGCGCGGCCCGCAGACCTGCCTGAGTATTTCGATTGGTATGGCTCTGACGTCTCCGAGCCCGCTGCGGTTGACGCTCTTGCAGCTGAGTTTGGCGTGCTTGACGTGCTGGTTAACAACGCAGGCGTTCAAATCGAAAAGACGGTTCTGGACACGACAAACGACGATTGGGATCGGCTCATGGGGGCCAACGCCAAGGGCGTGTTTCTCATGTGTCGGGCGTTTATTCCGAAGATGTCGCCCGGTGGATCGATCATCAACATCGGCTCGAT
This sequence comes from Alphaproteobacteria bacterium, assembly GCA_049612785.1. Lineage (GTDB taxonomy): Bacteria > Pseudomonadota > Alphaproteobacteria > UBA7985 > UBA7985 > UBA7985. The sequence goes on along the minus strand of JBMZBW010000018.1, from coordinate 17,332 downwards.
TTCCGGCACGACAGCGGATCCGGGTTTGGCGCTCTACAACGCCTCCAAAGCCTTTGTTCACGGTCTGACACGCTCAATCGCGGTGGACCATGGTCCGGCTGTTCGGTGCAATGCCATTTGTCCGGGTTGGATCATGACGGGTATGGCTGATGCTGCCTTTGCCGCCGCCAACAGCCCAGAAGCCGCCAAAGCCGATGCGCTGGCGCGGCATCCTGCGGGGCGTTTTGGGGAGCCCTCGGATATTGCTGCAATGGCAACGTGGCTGGCCTCTGACGAGTCCGCCTTTGCAACCGGCCAGCTCTTCACCATAGACGGCGGTATGACGGCTGCCTCTCCACTCAATCCGGGATTATTCTGATGGCTCAATTCGACAAAACTGCCGTACTGGGCGCTGGCGTTATTGGCGCGAGCTGGACGGCTCTGTTTTTGGCAGCAGGCAAGGATGTCTGTGTGTTTGACGTCTCGGACACGGTTGAGGAAGACGTCAATTCTTACGTGGAGAAGGCTTGGTCCACGCTGGAGCAAATTGGTCTGGCGGTCGAAGGGCGTCGCGGATCGCTTACCTTTGCGTCTACACCCGAGGAAGCCGTTCTGGATGCCGATTTCATTCAGGAAAACGTGCCTGAACGCCTGCCTCTCAAACTGGATCTCTATCGTCGTATTGAACCGCACCTGAAGCCTTCGGCGGTGGTGTCGTCTTCGGCCTCAGGGTTGATGGTCAAGGAGATGCAAGCCGGTTGGAAGAACCCTGCGCGGTTTATTCTCGGCCACCCCTTCAACCCGCCCCATCTGGTGCCGCTTGTGGAGGTTTTGGGGAATGACAAGACCGATCCCGGTGCGCTCACCGATGCGGAGATGTTCTATCGCGACGTCGGAAAGGTGACCATCCGGGTCAACAAGGAGGTCCCCGGCCACGTCGCCAACCGCCTGCAGGCTGCGCTGTGGCGCGAGGCCATTCATCTGGTCAACGAAGGCGTGGCAAGCGTTGAGGACGTGGACACCGCCGTATGGGCTGGACCGGGGCTGCGCTGGGGCGCGATGGGGCCGCACATGCTGTTCTCGCTGGGGGCAGGTCCCGGCGGTCTGGAAGAGTTCTGCAACCGCTACGCCGACAGCTTCCATCGCTGGTGGGATGATCTGGGCGAGCCTCGCATCACGCCGGAAGTGGCGGAAACGCTGGCGCGGGGTGTGGCGGAGGAAGCCAAAGGGCGCGGTGTCGAGGCTTTGAGTGCGAAGCGTGATGCGTTGATTGTTGCGCACTTGAAGGCTGTAAAAGATCTACGCTGATGACGGGCGCAGCGGGCGAGCTTCGGTCTTTTATTCTGCTTGTCGCTGACAGCTTCAACATGGCTGCGACCATGAATTTTGTCGATCCGTTGCGGGTGGCCAATTATCTGTTCGGACGGCGCTACACGTGGTCGTTTCAGGCCCGTGAAGCCGGCGAAATCTTTGCATCCAATGGCGCGACCCTGCGCGTGGGGGCGTTGAATGCCGAGGGTCCGCCGCCGGATTACCTGATCATTTCAACGAGCTGGACACCGGAAGCAATGGCCAGCGCGGACGTGCTGACAACGGTGCGAAAGTGGGGTCGGCGGGGAACACGTCTGGTCACGCTGGACACGGGCGCGTTTGTTTTGGGCGAAGCCGGATTGCTGACCGGAGGCCGGGTTACGGTCCACCCCGAACACCGTCAGGCTCTGGCTGAGCTTTACCCGGCGGTGGATGTCAGCGACGCCGCTTGGGTCGATGGTCGCGTTGCGTTGTCTTGCGGCGGTGGCCTCGCTGCCACTTCTTGCAGTTTGGACATCATCGAAGCCGACTGGGGCGTTACGGCGCGCAAGCGGGTTGCGGCCTATATGCTTGACCCCTGGACGCTGGATCAAGAACAGATCGCGGCTGAAAAACACAATCTGCCGAGTTTGTTTGCGCAGGCTGAAAAGCTGATGCTGGACCACTTGGAGGACCTGATTTCGGTTCCGCAAATGTGCAGGGCGCTGGGGGTGACTCAGCGAAGGCTGGAACAGGTTTTCAAGCGGCAAACCGGGGTTACGCCTGTCAGTCACTACCTCAGTCTGCGCTTGGAGAAAGCACGGGAATTGCTGGTTCAAACCGAGATGCCCATCATGGAAATTGCTTTGGCCTGCGGCTTTTCAACGCCAGAAAACTTCTCTCGCCGATACCGTGTTCATCACGGCTACTCGCCCCGAGAACACCGATCCGTCGGGCGCGTGGCCTATGAGTTTCGGTTTAAAGGCGAGCCGGATTGACGGGCATGGGGTCACGCGACGCGCTGGCTTAAGGCTCTCGAAATCATCACCCGCATGATCTCATTCGTGCCTTCCAGGATCTGATGCACGCGCAAGTCCCGCACAATGCGTTCGAGGCCGTATTCAGACAAATAGCCATAGCCGCCATGGATCTGCAGCGCCTGATTCGCCACGTCGAAACATTGATCGGTGACAAAGCGCTTGGTCATGGCGTTCTGGGTGGCGATGTCGCCTCTGCTTTCGTCCATCGCTTGAGCGGCGGCGTAGAGAAACAGGCGTGACGCTTCCAGCGCGGTTTCCATGTCGGCAAGCTTGAAAGCCGTATTCTGAAAATCACCAATGGCCTGTCCGAACTGTTTTCGCTCCCGGCTGTAACGCAAAGCGCGGTCCATCGCTTCCTGCGCGCCGCCCAGCGAACAAGCAGCGATGTTGATGCGCCCGCCGTTTAGCCCCTGCATGGCGAAATTGAAGCCTTGTCCGGCATCACCCAACCGGTTGTTCGCTGGAATTCGACAATCGTCGAAACTCACCATTGCCGTGGGTTGAGCGTTCCAGCCCATCTTGCGTTCATTCTTGCCAAAGCTGAGCCCGGGTGTGCCCCGCTCAACCAAAAACGCGGATATCCCTTTTGGCCCCGGTCCTTCAGAGCGGGCCATAACGATATAAAGGTCCGAGAAGCCTGCGCCTGAAATAAAGACCTTGGCCCCATTGAGTACATAGTCCCCGCCATCGCGGTCTGCGCGCGTGGTCAGGTTGGCCGCGTCGGATCCGTTGTTGGGTTCGGTCAGGCAGTAAGACGTAATCAGCTTGCCCTGCACCATGGGGCCAACAAATCGTTGCCGCAGCTCCTCGCTGCCAAAGCGATCAACCATCCATGCCGCCATGTTGTGAATGGTCAGAAAGGTCGCGTGGCCAATACAGCCCTTGGACAGCTGCTCAAAGATCAGCGCCGCTTCCAACCGACCCAAGCCGGAACCGCCATGCTCTTCCCCGGTATAAATGCCGCCAAACCCGAGCGCGCACAGGTCCTGCAGAACATCGCGATCCAAGATGTGATTCTGGTCCCAATGCTCTGCGTTCGGGCGCAGGTGATCGTCGGTGAAGGCTGTTGCTGCATCGACAATCAGTCTTTGTTCTTCGGTCAGTGCGAACATCAGTCGCCCTTTCTTGGCCTCTGGTCGTCAAGGCGACAGCAGCGCGAGATTTGGCCTGTCATGGGTCGGGTGACAGGATCGCACTGGTTCATCGCTCATGGCTCCTGTTATCAGATATCGCATTTCCGCGCTGCTGATTCGTTGTCACGTTGGCTTTTCGAAACCGATGTCGCGTGTTATGCAAGCGCTTACATTGATGTAAAAGTTCGAGGAATACGAGGGTGGACATAAACGATAGGATTGTTAGCGACCTGGTCGCCAACGATGTCAGTTTTGTAACGACAGTGCCGTGTAAGCAGCTGGCTGGTGTGATTGATGCCGTGGAGGCAAGCCCGGACATCTACCATATCCCTGCTAACAAAGAAGACGAGGGTATGGGGCTGTGTGCTGGTGCATTCATGGGCGGAAAGCGCCCGGCAATCATCATGCAGAACACAGCAATCGGGGTAACGATCAATACCTTGGTGACACTGACGCAGTTCTATCGGATGCCACTACCGATGCTGATTTCCTACCGTGGGGAATTGGGTGAGCCGGTGGCGTGTCAGGTCGAAATGGCCGTTCACACCAAGGCGCTGCTGGCCCAGTTGAACATCCCGACTTACCACTTCCATCGCGAAGAAGACGTCGAGGAACTCGATAAAATCCTGAAGTACACCTTCATGTGTAACAAGCCGGTCGCAATCCTGACCGATGCGACTTTCTGGAAGGGGTACTAGACTATGATTCGTTCTGACGTTCTCAAAGAGCTTGCTCCAACCCTCGCTGATCATCTGGTGATCTGCAACATCGGTCTTCCCAGCCAAGAGCTGCACTTGATCGATGACCGCGCGACCAACTTTTACATGCTTGGCACCATGGGGCTGGCTTCGTCTATTGGTCTTGGTTTGGCACTGGCGCAGGATAAAAAGGTTATTTCCATTGACGGTGATGGCTCAGTGCTCACCAACTTTGGCACCTTGCCGACCATCGCTAACAACGTCGCAGATAACTTCATTTTGCTCATCATCGACAATGGTTCCTACGGCTCTACGGGCGACCAGCCGACCTATGCGGGGAAGAAAACCTCACTGGCTGCTGTGGCTTCGGCTTGTGGCTGTGAAAACGTTGTTGAATGTTCCGCGGAAGATACGGTTCAGGCGGTCAAGGATGCCATTGCTTCGGATAAGATGACCATCATCGTTTCCAAGTGCGAATCCGGCAACATCAAGGTTCCGGTTATCACCATGGACCCCGTCACGATCCGTGACCGTTTCATGGGCGCTGTGAAGGCCTAAACGACCATGTTCGGTGGCCCTCTGACCAACGCTGAAGATGCCCGCCTGTGGGCGCGGCGTGTGCTGCCCCGTCTGGTGTTTGACTACATCGACGGCGCAGCGGGTCAGGAAACGGGTGAGGTGGCCAATCGCCTTGCCTTGAATGCCATCAATCTGCAGCCCCGTATTCTCCAGGACGTGCGCGGGCGAAGCTTGACAACAACGCTGTTCGGTCAGGAAACCGGGCTGCCTTTTGGCATTGCGCCAATGGGGATGTGTAACCTGTCTTGGCCCAAAGCCGATTTGATGCTGGCGCGGTTGGCTGCGCGAGAAAAAGTTCCCCATGGCCTTTCAACCGTTGCTTCAACTTCCATGGAGCAGGTCTGGGAAACGTCTCAAGGACAGGCGTGGTTTCAGCTTTACTATAGCGGTAATGGGGACGGCACGATCAAGCTGGTCCAGCGGGCGAAAGATGTTGGTTATCAGACGCTTGTCATCACTGTGGATGTCCCGGAAGTCGGTCGTCGGCCCCGTGAGCTGAAGCAGGGTTTCAAGATGCCGTTTCGCATGGGCCCGAAGACCTTTACCGACTTTGCTTTACACCCGCGCTGGTCCCTGACCTCACTGGCGCAGGGGGCTCCAAGCCTCGGGAATTTTGGTCCCGCTGACCAAAAGCGGGGTTTTGTCTTTGATCGGACAGAAAGCCGCGCAGGGGCTGACTGGGGCTTCTTTGATCGGTTGCGCGACCTATGGCCGGGTCATCTGGTGGTCAAAGGCGTTCTCGATCCTCGTGACGCGGTTCAGCTCAAGGAACAGGGCGCTGACGCGGTGCAGGTTTCCAGCCATGGTGGGCGTCAGCTTGAGGGGGGCGTGTGTCCGGTGGTTGCCCTGCCGAAAATCCGGCAAGCTGTGGGCGCAGACTTTCCCGTCTTCTTCGATAGCGGTTTGCGCTCGGGCGAGGATGTTTTGAAGGTGCTGGCCTTGGGCGCAGATTTCGCCTTTTTCGGGCGACCGCTTCAGTTCGCCATCGCAGCGCGGCAAGAGCGCGGCTTAACAGAGTATTGGGATAGCGTTACAGCGGAACTCTCCATCGCCATGGCTATGACAGGGCTGAAAAACATCCGCGACGTTTCTTCCGACATTCTCGCCCAAGATTAATCGGCGGGAGGCCCCAGAGAGCCGCGCTTTATGATGTGCGTGAGCAACTCAGCGCTTTGACCGCTGCCCGGCTCGCGAATTTCAGCCAGGAGTTCCTCTGCTGCGCGTTGGCCCATCTGGATCTGCGGCACTCGAACGGTGGTCAGACCCGGATCGACAAACTGTGCCAGTGCAATATCGTCAAAACCCGTGATCGAGACATCCTCAGGCACACGGAAGCCCAGCGCCTTCGCGCGCTGGATCATGCCAGCAGCAAGAACGTCGTTACCCGCGAGAATGGCGGTCGGGCGAGGGGACTGGGCAATGACGGTGTCAAAAGCCTTCGCAGCGTGGTCGAAACTGTATTTTGTCTGATGCACCATGACAATTTTCGCCCCAGAATCGGGGGCATTGAGAATGGCTTCCATTCCCTCCAACCGGTCAGCCGCTCGGTCGTTGCCGTCACAGATGCCCGAAACGATGGCCACAGCCTTGTGGCCATATTCGAGAACCAGTTTGGCGACATCCTCACCGGCGCGGTAGTTGTCAAAGCCAACATACAGCTGACCCGGCTCCGAGCGATAACACCAAACATTGAGCGTCGGGATTCGCCGGGACGTGAGGAATTGCTGCGTTTTCTCCGGTCGCTTGCTGCCCACAAGCAACATGCCATCGGCACCGTGTGAAATGAGCGTCTGGATTTGCTCGAATTCATAGTCCGGATCATAGTTCGAAGAGCCGATCAGCAGCGTGACCTTTTCCCGTGCTAAGACTTCCTGAAACGCCTGTATTCCGCCGGCAAAGACAGAATTGGCCATGGATGGAATGACAGCGCCGATGATATTGGTCCGCCGTGTCGCCAGCGCCCGTCCACCAAAGTTTGGCGTGTAGCCCAAATCATCAATCGCCTTTTGAATCCGCAGGCGCGTGCTTTCAGCCACACGGTCTGGTGTGTTGATGCACCGAGAAATGGTCGCAGCCGACACCCCGGCGGCTTTGGCGACATCATCCAGTGTTGGCGGTTTAGCGATCATGACTTCTCTGTTTATAGTCGGTGCAAAGAGTGCTTAACCACTTTGATGCCCGATCAATCCTCGAAGTGCAAATGGGGCAATTGATGGGAAAATGAAAGAATCTCGATGCAAGCGCTTGCAAAAATCTGAAAATCGGTCTTTGTTTACCGCCGAACTGATCCTTCGGGAGCGGTGGGAGACGGTCGTGTTGTTGGGAGGCGACATGAAATCTTGGGCAATTACGGTGCTCGTGGCTTCCATAGCCATCTTCGCTTTTTACTTCGCAAACGTTGCGTCTGGCGCGTTCTTGGATGCTGTCTGGCTGAGTGACGTGGGCGAGATGTTGGTTCTGGTTCTAGCGTGTGCGCTTTTTGTGATCTCCACTTTGCTGTTTGAAAAACAGCGTCGCGATAAGTGAAAGCGCTCTACAATTCTGATTGACTGGGAGGGTCATTAAATGAAATCGAAAGATAACACGAACGAGTTGGACAACGCGTCCCGTCGTAATTTCCTGAAGCTCACGGCAGCTGGTAGTTTCACCGCAGCTATGGTTGCCGGTGCCGCAGGTACGCTGTGGTCGGAAGAAGCTGTTGCGCAGACCGCTGCAGAGGAACGCGAGCGTGAAGCCGCCGCTGATCACACCATGCTGATCGCAACCGCTTATGTTCTCGGCGCGTCCCGCAGCTACCCAATCATGCAGCTGGACCTGAAGGAAAACATCCAGAACGCGACCAACGGCAAAGTATACGTAAAGCTTGCTCCAGGCGGTCAGCTTGGCGCTGGTGGCGCACTGGTCCAGAAGGTCCAGAGCGGTACCATTCAGGCAGCACAGCACTCCCTGTCCAACTTCGCGCCGTTTGCGCCGGCGGTTGACCTGATCAACCTGCCTTACTTCTGTGGTGCAAACCAGCGCTTCACGAACCTCGTCAACTCCGACGCTTGGATCAGCAACGTCCATCCCAAGGTAGAGGCTAAAGGCTTTAAGCCATTGTTCTACGTGGTCATCGATCCACGCGTTGTCGCTGTTCGCAAGGGCGGAGCTGGCGCGGTACTGTCTCCATCTGATCTCGAGGGCGTTAAGTTCCGCGTACCGGGTTCCAAGATGCTGCAGCAGTACTACCGTCTGGTCGGTGCAAACCCAACGCCGGTTGCATGGGGCGAAACGCCTTCCGCAATTAAGCAGGGCGTTGCAGACGCTCTGGATCCAGCCGTTGGCGCACTCTACGTGTTCGGCTTCAAGGACATTCTGTCCCACGTTACCTTCACCCAAGCTGTTCCAGACAGCCAGGTGTTCAGCTGTAACCTCGAGTGGTTCAACAGCCTGCCGGGTGACGTTCAGGAAGGCATCGAATTCGCTTCCGAAATCACCTCGCAGCAGAACCTCGCCAAGGTTCCGGCAGCGCGTTCCTACGCTATGTCCGAGCTGAGCAAGTCTGGCGTTCAGTTCCACTCTCTGTCTGAAGATCAGCTCGCTGAGTGGCAGGCAGCAGGGGGTTACCAGCGTAGCGAGTGGGATGAGTTCAAGGTTGATCTCGCGGGCTCCATGGACGCCTTCGCGAAGCTCGAAGAAGGTGCTAACACCCGTGGTCGCTACTACGTCCACGACGCGTAAAGCTATGTAATACAGAGGCTCCGCGTTCTGTATCAGGGACGCGGAGCCTTTTGTTTGAGCTTTGAGGAAGGAAAGTTCCGTGCGGGCAGTGATTGGCGCTCTCGACAAAGACATCGAGAAATGGGCGCTGCTGGTATTTTACGTTATTCTGGTGGTGACCATGGCGGTGGAAGTGATCCGTCGCGAAGTCTTCTCCTACAGCTCTGTCTGGGGTGAAGAAATCGTGCGCTATTCCTTCATTTACCTCGCCTGGATCGCAGCCGCTGCTGCCGTGCGCGAGCGTGGGCATATTCGAATAGACGTTTTGTTCCACTACGTGCCGTTACGTGTGAAATCGATCCTCTACATCTTCGGCGACCTGGCCATGTTGTTTGTTGCTGTTCTCGCGTTCTACTGGTCGTGGGAAACGGTGCAGGTCAGCATTAAATACGGCTCGGTAACCGATGGGCTGCGACTGCCAAAGTTCTGGTTCCTGATGGCCGTTCCTATCGGTTTTGCCCTTGTTCTCATCCGTCTTGCTCAATCAATCGTTCGCGATGTTCGCGACCTGATCCAAGGCCGTCCGCCCTTTGAGGGCAATAAACTGTTTGATTGAGGTCCAGCATGCTGTGGCAAACACTTCAGCAAAGCGTTGAGCTGGGCTGGTCATTCTATCTTCCGGTCATCCTGTTCGTCGCCTTGTGCGCCTTGGGTGTTCCGATCTGGGCATCAATTGGCGCAAGCGCTGTGGCCATGATGGTCATGAGCGACGTGCTGCCTCTGGCGCTGCTCGGAGAATCCCTTTTTGACGGCATCGATGCCTTTGCATTGACCGCTGTTCCCCTGTTTATTCTGACGGGCGACGTATTGGTCCGCACGGGCTTGAGCCGCAAGTTTCTCAATGTTGCTGAAGCGCTGACCAATTGGACGCGGGGTGGCTTTGGCTCTGCGACTGTTCTGGTTTGCGGCATGTTTTCCGCGATTTCGGGCTCCGATGCTGCGGGCGCAGCTGCGGTCGGGCGCATGACCATCGACCGTCTGGTCGAAAGCGGCTACCCGCGCCCCTATGCCTGTGCGCTGGTTGCGGCTGGCGCTTGTACCGGCATTCTGATCCCGCCGTCGATTGCTTACATCATCATCGGTCTGGTCCTCGGTATTTCCGCCTCCACGCTGTTCCAGGCGGCGTTGATACCCGGTGTCCTGATCCTGACTTCGATCCTTGTCACCAACATCATTGTCAACCGGCGCATGGCCTACGAGAACAACACGCAGATCAGCGTGCGCGAATGGCTTTTGCAGCTGGGTGTGGCGGTGCGGGAGGGGTGGTACGCCTTTCTGGTGCCTGGGATCATTTTTGCTGGAATCTTCTCCGGCCGCTTTACCCCAACCGAGGCAGGGGCAACGGCGGTCGTTGTGACGATCATCATGGGTTTCATGCTGGGGACGCTGAAGTTATCCGACTTCCCGAGCATGTTGATCAGCTCGGCCAAGGTAAACGGCGTTATTTTGCCCATTATTGCGTTCTCACTTCCGCTGGCTCAAACGCTGGCGGCAATGGGCGTGCCACAGGGATTTGTCTATGGTGTCACCTCCGTCACGGACAACCCTTACCTGCTGATCCTCTTGATGATCGTCATTCTTATTGCCGCTGGTTGCGTGATGGAGACGACACCGAACATCGTTATCCTGGCCCCGATCCTCAAACCGCTGGCTGACAATATCGAAATGAACGAGATCCAGTTCTGCGTCATGATGATTACGGCTCTGGGCGTTGGTTTCATCACGCCACCTTTGGGGCTCAATTTGTTCGTTGTGAGCGGGTTAACGGGCGAGTCAGTTCTGAAGATCGCGGCGCGAGCGGTGCCGTTCGTGTTCTTCATGCTGCTCGTGACGCTGCTGATTGCTTTTGTGCCGGTCGTTTCGACCTTCCTTCTACCCGAGATTTACAAATAGGAGTGCGGCAGTGACCGTTGAATATTTGAAGCGTGCTGCAAAGACAGCTTCTGCCGAAGCTGAGTCCGTTAGCGATACCGTTAAAGGCATTCTCGATGAAATCGAGCAGGGCGGTGAGGCCGTTGCACGCCAGTACGCAGCGAAGTTTGACCAGTACAATGGCCCGTTGCTTCTCGATGAAGAAGACATCGCAGCCGCCTCTGCCAAAGTCAGCCAAAAGCTCAAGGACGACATCGCCTTTGCCCACGACAACGTGCGTCGCTTTGCTGAGCGCCAGCGCGATACCATGCAGGACGTGGAAATGGAGATCGTACCCGGCCTGGTGGCGGGTCAGCGTCTGATCCCCGTTTCATCTGCGGGGTGCTACATTCCCGGTGGCCGCTATAGCCACATCGCCAGTGCGATTATGACCGTAACAACCGCAAAGGTTGCCGGTGTCTCTCACATCACCGCCTGTTCGCCGCCGCGTCCGGATGTTGGCATCGCGCCTGCGATCATTCATGCGGCTCACATCTGTGGTGCGGACCGGATCCTCGCTATGGGCGGGGTTCAGGGTGTGGCATCCATGGCGTTTGGCCTGTTTGACCTGCCCAAGGCCGATATCCTCGTCGGACCGGGGAACCAGTTTGTCGCCGAGGCCAAGCGTATTTTGTTTGGCCGGGTCGGGATCGACATGTTTGCCGGACCAACCGACAGTCTGATCCTTGCCGATGAGAATGCTGATCCAGAGATTGCAGCGGTGGATTTGGTCTCGCAGGCGGAGCATGGATACAACTCACCCGTCTGGCTGGTGACCAACAGCCGCGAAGTCGCAAACACGGTTTTGGCGCGCGTGCCAGAGCTGATCAACGAATTACCCGGTCAGAATGGCGATAATGCTGCTGCGGCGTGGCGCGACTATGCAGAGGTGGTGCTGTGCTCAACGCGGGAAGAAATGGCCGCTGTCTCCGATGAATACGCCCCAGAGCACCTGACGGTTCAAGCCGCTGACTTGGACTGGTGGCTCAATCGGTTGCGGAACTATGGTTCTCTGTTCCTGGGCGAGGAAACAACGGTTTCCTTTGGCGACAAGGCGTCTGGGCCAAACCACGTTCTGCCCACAAACGGCGCTGCCAAATACACCGGCGGTCTGAGTGTGCACAAGTTCATGAAAGTGGTCACTTGGCAGCGCGCAACCCGTGAAGGCATGAAGCAGGTTGGGCAAGCCACGGCACGCATTTCACGGCTGGAAGGCATGGAAGGGCACGCGCGCGCTGCGGATGTCCGTTTGGCGAAGTATTTTCCGGGAGAAAACTTCGATCTGAGTGCTCAGGGAGACGACTGAATGACGCTGGACTCGCTGTTCTCTCTTACCGGTAAAGTCGCTTGCGTCACGGGCGCGAGTAGCGGGTTGGGGCAGGCTGCAGCGACCATTCTGGCACAGGCGGGTGCGAAGGTTGTTGGGGTGGCAAGGCGTCAGGCTGAGTTAGAGACGTGGTCAGCCAGCTCACCCGGAGAAACAGCCGTCATCGCCGCAGACCTGTTGGCGCAAACCGAATGCGTGGAACTCGCTTCCCAAGTCGCAGAGCCCTTTGGTCCGCCCGACATTCTGGTGAACGCCGCGGGGGTTAATACGCGGGTTCATGCGGATGAGGTGCAGGCTTCGGACTGGGATCAAACCATTAAGCTCAATCTCACCATCCCCTTTTTTCTGGCGCAGCAGCTGGAACCCGCAATGGCGAAAAAGGGGTGGGGACGGGTTGTCAATTTCGCTTCGCTGCAGTCCCGCAGGGCCTTTGCCAACGGCATCAGCTATGGCGCGTCCAAAGGCGGGGTCGAGCAGATGACACGGGCGATGGCTGAGGCGTGGTCGGCGCGCGGTGTGCTTTGCAACGCCTTGGCACCCGGTTTCTTCCCCACTGAACTGACCGGACCTGTATTCGCGGATCCTGTCAAAAGTCAGGCTTTGGCCGATCAAACGTGCATCGGCCGGAATGGCACCATGGCGGATCTCGCCGGACCTTTGCTCTTTCTTTGCTCGCCAGCGAGTGATTACATCACAGGGCAAGTATTGTTTGTTGATGGAGGCTTCACCGCCAAATGAAAGCGCTGGTTTACACAGGTCCGAAACAACTGGTTTACAAGGATGTTGCAGAGCCAAATCCAAGTGAAGGGCAAGCCCTGATCGATCTGGATTGCTCCGGCATTTGTGGGTCGGACATGCATGCCTATCTTGGTCATGATGAGCGTCGGCCTGCACCACTGATTCTGGGACATGAAGCCGCTGGTGTCATCCAAAACGGCCCGGAAGCAGGGCGGCGCGTGACCATCAATCCGCTCGTTTCCTGCGGTGTCTGTGAAGCCTGTCAGGAGGGGCGAGACAACATTTGCCCTAGCCGACGGATTATCTCCATGCCACCGGTTGAAGGTAGCTTTGCCGAGCGTCTCGCGATGCGGATGGAAAACCTTGTGACCGTTCCGGATCATGTACCGCTGTGGCAAGCGGCCCTGACCGAGCCCATGGCCTGCGGTTGGCATGCGGTAAAGCTTGCCTTGCGCCTGTCCCACCGAGCGCCGGACCAGATGCATGCGGTTGTTTTGGGCGGTGGCGCGATTGGCATCGGCTCCGCGCTGAGTTTGGCTGCCTTGGGGGTCAACTCTGTTACCGTGCTTGAAACCAATCCCGGACGCCTTGCGCGCTTGCGTCAGGACCTTCCGCAATTTGAGTTTCATGCATCGTTCGAGGACTCTGGCTCAAAGGCTCCTGATCTGGTCATCGACGCCGTTGGTTTTGCCCCGACACGACAGATTGCAACGACGATCATCAAGCCGGGTGGCGTGATTGCTCACATTGGGTTGGGTGAAGCAACGGGCGGCTTGGACGTGCGCCGAATGACGCTGCAGGAAATCACCTTTTGCGGCACTTACACCTATACCGCTGAAGACTTCCGCGAGACCGCCGCTGCGATCTTTCGGGGTGACTTTGGTGACTTCAAGTGGGTTGAGCAGCGCAGCCTGAGCGATGGGGCTCAGGCTTTTGCGGATTTGCTTGATGGGCGTGTGGATGCGGGAAAAATCGTCCTGATGACCTAGAAACCTTCGACGATCACGGCAGTTGCCTTGGAAGCGCCCAGGCGCATGGCTTTTACAGGAGCGTATTCATCGCTGTCCAAAAAGCTCTTTGCCCGTTCGACCGAAGGAAACTTCAGCAAAACCATCCGCGTGGGTGACCATAGTTCTTCCTGATCGATAATCATATCGCCACCACGAATGAGATACTCGCCACCAAAGGACTGCACAATCGGAACCACCTTGGCTTTGTAGGCTTCGTAGGTTTCTGGATCGTGAATGAGGGTATCAACGACGATGTAAGCAGGTTTCACAGGCTCTGTCCTTCGTAAGTCAGGAAACGGTAAGCTGTAGCCTATGTTTCCTCTCCCACTGAGACAAGACCTACAGCAAAGGCTTCCTTGATCGGCTCCATCAGGCGTATAGGGGAAGAGGGGGCGGAGGCCCCGAACTGGAGAGAAAAGGCCGAGCCATGAAGATCGAGCGTATTGCCCTGTACAGTGTCAGTTTGCCGATGAAGGAGGGATCCTATTCATGGTCCAACCAGAGCTTTTCAGCCTTTGACAGCACCATTGTCGAAATTACCACCGATACAGGCGCATGCGGATACGGGGAGATTTGCCCGCTGGGGCCGGCTTACCTGCCTGCTTATGCCGAGGGCGCGCGAACGGGTATCATGCTGCTGGCCGAACATCTGATCGGTCAGGATCCGCGTCAGGTGGGGCCGATTAACGCCATCATGGATCGTGCGCTCAAGGGGCATCCTTACGTCAAGTCGGCGATTGATATTGCCTGCTGGGATTTGCTTGGAAAGTCGACGGGACAGCCGCTCTATACCCTGTTGGGCGGTAAGCTGCAGGACAGTGTGCGCCTGTTCAAGGTCGTCTCTCGCGCGGATCCCGATGCCATGCAGCAAAAGCTGATAGACTATCAGGCGCAGGGCTTTAACCAGTTTCAGATGAAGGTCGGCGCGGATGCTGACGTGGACATCGAGCGCATTCGAAAGGTGACCTCGGTCCTCAAACCCGGCAATAAACTCGCCGCTGACGCCAACTGTGGCTGGATGCAGCACGAGGCGGTGCGCGTGGTCTCAGCCGTGAATGATCTCCCGCTTTACATCGAACAGCCCTGTGAGACCTATGAGGCGTGCCGCGTGGTGCGCCAGTTCTCCAACCACCCCATTATCCTCGATGAGTGTATGAACACGCTACAGGCGGTGATTCAGGGCCATCAGGACCGCGCTATGGATGCCATCAACCTGAAAATCAGCCGGATGGGTGGGATCACCAAAACCAAGGTCGTGCGCGACGTTTGTGCGACGTTGGGGATTATTCTGACGATTGAGGATACGTGGGGCGGCGAGTTTACAGACGCTGCGATTGCTCATCTGGCTCACTCGATCCCCCGTGAGATGCACTTTCAGTCCTCTGCCTTCAGCGAATATGCAACCATAACCATCGCGCACGGCGGGCCTGTGATCAAAGATGGATTTATGACGGCGTCAGACGCGCCCGGACTGGGTGTAACGCCAAACTGGGAGGTGCTCGGCGCGCCAATCGCCGAGCACAGCTAAAACGGCTTTCAGCGGCCCTTGGAGACGTTTTCGGCGACCATCGAGATCATTTCAAACATCACCGAGGTTGCGGTCAGGGCGGTGATCTGGTTCGGGTGATCCTTGGTCGGCATCATGCAAACTATGTCACCGCCGACGATATTCATGCCCCGAACCGCGTGGAGCAGGGCAACGGCTTCGTCGATGTCAAATCCCTTTTCCCCGGCTTCAAGGTTGGAAACCGCCGGGGCAATGGTCGGGTCGAGGCAGTCGAGATCGAAGGTGATGTAAACAGGACGGCCCGCCATCACTTCTTTGATCTGGGCGACCACATCCTCAACCCCGCGCTTGCGGAATTCCTTCATGGTGACGACGTTGTAGCCGTATTCATAGGACGGCTCCAGCCAATCCAAGGTCCGGGCATGACCGCGCAAGCCGATCTGCATGGAGTGCGTTGGGTCGACTTTGCCCTGATCCGCCAGATAAGCGCCCCAGTGTGCTGCGGATTTCTTGGCCCCGAGGAAGTGATCGACCTTGGTGAAAACATCGGTGTGGGCATCCAGATGCAGGAAGCACACAGGCTCACCTTTGGTGATCTTACCGCACCCAATAGCCTGCACGATTCCGCCGGTAATCGAGTGATCTCCACCGATGGAGATTGGCCGCGCACCGGCCTCGTCAATCTTGGTATAGAACCGGGTAATATCCTCGATGCAAGCTTCGTTATCGTTGGCACGGGGGAAGGGTACATCACCCACATCGACGATTTGTGCGGCTTTCCAAGGGTTTAACTCGAACTCCATGTGCATGCGCCGACCCACGGCTGATACATCGCGCAAGGCGCGTGGCCCCAGATGCTGATCACGCTGGGTCGTGCCGTTACCGGTTGAGTGCGGAACCCCGACCAGTGCGATATCCTTCCCTTCCGGCCCCTCGTTGGGGCAGCGGAACATGGTCGGAATACCCCACCAGTAAAGGTTCTCCATCATGGATTCCAAGTGTTCGTCAGCCATGGATCTGTCTCCTCTTATCCCGGCAATTTCCTATCGCTTTATCTGCTCCAAAGGGTCAGGTCACGCGCGAACGTGTCTGGTAGCGTTCTTCGCGCCAAAGTTCTTCGTTGATCACCCGCTCCACCCGCCGGGCTGCTTCGATGATGTCATCGTCGTCCAGAAACAGCGGCGTGAAGCCGAAACGCATGAGATTGGGCGCTCGAAAGTCGCCGATGACACCCAAATCAACCAGCGCCTGAATCGCCGCGTATCCGTGTTCAAACGCAAAGGAAACCTGTGATCCGCGCTGGGTGGCATCCCGTGGACTGGCCAGTTTCAACACCGGACAGCGCTTTTCAACTTCGGTGATAAACAGGCTTGAAAGTCGCATGGAGGCGTCGCGCAGTTCGTTCATGTCCACCCCGTCCCAAACATCGAGAGCCGCGTCGAGAATGGCGAGCTGTACAATGGGCGGTGTACCAACGCGGAGGCGTTCGGTATCACGCGCAGGGCGGTAGACCGGGTTCATCTCAAAAGGCGCGTCATGCCCCATCCAACCCGCTAAGGCCGGTTCAACGGTCTTGATCAGATCTGGCCGCGCGTAGATGAACGCCGGCGCGCCCGGCCCGCCATTGAGGTATTTATAGGTGCAGCCAACGGCGAATTCGGCGTTTGAACCCGATAGGTCGAGCGCCATGGCTCCGGCGCTGTGGGCCAAATCCCAAATCATGACGGCACCCGCGGCATGGGCGGCTGCAGTGATGGCCTTCATATCGTGCAATCGGCCCGTGCGGTAGTCGGCATGGGTGAGCATGACAACGGCAACGGACTCATCGATTGCATGGAGAACCGACTCTGGGTCTGGCGTGCGCAGTTCGTAGTCTCGTCCCAGAGTTTCGATCAGCCCTTGCGCCATGTAGAGGTCCGAAGGGAAATTGCCACTGTCAGAGAGAATCACGCGGCGGTCAGGGCGCATTTTCAGCGCCGCGGCAAGGGCCTGATAGACTTTTATCGACAGCGTATCGCCTGTGGCCACGGACCCCTGTGGCGCTCCAATCAAACGCGCCAGACGATCACCGACGCGGACAGGCAAATCCATCCAGCCCGCACTGTTCCATGCCCGAATGAGCTGCTGACCCCATTGCTCTTCTATCACCATGGCGGCTCGGGCCTGTGCCCCGGTTGGCAAAGGGCCAAGGGAGTTGCCGTCCAGATAAATCACGCCCTCGGGCATCTCGAATTTGTCTTTGCGAGGCAGCATGCAAACGGTCCTTCTGGTCCACCCTTGAGTTGCCCGCAGGTTAGGCCAAGGCAGCGGCAGGAGCTACCATCAATCGCCGCGACAAAGTCGATCGGCGATTGATGGTCC
>JBMZBW010000017.1:32463-32685 GCA_049612785.1 Alphaproteobacteria bacterium | reverse complement strand
CGTTCCAGTACCTGTTCGCAATGCTGCCAGCGCAGGCCTTGCCATTGGTCTTCAAGCTTCAGGCTGACCCGAGAGGCGATCTTCTGGGCTTT
Source organism: Alphaproteobacteria bacterium (assembly GCA_049612785.1). GTDB lineage: Bacteria > Pseudomonadota > Alphaproteobacteria > UBA7985 > UBA7985 > UBA7985. Next base: position 32,593 of record JBMZBW010000017.1, on the reverse strand, counting down.
GGCCTTATGGCTGGTGCGCAGAGAAAAGACGATACGCTCACGCTGAAAGAAGCCAGACACGTCTTTGGGGACTCGCCGCGAGTAGTAGTACACGCCGCGCTTTTGGAACAAATATGAGGACTGATTGGTC
>JBMZBW010000017.1:0-32453 GCA_049612785.1 Alphaproteobacteria bacterium | reverse complement strand
AGTGACTGCCTATTCCCGCCTGACTTTGCGTGAATGTCGACGCTGGCTCATTGTCCTTCGAGGGCCTCAGCGAATTGGCGGTTCTACAGGACGATAACAGTCGCCGCTCGCCCGAAACCAGTTCATGGTTACCGGGGCGGTTACGTAGCTCGAAAGTGACGAGAAAAAGTGGCTCCCTGAACTGGACTCGAACCAGTGACCCGCTGATTAACAGTCAGCTGCTCTACCAACTGAGCTATCAGGGAACGCTCGACACGTGATGTAGACGGGCTTGGCTTGGGTTGCAAGCTTTGAATTTTGCCACTTGCTCCGTGCCAGTATGACGCTCTTGCATGGCTCCGCCATTGGCAGGCTGGTTGCCACTATTGTGACACAGCTGGGGCCTAATACCGGGGTATTGAAAGCGTCAGAGCCATGGCGATTTGCTGAGGTTCGTGTTATGCGACAATAATATTTCGTAGCACGCGATCGACGGTAGCGGCGGGGGCTTAAGTTTCGGGCGTGCTCAGCAGGTTTTTTCAGGGGTGTACCCATGACGAGAATCAAGTCTTTGATAGCGGTCGGCGCTTTGTTGATGAGCACAACAGTCCTCACAGCTTGCGACGCGATCCAAGAGAGCTTTGGCCGAAATCGCGGGACAGCTTCTGAGGTCGTTTCGACCTCGACACTGCCGACTTTTGATCCTAGCAATCCCGTCTCCGCCTTCCCCGTAAACACGCTGGACCCCAGTGGCGACGTAGCGCGTTATTCGTTGGGGAGTATCTACACCCTGGCGGGTCAGACCGTAACGCCGAAAGAGGATTTGTCTTACCTGCGCGAAGGTATCGCAGTCATGGGTTCGGAGTTGTTTTCTGGCACGACCGCAAGTGATGAGCGCTACAACCCCGGCCTTTACACTGCCGCTCACCGGACTTTGCCCTATTCCACCATCATTAAGGTGACAAACGTTGATAACAACCGTTCGACCCTGATGCGGATCAACGACAGGGGGCCGGATAACTTTGCCCACCTGCTGGAAGTGACACCGGCGGCGGCGAAGGTTCTGGGCTTTGGTAACAGCGCCGTGGCGAACGTCAGTGTGGAAGTGGTTGAGACCATTACGCGGAACGTCGCGCAGGTGACCGGCGGCGTGATTGGCGGCGCTTTGGAGCCTGCGCCGAGCAACGCCGTCGCGGGTGCGGCGGCTCCCCAATATGATGCTGCCAATCCGGCAATCCCGCTGGGTGCGGCGACAATCGCGACACCCCAAGCGATTGCACCTCAGACCCTCGATGATCCTTTTGCGGCCAGTGTTCAGGCCCCCGTGGTGCCAACAATCGGTGGCGCCGCGCTGCCGGGGTCCAGTAACGCATTTTTCGATGGCGGTGGGTCCCAGTACTTTATTCAGGCGGGTGCCTATGGCGAGCGTGCGAACGCCTTGTCCATGCAGCAAATGTTGTCGCAAGCAGGCAGTGTCGTCATCCAACCCGCTGTTCTCAATGGACGTCAGATCTGGCGTGTTCGTGTCGGTCCCTACGGGTCAGAAAACGATGCGCGGGTTGCTCTGGGCCGGGTCGTCGCAGCAGGTGCATCTGACGCGCAGGTGGTGATTGATTAATGACGCGGGTGGAGACAGTTGAGTTCATCGGCCCGCGCAGCCTGCTGTCCGCACTGACCACCAGTGCCAAAGGAACGGTGCTTGGAATTCTGCTTGCCGTTCTAGCATTTTTGCCCACGGCACAGGCCATCACCACTGAGGCCAAACAAGCGATTGTTGTGGATGCAGAAACGGGCACGGTTCTGTACGAAAAGAATGCGCGGCAGCAGATGGCGCCGTCGTCCATGACCAAAGTCATGACCGCTTATGTGCTGTTCAACGCCTTGCGCGCCGGACAAGTGACGCTCGATACCGAGTATGTCGTAAGCGAGAAGGCGCGACGCCGTGGTGGTTCAACCCTGTGGTTGGAGCAGGGTCAGCGCGTCAGTGTCGAAGAATTGCTGATTGGTTTGATTGTTGTCTCCGGCAATGATTCCGCCATTGTTCTGGCGGAAGGGTTTGCGGGGACCGAGGCTGAATTTGCCAGAATCATGAATGCAACCGCTGTCGCCATTGGCATGCTGGATTCAAACTTTGTGAATGCCAGTGGTTGGCCGGACGAAGGTCACCTTTCGACAGCCTGGGATCTCGCGCTTTTAGGGCAGCGATTGATCAGCGATCATCCGGATTTCTACACCTACTTTTCCCGCAAATCTTACCGCTTCAACGACATCATTCAATACAACCGAAACCCGATTTTGGGCGATGAACTGCTGGGTGTTGACGGCATAAAGACCGGCCACACGCAAGCAGGCGGATATGGCGTGATGATCTCTGCCGTGCGCGAAGGTCGGCGCGTGATCATCGTGCTTAATGGTACGACTTCGAAGGACAACCGCAAGAATGAAGCCGAGCGACTGACCGATTGGGCATTGCGGGCTTACGGGAACTACAGCCTGTTCCGGGCGGGGCAGGTCATCGAGCACGCACCGGTGTGGCTGGGGCAGGAAAGCACGGTTCCTTTGGTGGCGAAGTACGGTTTGCGGATGACTTTGCCGCGGCACACTTACGACAATTTACGGGCTCAGGTGACGTACCGCTCGCCCATACCCGCGCCCGTTCAAGTGGGCGATGAAGTCGGAACACTGATTCTCAGCGGGCCGGGCATTGACCCAGAAGAAATACCCGTCATTGCAGGGGGCTCTGTGGACTCCGTTGGACGGCTGGAGCGGGTTTCTACCGGCATTCGATACATCGTCTTTGGCGTGTCAGATTGATCCATGTCAGGCTGCTTTATCGTCATAGAAGGACCGGATGGCACCGGAAAGACCACTCAAGCCAAGCAGCTTGCGCAAGCGCTGACCAAGGCGGGCAAAGATGTTGTCCAAGTGCGTGAGCCTGGTGGTTGTCCCTCTGCCGAGCGGATCCGCGCTTTGCTGGTTGAGGGGGAGCCGGGCGACCTTTTGAACTGGACCGAAGCGCTGCTAATGAACGCCGCGCGACACGAACTGGTAGAGCGTGTGATTCGTCCGGCATTGGACGCAGGGAAATGGGTCGTTTGCGACCGCTATTACCATTCCACACTGGCCTACCAAGGCGGCGGTCTTGGGCTGGATGAGGGCAAGCTAAAGGCCCTGATCGATATGGCAACGGGGGGATTGGAGCCTGATTTGCTGCTTGCATTCTCATTATCGCCTGACGCGGCATTGACCCGAGCGCGTGAACGGGAAGATGAGGAAAAGCGGTTCGAGGCGCGTGAAGATGCCTATCATGCCCGCGTGCGTGCGGCCTATACCGAGGTGCTTCGTCAAGCTGCCACGCGCGGGCCGACAGCCGAAATTGATGCCTCAGGCTCGGTGGAGGCGGTCGCAGATCGTGTGCGGCAGGCCATCACTGTCCAGTTTCCGGGGGCCTACTGATGCCGCCGCGCGGGAAGCCGGCGGAAGAGGCTGACCGCACGGCCCTGCAACCGCGTGATTTGATAGGGCAAGGACGGGCGTGGACGCAGCTCGCTCAACTTTATGCCACGGGTGATGGTCCTTCTGGCTTGATTTTTTATGGCCCGTCTGGGGTTGGTAAGCGGACCGCTGCCATGGTGCTCAGCAAGATCCTTCTGGCTGGAAAGGCACCAGAGGCGGAGAATGCTGGCCTTTCCGAAGCCCACCATCGCGCCGCTGCGATGGTTGAAGCCGGGGGGCATCCCGATTTCCTGTTCCTTGAAAAACTCGCAGACAAGACTGAGTTGACGGTGCCGGTAATCCGGCGGATTGGCGCTTTCTTTTCAACCACGGGATCATTTTCTGCACGGCGCATCGTTGTGATTGATGGTGCAGAAATGATGAATCGGGAGGCGGCCAACGCGCTCCTGAAGCGGTTGGAGGAACCTCCCAGAGGGGGGCTGATCATTCTCGTGGCGCGGTCACTGGGCAGCTTATTGCCAACAGTCCTGTCTCGGTGCGCGAAGATTCCGTTTACGCCGCTGGATGCTGATGCTTTTGAGCAGTGGTCGCGGGCATCGGGTCAGCCTGAGTTGGCTGAGTTGGGTGAAGCCAGTGGTTTTGCACCGGGCCACGCGGAAACGCTTGCTGATGGAAAGGTGACGGGGTGGTTGGAGCAGCTTGATGCGCTGGCAGGGGAGTTTCATCCTCAGCGCCATGCAGCACGAGCGGCACGGTTGGCCGGTGCTATTGGTAAAACCGGTGATAAGTCCTTCCGCGCGCCGTTTTTGCGCGCTCTGCGTGTTCGGCAAAGTCTCGAGGTTCTGGCGAACTATCGAAAAGAGCAGGCGCTTTATCGTGATGCTTTGAGCGCTTTTGCGCGCATTGATGCCCTCAATGTCAATGCGGAGGACGAGTGGCGCGCCTTGCTGTGCCGCTATTAGTGCCATCGCAATCGTGAAGCGAAATTCGCAATGCCGCCGCATTTGAGTCTAGCAGAAACCACAGGTAATCATTATCTCTAAGCTCCTGTTCAGGTGTTCTGGGAAAGAAAAGAATGCGCCTCATCTTGGCACTATTGGTTGCATCGATTGGCTTCGCTGGCTCTGCGTCGGCGCAGGTGTTTTACCCGCAACTGACTGAGAGTGTGCCCTATCAGACCGAAGACAATCTGGATCTGACGTTTGAGGTCGAAGGCTTCACGACCAACTGGGGTGAGGGGTATTCGGGCGTTTCCTATGGTCTGGATGCAGACATCCATTTGAGCCCCAGTGTTACTCTCGAATTTGATGGCAAGAAGCTCGATACCAACTTAGGGACAGCTTACGAGTATGGTGCCGGTGTCAATGTTCACGGGCCTCGGGGCGAGCTGTACGCATCGATCAATTCGCTCACGGCCCAGCCTGATGGATTTGCGTCGCGCGACAAGACCTGGGTGGACGTTGGTGGTGAATATGCCGTGAACGACAACTTCCGAATTGGTTTTGAAGCATCAACGACAATTGATGGTGCTGTCGTCCCTTATGAGTCGATTTACGCGCCAAAGGCGTTGCACCACTACCGTTAAGCCCTCACTGACAAACTGCGTTGCTGACTTAGACGTGGTGTAACTGACGCGCTAAAGGCTACAGTCCGGCTCGAAATCGACATTGTTCTGAGCCGCGAAGCCATGACCGAAAAGACCTACTACGTCACCACGCCGATCTACTACGTCAACGACCGCCCCCACATTGGTCACGCTTACACGACCCTGGCGGCAGATGTCATGGCGCGGTTTAAGCGGCTTGATGGCTACGATGTGCACTTCCTGACCGGAACGGATGAGCATGGCCAGAAGATTCAGCGTTCTGCAGAAGCCAAGGGCATCACGCCGCAGCAATTCACGGACGAGGTGTCAGCAGTCTTCCGCGAGCTAGCGACAGACTTCAACTTCTCCAACGACGATTTTATCCGCACGACGGAGGAGCGCCACAAGCGGGCTTGCGCGGAAATGTGGAAGCGGCTTCAGGATGCTGGACACATCTACCTCGACAAGTATTCCGGCTGGTATGCCGTCTCTGATGAAGCCTTTTACGATGAGAGCGAGCTGAAGGAAGGCCCTGATGGGTCCAAAATCGCGCCCACCGGCAAGCCGGTTGAGTGGGTTGAGGAGGAATCCTATTTCTTCCGGCTCTCGGCATTCGAACAGCCGCTGCTCGATCTCTACGAAAACCAGCCTGACTTCATCCTGCCAAAAGGACGCCGGAACGAAGTCATTTCCTTTGTAAAAGGCGGTTTGCAGGATCTCTCGATTTCTCGCACGACCTTTGACTGGGGTGTCAAAGTCCCTGGCGATGAAAAGCACGTCATGTACGTGTGGCTCGATGCGCTGACCAACTACATAACAGCAACCGGTTGGCCGGATGAGGCACCGCGCTGGCCTGCTGATTTGCATTTGGTCGGTAAGGACATTCTGCGGTTCCACGCCATCTACTGGCCGGCATTCCTGATGGGGGCTGGTCTGCCTCTGCCAAAGCGCGTTTTTGCGCATGGTTGGTGGACCAATGAAGGCGAAAAGATTTCAAAGTCGCTGGGCAATGTTATTGACCCTTATGAGCTCAAGGAGACCTTTGGCCTCGACCAGACCCGGTATTTCCTGCTGCGCGAAGTGCCTTTTGGCAACGATGGCGATTTCCGCCGCGAAGCCATGGTGACGCGGATGAACAGTGATCTGGCCAACAATCTCGGAAACCTGGCGCAGCGTTCCTTGTCCATGATCGCAAAGAACCTGGATGGCGTCGTGCCTTCGGTAGAGCTGACGGACGCCGATGAAGCGCTGATTAACGCGGCGGGCGAGGGCTTGTTGGCTTCGGTGCGGGAGTTGTTGGATCAACAGGCGTTTAACAAGGCGCTGGAAACCATTTGGGCCGTCATTTCGGATGCCAATGTCTACATTGATGCACAAGCACCTTGGACGCTCAAAAAGACGGATCCGGATCGTATGGCGGCGGTGCTTTACACGGTTGTAGAGACTGTGCGCCGTGTTGCTCTCATCTTGCAGCCCGTTATGCCCGAAAGCACGGAGAAGATGCTGGACCTAGTCGCGCAGCCGGCGGGTGAGCGAGGTTTTGAAGCGCTCAACAGCCGCCTGAAAGCGGGAACGGAATTGCCCAAGCCGAGTGGTGTTTTCCCTCGGTTTGTTGAAGCTGAATAGCACTTCCCTTTTGTACCCCAAATTGTTGTTGGTTGATCGCCTCTAAAGAAACCCCCGCACCGGTGCGGTGTGGGGGTTATCCGAGGAGCAGAGAGTAACGCTTTTCTGGTTTGAAGCGTTTAGTGCAAGGCTTGGGGGCGTTACTTGTTGCCGCCCATCATGTTGCGGACAACACCGATAATGGCAAGTAAGCCGCCGCCACCAATGGCTGAGCCGCCGACTGCACCGAGAAGACCGCTCACGTCGAGGCCGCCACCGGCTGCAACGGCGCTGGTGTCCATGCCGGTCAAGCTGCTGAGAATAGAACCACCAACGCCGCCACCGACGACACCTGCGATGGTGTTGAGGATGGTACCAAGCGAAAAGTTCTTCAAAAGAGCGCCAGCGATGTTTCCACCCACGCCGCCAACGACCAAACTGATCAGAATGTTCACGATATCCATGACAATTCTCCTGTGCTGGATAAAGAGACTGGTGAGTTCCACCAGTCCTCACAGGAGGATGATTTATATAAAATCAAAAATAAAATCAAGAAAATTTTAGATAGTTTGTGAAGGGAGCAGGGTTTGAAGGGGGTAAATCACCCTAACTTTGCATTAATTTACGCTCAGAGTTCCATCCGCGAACATCATTCCTGCCTTGGCAAAGGTCTTGGCAAATTCACCCATTTGACCGGCAATGCGAGAGGATGCGTTCCCATCGAGCGACCGCTTGTAAACACCTTGCAGAATCGCCGACATACGGAATTTGGAAAAGGCCATGTAGTAGTTGATTTCGTCAACTGACGTCCGGCCAGCGGCTTCCGCGTACATGGCGACAAACTCCGCCAGAGACGGGATGCCTTCATCTTTCAGGTTCAACCCCGCCAGCCCCGGTGACGGGCGTGCGCCAGCCGGTGTGAAGTACATCATGGCGCAGTAGGCGAAGTCCGAAAGGGGGTGCCCAATGGTGCTTAGCTCCCAATCCAGAACCGCGATTGGGTCCAGGGATTGCGCGCCATAGATCATGTTATCGATTCGGAAGTCACCATGTGCAATCGTGACGTTGTGTGGCTCGTTTACGTCCTCCGGCATGTTATCGCGCAGCCAATTTGTCAGGTTGTCCATGGCCGGAATGTCTTCGGTTTTGGACGCTTCAAACTGTCCGGACCATCGCTTGATTTGCCGTGCGATATAGTCACTTGATTTGCCGTAGTCCTCCAACCCTGCACCGCGCCAGTCCACACGATGAAGCCCCGCCAGCGTTTCCGCGGCACTTTCGAAGACGCGCAGCCGCTCATTTTTCTGCAGGGACGGGAGCGCCGGGTCCTTGAACACGCGTCCTTCAATAAAGTCCATGACGTAGAACATGGTCCCGATGATGGAGTCATCGTCACACAGGACCTGAACGTTCGGAACGGGCACGTGGGTCTGCGACAGGGCCTTCATGATGCGAAACTCGCGGTCTACGGCATGCGCAGAAGGCAAAAGCTTTCCCGGTGGCTTTTTGCGCAGAACGTAACGTCGCCCAGAGAAGGTAACCAGATAAGTCGGGTTTGACTGTCCTGCATCGAACTGGGCAAGGCTCAAAGCGCCCGTACCATCGCCCGTAGGAAGATGTTCTGCCAAGTACTGCTGTAATCGATCCGTATCCAGGGCGTGTTCGGCGCGAACATCCATCGCGCGGTCTGCGGTATCAACGGCCATATTTGGATCGGAGACCATTCCAGCTTCCTTCTTCGAATTTTTCTGTCAGCAGTTAGACCTTGAAGGCTGCGTCCGCGGGGACGAGAACGCTCAAACCCGCTTTTTTGATCGCAAAATCAGTTTTGGCTGCACCGCTGTAGTTGTCGCCCTCAGCGAGTAAAGGAGACCATGTACCGGGCTGTTCTTCAAGCGGCTCCAGCGTCAAAGTCTGGCACTTCCACAGCTTTACCTGTGGATGCCCCAAATGCCGTCCTAAATATACCCGACCCAGTAAGCCAACGAGACCAAGGGTGCTGACATCGCCCAGTGCGAGCACTTCCATCTTTCCATCTTGTGGGTCCGCATTCGGGCTGAACTTCATGCCACCGCCGGCCATGGAGGTGTTGCACACCAATACTGTCCAGAAGCGGTCTTCAATGACCTTATCGCCATCAATCGTCAGCCTTACGGCACGGGTTCCCCCCTTGGCCAGCGCCTGAAATACGCCGACGGGATACTGTAGCGGACCGGGGACAGAAGAGGCGTTCGCTTCTCGATTCACATCACTGGCAAAGCCCCACCCGGCTACGGACAACCCAGAGAATTGATGGGCTCCTGACTGTGAAACATCCAGATAATCGAGGTTGACGGCCTTGGCTGTCCGAAGTTGTTCGAGGGTGGTCGCTAGAGATTTTGACCACCCCAAGGCGGTAGCAAAATCATTTCCTGACCCCAGTGGAAGGGTTGCGAAAGTGGTTCCTTCTGGAAGCGCTTGAACAAGCTGATGCACGGTACCATCACCGCCAACTGCGACGGGCAGACGACCCTGCGCCACTGCCTTTTCAACCGCTTGAGGCAGGTCAGACAGGTTGGGGCTCATGAATTGGGCGTCGATATCAACCGACCGCGCCCAGCCTTCGAGCAGCGGAGCCAGTTTGCTCGCGGAAACCTTTCGAGCGGCACTGTTCAAAAAGAACGTCAGACGGTGTTGCACGGTACTCTATCCTTCATCACCGGCTCGCATGGAGAACGATTCCCAAACCAGCCAAGCCCCCAACAGCGCCAATGCCCAGAATGGACCCGTAATGACCATCTGACCAAAAATGACGCCGACACCAACCAGAATAAGTCCAAGGATATGAAGGTTACCGGGCTGCCAGCGCGCAAGCAACAGCGCAGCTGCCAGCACGAGTTCCAGCACCGATACAGCGAAAATCGCCACAAGCGCCCGCACATCAGCAGAAGAGTTTGCGTCGAGAACGCCAAAGATCGCCTGTTGCATGGTCCACGCAGAGGTCGACTTCACCCCCCATGCGAGTGTGCCAACGGCAACCACCAGTGTGAGAATCGGAGCCAGAAGAGAGGGACGCTTTGCAGGGCTTTTCATGGGTAGAGACTTAACATCTCCCAGCCGAAAGGAAACAGGCACGTGAAGCTCATAATCAGGCTTTTACTTGCTTTTGTTCGATTTTTGTTTCATTGGGGACCCATGACTGACGACATTCTTCTCTGGATCACCTCGATGCCCGATTGGGTCCTGATCGCCATCCCCATGCTGGCTGCGGCACTGCTCGGTTGGGTGCTGGCGGGCTTTTGGCAAAGAAGCGGAATTAATGAAGCCCAGCGGTCTGCTGCCATGGCAGAAGCGCAATTGGACACGGTGCGTGATCAATTGGCTGAAAAGGATGCACTTCTGGCTGAGCTGCGCGACGGCTCGATCGATCTGGCTGCTGAAAACAGCGCCTTGAATACAAAGTTGGAGGCGCAGCAGGCCCAATTCGCCCTGCAAGCCAAAACCCTCGGTGATTTACGCGGCGAGTTGGAAAAGGAAATGAAGTTATTGGCGCAACAGGCTCTGCAATCCAATCAACAGAACTTCATTACCATGGCCAATCAGGTGTTCGAAAAGCACCGTACCGCTGCTTCAGGTGAACTGGCGCAAAAGAAAGATTCCATCGCAGCCTTGCTGAAACCCTTGGGCGAGACTGTCGCGCGATACCAGAAAGAGCAGCGCGAGGCCTATGGTAATCTGAGTCAGGAAGTGCAGTCCCTGGCCAAGCAGTCCGCCAGTGCTGCGACAGCAACGGGCAAATTGGTCAATGCTTTGAGGGCCTCGCCAAAGACGCGGGGACGTTGGGGCGAGCATCAGCTTAAAACGGTTCTCGAACTGGCGGGCATGTCTGAGCATGTTGACTTCGAGACGGAAAAGACTTTGCAGGGCATGGACGGCACGGTTCGACCGGACGCTGTGATCCGTCTGCCGGGTGAACGTTTCATTGTTGTGGACGCCAAAACCTCGCTATCCGGCTATCTCGAAGCCCTTGAAACCGATGATCCTGCTTTACAGGACGCCGCTTTGGCGAAGCATGCCAAGGAAATCCGGACTCACATGCGGGGACTGGCGGAAAAGAAGTACTGGACGGCCTTGCCCTTCACACCAGACTTCGTGGCCATGTTTATTCCGGGCGAAAATTTCTTCGCAGCTGCGGCAGAACGCGATCCGACACTGTTCGAAGACGCCGTTGCCAAGAAAGTCCTAATCGTCACGCCGACAACACTGGTCGCGCTATCGAAAGCCATTGCTTATGGCTGGCGGCAGGAAATCATGTCCAAAAACGCGACCGAAATCGCCGAAACAGGACAAGAGCTGTACAAGCGCCTCGCCAACCTTGGTCAGCGTGTTACGGATCTGGGGGACTCGCTGACGCAATCCGTGAACCGCTACAATGGCTTCATTGGTACTTTGGAAGCGCAGGTCATGCCCCAAGCGCGCAAATTCAACGATCTGCAAGTCGAAGGCTCCCAAGACCCCCTTCCGAAACTTGAGGTATTGGATGCGGACCCCAGGGAGCCCAAGCGCGGGCGTGATCTCTTGTTCGACTTTGATGTTCCGCCCAAGCAAGTGCAGTAAATCACCCACCAAATCACTAAGCCGAACGATCATCTGCGCATAATGCGTAAATGATGCACGATTCGTGGCAGTTGGCTTGTGGTGGGCTTCTAGAGGAGGGCTTGGGGGCTGAGGGGGATACGGGATTCTATTTTAGCGGAGGGGGAGGTGCTGTTTTGTGCGGATTATGGCTACGTTTTGTAGCGATGAGCCGACGGGTGGTCGCGTGGCGCTGCGGAGCGATACCCTATGTTTGTAGGACCGTGCGCCCATAGACAGGCGGGACGCGGACACGCGCTCCGGTTATCTGTCCTCCGGCAATCCTGCAATGGTCAGGCGCGCCGTCTGCGGCTAAACCTGTTGCCACTTATGATTTGGCAGGAGAGCAGGACATGGCCGGAGCAAACTCGCAGCAAGGCAGCGGCGGTGAACTCAGACTGGGTATCGCGGGACTGGGCACCGTGGGCGTGGGCGTGCTGCGCCTGCTGTCCGACAACGCCGCCGAGCTGACCGCACGCGCGCCCATGGGCCTGCGCGTGACGGCGGTGTCTGCGCGCGATGCCAGCCGCGACCGGGGCGTGGACCTGTCCGCTTATGCTTTTGAGGCCGACGCCGGCGCACTGGCGCGGCGCGATGACGTTGACGTGGTGGTCGAGGTGATCGGCGGCACCGAGGGCGCAGGCGCGGACGCGGTGTTCGAGGGCTTGCGCGCGGGAAAGGCTGTGGTCACGGCGAACAAGGCGCTGGTCGCTGAACGCGGGGCGGAACTGGCCGCGCTGATCGCTGAACACGGCGGGGCGCTGTACTATGAAGCGGCGGTGGCCGGGGGCATCCCGGCGATCAAGGGCCTGCGCGAAGGTCTGGTGGCGAACCGGATCGTGTCGGTCGCGGGCATCCTGAACGGCACCTGTAACTTCATTCTGACCAAGATGAAGGACGAGAAGCGCGCCTTTGACGACGTGTTGGCCGAGGCGCAGGCGCTGGGCTATGCCGAGGCCGACCCGTCCTTTGACATCGACGGTGTGGACGCGGCGCACAAGCTGGCGATCCTGTCTGCGGTCGCCTTTGGCGGCGTGCCGGACTTCTCCGCCATCGAGCTGGAAGGCATCCGGAACGTGCGGCTGGAAGACATCGAAATGGCGGAAGACTTCGGCTACTCGCTCAAGCTGCTGGGCGTGGCCAAGCCGCGGGCCTCTGGCGTGGGCGTTCGGCAGTACGTTGCGCCGGTTCTGGTGCCCCAGTCCAACCCCATCGCGGGCGTGTTCGACAGCTTTAACGCGGTCGTGGTGCGCGGGGAGCCAGTAGACGAGGTGATGATGCGCGGACGCGGCGCGGGCGAGGGGCCGACGGCCTCTGCGGTGGTTGCGGATATCATGGATGTCGCGCGCGGCATCAACCCGCCGCTGTTCGGCGAAGTGGCGTCTGCGGCTGCGACGGCTGGGGCTGATGAAGCGGCTGGCGAGGTCGGCGGGGCGGCGGAACGGCGGTTCTGGCGGCTGGTGGTCGATGACCGCCCCGGCGTCATCGCGGAAGTCAGCCAGGTGCTGAGTGATCAGGCGCTGTCGGTCGAAAAAATCGTGCAAAAGGATGCGGACGGGCAGCGGGCCCACATCTTCATCCTCACCCACGCAGCGCCCCGTTCGCAGGCAGACGGTGTCGCAACCGCGCTGGCCGCGCTGAGCTGCATGATCGAAGCCCCGTCAGTTTACAGCGTCGAGGAACTCTGATCCGACTGGCCGGGCAGGGGCCGGGTGCGGTTGCGCCGGTTCCAGAGCGGGTGTGGGACTGAGTCCAGCGGCCTGCGCCAATGCCGGGCGAAGACTTCCAGATAGTTGCGATAGCCATAGCCGCCATTGCTGCGCAGGAAGTCGTTCCGGTTCTCCCGAAACAGCCGGGGCAGGCGGTACCACGGCACGGACGGGTGCGCGTGGTGGACGGCATGCAGGTTGTTGTTCAGGAACAGCAGAGCCAGCGGGCCTTGATCGGGAATGATCGCCGTGCGGTGCTCCTTCTGCTCGCTGGCCCGATGCTCGGCAAAGGAGCGGATCAGCAGGATTGACGTGGCCGGATAGGCAACTCCCAACACGTAGAGCAGCGGGCTAAACCCGGCCCAGGCCAGCAGGCCAAAGACAGCAATCAGCCCAAGCCCATGCAGCAGCCAGGCCAGCGCAATCTCGCGATTGCCGCGCAGGATGGCTTCTCCGTCCCGGCGCAACAGCCCGATGGTCGTCAACAGCGGACCAAGCAGCAGCCGCCCGGTCAGGGTCGCGTTGAACCGCCACAGCAGCTTGACCAGCGGATGCTGCCGCTCAAAATCTTCGGCGGCGAAATACCAGCTCTCGGGGTCGTCGAAGGGGTCGGTCAGGTTCTCATCGTTATGGTGTTGCAGGTGCAGGGCCTTGTAGCGGCGATAGGGGTAGACCAGGGCCAGAGGCAGGCTCACCAGCGCTTCATTGATCAGCGCCGAGCGGGTCGGGTGACCGTGCAGCGCTTCGTGCTGCAGCGACATGAACTGCACCGCAAGCAGTGTGAGAACGGGACAGGCGATCCACCACGGCACACCCAAGGGCGTCGCGAAGATCGTCAGGAACCACAGCCCGTAGACTGCTCCCATCAAGGCCAGCGTCACCGCTTCATGACGCGCTTTCAGCCGCCATGAAGCCGGACGTGCATCACGCAAGGGCATGACGACACCTCAAACCAAAGAATTGTTTCAGAAGGGTGCATCGAAATAGATGCGGAAGTCAGAAATCGGATCCCGATCTCTTTAAGATATGACGTGAGCATGACTCACTTTTTTCAAGCCCGCAATCCCGGACTCTCCACTGGTGCTACCAATGGCGCACCGGCATTTTAGGGGGGCGTCGGGTCAGTCAACCAGAGCGTCAGCTCTGTGGCCGGCCCGCTCGAGGTGGATGGGAAGAACCCGGCCATAGAGTTGGCGCGTGCGTTCGGGGCTGCCGACCATGCCTTCCTTTTCGACAAAGCTGAAGATGGCGACGTAACGGCGGGTCTCACCCTGAACGGGCTTGACCCGGTGCAGGGCGTAGCGCCCCTTGAACAGTTGCAGGTCTCCCGGTTCCAAGACCAGCGTGCGCACCGCGTCGCTCGCCTCGTCCAGCACGTCTTGCACGCCACTGTAGTTCTCGTCTGTGGTGCTGCGCAGCCAGGGGACATACTGGAACTCACCGCCCGTATCGCCATTTTGCAGCGCCAAGGTGACCGTGTAGTTGTTGGTGTCAAAGTGCCAAGGGAAGCCATTGCCCTCTTCGGTGACGTTGACAATCACGTCTGCCAAAGGGTCCGCATAGGGGTAGAAATGGGTCTCCCGCAGCGCCTCGCGAATGAAGGCCGAAAAAGGAGCCCACTGGTATAGGGCGCGCAAGTCGCTCTCCTCGCCAAAATGATCAGCGGGGACAAAGGCGTTGGATCGGTCATAGAACCGGCGAAGCGGATGGCTGGTTGGCAGGTCTTCGCGATCTTGGGTGAAATAGGGGTTGGTTCGACCAAAGGATCGGTGCGCCATGGGTGCCACGCGATCGGCTTCTGCGACCAACTCAGCAAGGGCGTCAGGCCGGACAAAGCCCTTGAGCACCGCACAGCCATAGGCATCCAGATCCGCTTGTACGGTCGCCAATGCGTGCCGGTAGGCTGTTGAGTCTGTCAAATGAAGGGGGTAGCGGTCGAGGTCGATCACGCGGGAGACTGCGCCAACTGGTGCCAAGAGGGTCATATTCAACCACTTCAAAACAAACGATGCTAACGCCCGCGATTTTGAGGTTGCGCCGCGTCCGTGCGACCATGTGGACGACATGGATGTCGCAGGGTGACATCTGGTTGAACCGGGATGGTCTTTTCGCCGTTTCTTGGTTCAGTCGGGTACTTCGGCTGCGTCTTCAATGATCATCTGGACATTGCGACCACCGCGGTATTCGTCCAGCGCCAGATTGCCAGCGACATGCAAAGGGCGGTCGCTCCGGTGGAGCAGAGCATTCCCCAGCGGGCTCTCCACCGCTCGGAAAGCGATGGCCCGGACCCGCGCGCCGTCGGAGCCTTCCAACTGCACGGCGACGTGCTTGTCCCCCACGATGGTGGCATTGGCCACGCGAGGCCGGGTTATGGCGACACGGGGCCGGGGGTTGCCCTGGCCAAAGGGTTCCATGCCCTTGAAGACCTGAACGGTTTCAAACGTCACTGCAGCGGGCGCCATGGCGACATCAAACTCCATGACATCGGGGTCAGGAGCCTGCTCAAGCCGCGCGCCGACTTCAGCTTCCATGAACGCTACAAATTCAGGCCATTTGGCTTCGCTGACGGCGAGGCCAGCAGCCATGGCGTGTCCTCCCCCTTCGATGAGCAGACCACGGTCCTTTGCTTCCAGAATCAGCGCACCAAGGTTGATGCCCGGGATCGAGCGGCCTGACCCCTTGCCGATCCCGTCTTCGAAGCTGACAACGATGGCCGGCCGGCGGTGGTTTCCCTTGAGGCGTCCGGCGACGACGCCGATGACGCCCGGGTGCCAGCCTTCCCCACCTGCGATGAGGATGGGCGGGACAACGGCACGGTTTTCCAGTGCGGCTTTACGGGCCTCCTTCATCACATCAGCTTCAACGGCTCGGCGTTCGACGTTCAAGTCGTCCAGTCGCTGGGCAAGCTCTTTTGCGGTTTCAGGGTCGTCGGTGCTGAGCAGTTCTGAACCGATCCAGCTTTCGCCCATCCGAGAGCCCGCATTGATGCGCGGACCAAGGTCAAAACCAAAAACCTCCGGCGTCAAAGCGCCATTCCGCCCCGTGATCTCCCGTAGGGCTTTCATCCCGGGATTATTCCACCGCTCCAGGATCCGAAGGCCCTGACTGACATAAACACGGTTGAGGCCCAGTAGAGGAACGACATCACACACCGTTCCCATTGCGACGATGTCCAGCATCCCCATCAGGTCAGGAGGGGTTATGCCGTTGTCTTCGTAGTAGTTCATCTCCCGCAACGCGCGGTTCAGCGCGACCAGAAACAGAAAGGTGAGGCCACAGGCGGCAATCGCGCCATGCTCGCTGGGATCATCGAGCCGATTTGGATTGACGACAGCAACAGCCGCAGGCAGCTCTTCAACGGCCATATGGTGATCAAGCACGATGACATCCGCGCCCGCATCCCGCGCGGCGGCAATGGCATCATGCGCCATGGTGCCACAGTCGAGGGTAATGATCAGATCCGCACCGTCCTGGACGAGCTGGCGCATGCTTTCCACCTTGGGCCCATATCCCTCCTTGTGTCGGTCGGGAATGTAACACCGCACGTCTTTGCCCAGCGCACGGAAGAACCGCCGGACTTGGGCCGAGCTCGTTGCGCCATCGACATCAAAATCAGCAAAAAGCGCTATATGCTCGTCGGTCAGCAGCGCCGCCAACGTGCGTTCGATGGCCGTATCCATATCGAGCAGGTGCGAGGGGTCAGGCAGGATGTCGCGCAGCTTGGGTTCCAGAAAGTGCTGGACCTTCTCGGGCTGAACCTGACGGGACGCCAGCGCACGTGCGACCGGGGCGGGTAATCCGGTAAGCGCTGCGATCTGGGTGGCGGTATCATCGCTTGCTTGCCGTGCGACCCAGCGATTGCCCGTCACCGATTGCTGAACCCCCAGGAAAGCGTCGATTGCTCGGAAGCCGGTGCTGGAAAGTCCGTTCGACCTGTGGGATGGGGCTGTCACCTGCGCTTCATGCGTGGGCTCGCTCAAAACTCATTCCTCAGCTTGGGTTTGCCGCGCTCTTTTCCTTGTCGGACCGGATTTGGTGTGGCGGGTCTCATTGATCCCAAGCTATGCCAGCGCCCTGCAACGAATTCAATGCATTATGCGAGCTGCTTGCTGCGTTTATCGGGGACAAAAAAGCCCTCTGCCGATCAGGCAGAGGGCTTTGTGAGAGGCGTCGGACTGCGAAGCGGTCCGTCATTTTGGTCAAGACTCCCTGTTGGATACGGGGCCGTCTTACAAAGGGGAATTTGTCCTAGTAGCGGTATGGCTCCGGCTTAAACGGACCTTCCGGCGTTACGCCGATGTAGTCTGCCTGTTCCTGACTGAGTTTGGTCAGTTGTGCACCGACTTTTTCCAGGTGCAACATGGCAACTTTCTCGTCCAGGTGCTTGGGCAGCACGTACACCTTGTTCTCGTAGTTCTCTGCATTCTGCCACAGCTCGATCTGCGCCAAAGTCTGGTTGGTAAACGAAGCTGACATTACGAACGACGGGTGGCCCGTAGCGTTGCCGAGGTTCACCAGGCGACCTTCAGACAGCAGGATGATCCGCTTGCCATCCGGGAACTCAACTTCATCCACCTGCGGCTTCACATTGTGCCATTTGAAGTTCCGTAACTGGGCGACTTGAATCTCGTTATCGAAGTGGCCGATGTTGGCGACAATGGCGCGATCATGCATGTCGCGCATGTGGTCCACGGTGATGATGTCGATGTTCCCCGTGGCGGTCACGAAGATGTCGCACTGCGGTGCGGCTGCTTCCATGGTCACGACTTCATAGCCTTCCATGGCCGCCTGAAGCGCACAAATCGGATCCGCTTCTGTCACCATGACACGACAGCCCGCGTTGCGCAGTGAGGCCGCTGACCCTTTACCCACGTCACCGAACCCGGCGACACAGGCAACCTTGCCTGCCATCATAACGTCGGTTCCGCGACGGATCGCGTCCACCAGTGATTCCCGGCAGCCGTAAAGGTTATCGAACTTTGATTTGGTGACGGAGTCATTCACGTTGATGGCAGGAACCTTAAGCTTGCCATCGCGCGCCATTTCGTAAAGGCGGTGTACACCCGTCGTGGTTTCCTCGGACAATCCGCGTACGTCATCCAGCATCTCGGGGTACTTATCGTGCATGATTTGGGTGAGGTCGCCGCCATCATCGAGGATCATGTTCGGCGTCCAGCCGTCTGGTCCTGTAATGGTTTGTTCAATGCACCACCAAAACTCTTCTTCATTTTCACCTTTCCAGGCGAAAACCGGCGTACCGCAAGACGCAACGGCTGCTGCCGCCTGATCCTGTGTCGAGTAAATGTTACAAGATGACCAGCGAACAGTTGCACCCAGAGCCTCAAGCGTCTGGATCAGAACCGCTGTCTGGATTGTCATGTGCAGACAGCCGGCAATCCGCGCCCCTGCCAGAGGCTTGCTTTCACCGTATTCTTCACGCAGCGCCATTAGGCCCGGCATTTCAGTCTCAGCAATTGCGATCTCTTTGAGACCCCAGTCGGCCAAGCCGATGTCTGCAACTTTGTAGTCAGTACCGCTCATTTCCAATCTCCTGAAACCGGAAGAAACCTTTGATTCGCTTCTTAAACAATTTGTTAAGCGGGTGACAGCTTTACAACGTCGCATCTGTGCTATGGCAGACCCTACCTTGAAGAAAACCCTGACTAGGCTAAGACTTTCGCACAAAGGTAATCATTTATTTCTCGTTTATTAGGGAGACAAAGACTGATGGGTTTGGAGCTCTACGGACGCAAGGATTCAATCAACGTTCAGAAAGTGATGTGGTTTCTGGGTGAATTGGGCGTCGAGTACACGCAGATCGAAAAAGGCGGTGATTTCGGAGGTCTTGATGATGAAGATTTTCAGGCTCTGACCCCTTTTGGTCTGGTGCCGGTTCTAAAGGACGGTGATTTCGCAGTTGCGGAGTCAAACGCAATCCTCCGCTATCTTGCCGTGACCCAACCCGGCGGTGAGGCTTTTTATCCCAATGATCCGAAACTTCGGGCCACCATAGATATGTGGATGGACTTTGGCTCGTCGTCCATGTTTCGGGAGTTCATGAAGGTCTTTGTAGAGGTGGTTAAAACGCCGCCTAAAGAGCGCAAAATGGGACAAATTGGCATGGCTACCCGACGGTTCCAGATGTACACTTTGAAAATCGGTCAGACTCTGAACGAACAACCCTTCATCACGGGCAATAATCTGACGCTGGCGGACATTGCTACTGGGGTTTACATGTTCCGCTTTTACAGCCTGCCCCTGATTAAACGGCAGAGTCAGGGCCGCGTAGAAGCTTGGTTTACCAGGCTCCATAACCGTCCAGCCTACGTGGAAAACGTTGAACCCGATTTCCGCCATATGTTTGCTGGTGCGCAGTAAAATTCGGTCCCGGACCGTGCGCAGTTAGCCGCTGCGCGCACGACGTTGCAACCGCTGGAGCAACAGGGCGCGCTGGGGTGGCAAAGTCCAGTTATGGGCATTGAAGACGCGCTTTTCCAAGAAGTGGCCTGACAGCAGCAATCCATCCAAAATCGCCGCATCATCGGCTTGGTCACCGCCGACAAGAAACGCGGGCAGGGGAAGAAGACGGTCGAGGTAGGGTTCTGCCGCGACCGCTGAAACGGCGCGGCCAGACTTTGGCGATACATGAGTAAGCTTGCTTGGGTCGCGTTCCCCCGAGGCCGCGCACGAAGACAGGTCAAGGCCAAAGCCAAGAATGTCCAGCAGCCCAAGTTCAATCCGAACCAACAGGGCTGCCCAATGATCCGATTGCAGTTGATCCAACCAGAGGTTCGTGGCGGCAAATAATCCCGGCGCTGGTTCACGCTCCGGTAAGGCAGTGTCGATGACCGCGCAGAGTGAGGCGAGCGCGGCAAGCCGATCCGGGTCATGCATGATGCCGGCTGCGGGGCTATCCATCGCGTCGACTTTGAACGTCCCCAAATGCTCGTTCAACCGGGCCGCCCAGGAAAAATCCAGCCGGTTCCCAATTTCAAAGTTCGCGCGATTCCGCTTTGAGCCGCCGCCATGCACCAACCCGGCGTGACGGCCCATCTCTTCGGTCAGAGCATTGACCACAAGATCGCCTTCGCCGTAGCGACGTGCCGATAACACGATACCGGGCATGCGCCATTCAACCATAAATCCGCGTTCCTACACAGCTCGCCACATTGCTGATTTTACCCGTGCTGCTGCCTGTGGCGGCACATTGAGTGTAGCTCGAGGACAGGCAAAGGAAATCGGCACATTCGTTCTCTTCTGTTCTCGAAGGTGAGTCTTCTGAGTCACAGGAGAAAAAGGTGATGCAAAAAAGACGCATAATCTCCCTTGCATCCGAGTCGTTTGATGGCGTATCACTAATACACAGTCTTGGGGCAGAGAGAATATTGACCGTACCGGCATTTAATTTTCGGTTTATTTTCAATGCACTATCACTTCCTGTGTGCAGAATTTGGGGTGCGAGCAGGGAACTTACACGTGGCCCAAGGCTGGATAAGGGAATGTGGCGGTACAAAACCGCCGTATTTCTACCAACTGGGCGAAATATCGCTCTAACAAAGCGGGTGGGATGCTGATTACTGCTTTTTTCAAGGTTTTTAGCGGAATCATCTAATACGAGCATAACATTGCTCAAAATAGGCAAGAGAAGGGTCGATCAAATCTGATCGTGCTCTTTGGTTACGTGAGCTGCCATTTGTTCGGGGTTAATTCGACAAATGGCGGCTTTCACGCTTTTGGATTTGATTTTTTGGCATTGTCGCGAAAATGCCGTTTTAAATACGCGCCAAAGTCGCCTAAAAGGGCGCATAATAGGTCGCACATGATTTGAAAGGCGAGTTGCATGTCCGCAGCCGCAGAAAAAAGAAACCGCGGAACTGGCGCGCCGAACGCTGCGCGTAAAGCGCTGAACAGCGCGTCTGTCGGTTTCTGGGCTATTCTGGTTACATCTGTTTTTACAAACCTTTTGCTGCTGGTCAGCCCGATCTTCATGCTGCAGGTCTACGACCGGGTCATTCCGTCTCAGTCAGAACCCACACTCTATGCCTTGATGGGGATTGCCATTGGACTGATCGCGCTGCTGGCCCTGCTGGAGGCCGCCCGAGCGCGCATCCTCGCCAACGTGGGGCGCTACGTGGATCGGGAATTGTCGGGGCAGGTTTTCGGTTCCCTGTTTCGCGTCCGTGCTGCCTTTGGCGCCCGTCCGGGTGATGCCGGTACTCAGCCGCTGCGAGACTTGGACCAGCTGAGAAACTTCCTTTCGTCCAACTCGGTTCTGGCGTTCTTTGACGCGCCCTTCGCGCCGTTCTTTATTGGTCTGCTCTGGTTCCTGCATCCTTGGCTTTTCTGGATGTCGCTGATCGGCGCGATTGTGATTTTCATTCTTGCGCTCATCGCTGAGATTTCGACCCGTGGTCTGTTTCGCGAAGCAGGGCGCTACGGCGTTCAGGCCAACGCTTTCTCGGAAAGTTCGCTCAAGAACGCGGGATCTCTTGAAGCCATGGGCATGCTAACGCGACTTTTGACCCGTTGGATGAACAAGCACGACCCTTCTGTCTATTACTCCTCACGCGCCGTAAGCCGCTTGGGTGCGATTCAGGGAACAACCAAGGCCATTCGTCTGGGACTCCAAATTGGCGTTCTGGGGATTGGTGCTTATCTGGCGATTCAGCCCGGCACGTCGTTTACTGCCGGTATGATGATTGCGGGTTCGATCATCATGGGGCGTGGTTTGGCGCCGGTGGAGCAGGCGATTGGTGCCTGGCGCGGCGCTATTCAGGCGCGACAGGCTTATATCCGGCTGGTTGGCTTGCTGGATGACGTTCCCAAGCGCGCCGAAGCCATGGAGCTCCCCCAACCAAAAGCGTCTCTGGTGGTCCGCGATCTCGTGGCTCAGCCGCCCGGTACCCAAAAGCCCGTCATCCGGGGTTTGTCGCTCGATGTTCAGCCCGGTGAGTTCATGTGTATCCTTGGCCCATCCGGGGTGGGAAAATCGACTTTGGTGCAGTGTATCACTGGCGTTTGGCCGGCGCGCGGTGGAACCGTGCGCCTCGATAATATCGACGTTTACACTTGGAACTCAGCCGACCGTGGCAAGTATCTCGGATATTTGCCGCAGTCCATTGATCTGTTTGATGGTAACGTTGCCGAGAACATTTCGCGGTTTGAGGAAATTGACAGCCAGAAAGTCGTTTCCGCTGCTCAACAGGCCCACTGTCACTCTTTGATCCTGAACCTGCCTCGGGGCTATGAAACACCGCTAGGTGAAAGCGGTGCAGGCCTATCGGGTGGACAGCGTCAGCGTCTCGGTTTGGCCAGAGCCATGTATAACGACCCCATTCTGGTGGTGCTCGATGAGCCAAATTCCAACCTGGATCAGGAAGGCGAAGAAGCTCTGGCGCGTGCAATCTTGGGCCTGAAGCGTCGAAATGCTGCAATCATCGCGGTAACCCACAACCGGAACCTCGTTGGCATCGCTGACAAGCTGTGCATCATGCGTCCTGACCGCGCTATTGTCGGACCAAAGTCCGTTGTGCTGGATGCTGTGAAGAAAGAACAGGAAGAAGCAGCGGCTACTCAGGCGAAGCAGAAAAAGGCCGCGGAGAATGAGACGTTAGCCCGTGCCGCAGCTGCCAAGCCAGCCGAGCCAAAAACCGAACAACCCGGTAAACCGTCAGAAGATGGTGACGACGAATGAGTGATCAGAAAAACGACAATTCTGGCGAGCCAGAACGCGATCCGAATGAAGAGCGCCCGGAAACCGGTCGCGCAAACGCGGAACAGCGAGCGCTGGAAGCCATCTATCTTCCGGCTCGCACCGAAGACAAGAATGAACTGGCACTGATCGAGAAGTCAGACCGTCCCGTCACCATTGTGCGTGACTGGACTGTTTTGTGGGCCTTCCTTGCCCTCTTTATTGGCTTTGGTGGATTTGTCGCGTGGGCTTCGATGGTCAAACTGTCTCAAGGTGTGTTTGCTCAGGGCCAAGTCGCCGTAGACAGCCAGCGAAAGACGGTCCAGCACTTGGAAGGCGGGATTATTCAGACGATCTACATCCGCGAAGGAGATACGGTTGAGGAAGGTCAGGTTCTGATCGAGCTGGAAGGCGTCCAATCCCGCTCCCGTCGTGACCAGATCGTTAAACGCCTCGGCGCATTGACCACAACGCTCGATCGTTTGAAGGCAGAGCAGGCGGCTGATGGCTCCTTGTCTTTCACCGATCTCAATCAGCTTGGCTTGAGCGAGGCTGAGGAAAGTGAAATCTACGCCCAGCAGCGGGAGCTCTATGTTGACCGGCTGGATCAGCTGCAGGGCGCGAAAGACCTGTTGGTCAAGCGAATGGCCCGTTTTCAGGAAGATATTACGGGGCGTCTCGCACAGATTAGCGCGCTGGAGAACGAGAGAGATATCATTCAGCAGGAGCTGGAGAATCTGCGCAGTCTGCTCAGCCGAAACCTGACACAGCGTGATAAGGTTGTGGCTCAGCAACGTGCACTGGCAGAAAATGAGTTCCAGATTGCACAGCAACGGTCAGCAATCGGACAGTTGGGCGTTCAGATCGAGGAAGCGAAGGCGGAATCTGGTCAGCTTGATCGTGACCGCCGACGCGAGATTTCTGAAGAAATTGCCAAGACCCAGAACGCGATACTGGAGATTCAGGAAGAGCTGCTGGGGCTTCGTGACGTTGTATCGCGGACTCAGATCACGGCACCGCAGAGAGGCCGGGTTCTGAACCTGTCCTTTGCAACGGTCGGGGGTGTCATCCCACCGTCTGAGCCGATCATGCAGATTGTCCCTGAAGACGATGATTTGGTGGTAGAAGCGCGCTTGCGCACGCTGGACCGTGATTCCGTGAGGCAGGGCGCAGACGTAAACGCGCGCTTCACCGCATTTCCAACGCGGGGAACACCGGAATTGATCGGTCAGGTGGAGAGCATCTCCGCCGACGTGATTACCGATCCGAACAGCGGTGAGCCGTACTACAATCTACGTGTGACCTTCACGGCTGAAGAATACAAACGCTTGAACGATGCTCTGGCAGAGCAGGCGAAGGATTCTCGGCGTGATCTGAAGCTGACACCCGGTATGCCGGTGGACATCTTCGTTGATAATGGCGAACCACGTCGCCCCATAGATATCTTCTTCGAACCGCTCGAAGAAGTCATCGACAAGGCCTTGCGAGGGAGCTGATCCATGACAGCCCAACCCCATGTTTCGATACTCAAGCACTCAGTAACCCGTGCACTAAAAACGGCTGTTGGGACTGGTGTGCTTCTGGTTGGGCTCGTGTGTTTGCTGCCAACAGCTTCGGCGCAGACGGCACCATACCCTGTGGTTTCCGCCATATATGACGCGTTGAACCGTGACGCGCGCGTTGGCGCAGCGCAGGCGCAGGCTGATGGTGCGCGCTATACAATCAGTCAGGCCAAGGCCGGTCGCTATCCAACGGTCCGGTCCGTTTCCGATTTTTCCGGTAATCCCTTTACCCTTGAATCTTCGCAGGTTTTGGGCGTTGCCGTGGATCAGCCCCTCATCGATTGGGGAAAAACCCGCGCCGAAGTACAAGCCGCGCGCCGCCTTGCTGAAGCAGAACTGGCGCTGGTGGATGCCACCCGGTTGGATATTGCTGAAGAGGTTACAACGGCCTACGTCACGCTGGTCCGCGAAAAGGAATCGCTCAATATCCTTCAACGGCAGCTTTCTGATCTGAATGAGCAGGTTGATGGATTGCGGGCGCAGGTTTCTGCGGGTGTGGCAACTCGGGTTGATTTGCGCAAAGTCGAAACTGAAATCTCCCTCACACGCTCGGAAATTGCGCGCGGCGAATATCAGGTGGTCCGTGCAGAGCAGCAGCTGCAGCGCCTTACGGGGTCGGGACAGGCTGCGAGCGTCAGTCAGGAACAGTTGGAAGCCTTTTACCTGGCCTTCCGCGCATCGACGCTGGAAGAAGCGCAAACCCGCGCACAGCTAAACCATCCAGAAATCATTGCATTTTCTCGCAGACTAGCTGCGAAACAGGCGGAAGTCCTTGCTGCGCAACGGGGCCGGTTCCCCGGCATCAACCTGCGGGCCCGGTTAGCCGGTGGGTGGCGTGATGGTAAATTCGGCGATGAGTCTGGCCTGTCTTTGAACCTTTCCGCGCCGCTGTATCAGGGCAACCGACTGTTCGCAGGACAGAAGCGGGTTGAGGAAGAGCTGAAAGGCTTGCAGCAGGAATATGTTTTCGAGCTGGAGCGTCTGGTTGAAAACGTCACCTTCGGCTGGAACAACATTGCCTCGCTTGAGCGCTCGGTGGGGCAGTTGCAGCAACAGGTTCGGCAGAACCAGTCTCGCGTCTCTGATGTTGAAGAAGAACGCCGGGCCGGATTAGCCACCACGGGCGACGTGATTGATGCCAAAAAGGCTTGGTTCCGCAGTCAGGAATTGGTTGTGGACGAGATGAGCCGCCTCAATGAAGCGCGCACCATGCACCTGCTCGATATGGGGACGGTGCAATAAAGGATTCTCCCGTTGTTTGAACTTTGACGGACGCAGCGCGGAGCAGGGGGAACCTTTGCAATAAACGCGGGGTTAAAAGCCTTCGGTCCACGAGTAATGCGGCGTAAGACAGGCCTCCGGTTCAAATAACGCAACAGGCCTCCATGCCCCGTATTTCTCCTGCTGATATTCGCGCGACCAAAGGCGAGCGCCAGCTCGTCACGCTTTCGCTGGGGATCGCACCCATGGCGAAAATGGCGGATGAACATTGCGACTTGATCCTTGTGGGTGATTCCCTCGCCATGACTCTCTACGGTCACAGCTCAACCGTGCAGGTTCCGTTGGACGTGATGGTTTGGCACGGAAAGGCCGTGGTCGACAGCACAGAAAACGCCTGCATCATCGTTGATCTTCCTTTTGGATCTTATGAGCAGTCACCTGAGCAGGCTTTCGAGTCCGCATCGCGTGTCCTCAAAGAGACCGGCGCGCAGGGTGTGAAGATGGAGGGGGGCGCGCTGATGGCCCCAACGGTCGAGTTTTTGACTCAGCGGGGCATTCCGGTTCTCGGTCACATCGGCTTGTTCCCACAGCACGTCAACATGATTGGCGGATTCAAAAAGGAGCGTGACGCCGCAAGGCTGATCGAAGACGCGCTCGCACACCAGGCGGCGGGTGCCTTTGCCTGTGTTGTCGAAGCCGTGCCATCAGAACTGGCTGCACCGCTTCGGGATAAAATCGAAATTCCCACGATTGGTATCGCCGCTGGGGAAGATTGTGACGGGCAGATTCTCGTGATTGACGATCTGATTGGACTGAATCCGGAATATGTTCCTCCCTTTGTAGCGCCCAAGGCGCGCATAGCTCGGACGATCAAGAAGGCGATCCGTGACTATGCGAAGGACATTCGCGGCGTTTGATCCTGGCGTCAGACTAGATCGTCAATTCGAGGCTTTCACCACTCGGAAGCCCTGCTTTCGAGGACTTTAGGCGCTTAAATAACTATAAAATTGCAGGTGTGCGGCGATATTTCGCGGTTAGGAAATCAACCGTCTGAGTGCATGATTTTCGGAAGTCAGCCGTATGAAAGAACCCCTCCGCGCAACATTATTGCGTTGAGGGGTCATAATTCTGAACAAAGCGCGTCTCTGCAGCGCCATCACCCGAAACATTAAATTTCCGCATAGCAGTTAGACGAGCGGAAATTCGTTCACCTGTGCTAAAAGCAAATAAATAGGTCAGCAATGCAGACATAATTTTGGGTCGTCGTGTGGAAACATGATGGCCCTTTGGTGTCCATAGGGCGCTATAATCGAAAGGGAACGGATTTGCAGGCTAAACAGACAGAGACTCAGGCTATTAGCTTGCTCGATTTTGCTGAAGACCACTCCAGCTGTGGTGTGGGCTTCATCACGCGTAAATCGGGTACGTTTTCACACGACATCATCGAAAAGGTGCATGAAGCGCTGTGTTCCGTCCCGCATCGGGGTGGCATGGGGGCCGATGGCACGGGCGATGGTGCGGGTATTTGCGTGGATCTGTCGCCCAAATTCTTCTCGCGGATTTCAGGAGAAGATGGTCTGGAGTTTGGCAAGTTTGCGGTCGGCAACTTCTTTTTGCCTGCAAACACCAACATGCACGGCACTGCAATCAGCATCATTAACAAGGCGCTGAAGCACTACGACTTTCATGTCATCAGCCAGCGCCGGGTGCCGGTGAACAAAGGCGCACTCCTTGATGCGTCTATCGGCGCGCAGTTGGACATGCACCAATGGGTTTTCGTTCCTGATGACGAAGGAATGACCGCAAAGCAGATCGATCAGGCCGCTTATGATATCTTGCTCGAAATTGAAGAGCAGGCCTTCACGCGCGAAGAACTGGCCGGGTTCTACCCTGTTTCGCTATCGTCGAAGACGCAGGTGCTGAAAGGGCAGCTCAACTCATGGGAAGTGGTGCCGTACTTCCTCGACCTGCAGGATCCGGACTACGAAGCGCGCTCTTTGTTCTTCCACACGCGTTTCTCGACCAATACCGACAGTCAGCCAGCCATGGCGCAGCCTTTCCGTCAGATGGCGCACAACGGCGAACTGAATACGGATAAGAAGAACCGCCTGTCCGAGGCCGCGATTGCGCGCACCAAGAACCGCAGCATCATTTCCCCGGTCGGGCAGTCAGACTCGGCACGTTTGGACCAAACCTTGTCGCGTCGCATCCATGAAGACGAACTCGACATGATCGAAGCCGTCGTCGCCATGATGCCGCCAGCGTGGGAGAATGACCCTTCCGTGCCGCAGAACGTGCGGGACATGTTGGAGTACTATTCACTCTATGAGGAAAAGAACGATGGCCCCGCGGCGCTGATTTTCGGCGATGGCGAAGTGGTTGGTGCGCGTCTGGACCGTCTTGGTCTGCGTCCACTGCGTTCCATTGAGACTGAAGAATATCTTTGCGCCATGTCTGAGGCGGGCCAGATCAATTTCCCGGATGATACGGTGATTTCGCGCGACCGCGTGAAGTCCGGCGGGACACTGTATTATGACCACGTTCGCGGTCGGTCTTTCAATACGGTTGAAACGCTGGAAGATCTTGCGGGCCGGAAGGACTACGGAGCCCTTCTCGAAGAGGCGCGGCTGAACCTCGCGGATATCCCGGTGCCGACTGTAAGCTCTGCGACGACGGAATCTGAGCTGAATGTTCATCAGCGGATGGTTGCTTACAGCCTCAACCAGGAAAGCCTCAAACTGCTCATGGATCCGATGTTGCAGAACGGCGCAGAGAAGGTCTCTGCGATGGGCTATGGCTACGCGATCAACAGCCTGACTGAAGAAGAAGGCGGTATGGCCAAATACTTCAGTCAGCGGTTTGCACAGGTCACGAACCCCCCGCTTGATTCGATCCGTGAAGCGGACGGTATGACTCTGCGGGTGGCGCTGGGCTCTCGCCCCATGTTCACAGCGGATCGCACCAAGCAAATTGTTATTCCGTCACCGATCCTGACGCCAACGGAAATGGCGCAGGTCGAAGCGCAGGCAGAAGCGCCAGTGAAGCGTTTTGACATGCTGTTCGACCACAGCGCGAAGGTGGATTCCGACGCGCTCGAAGCCGCGCTGAAAAAGCTTTGCGATGAGGTTGAAGCTACGGTCCGCGCGCAAGGTGGGATTGTCATTGTTTCTGACCGTGGCGTGAGTAAATCCCGAGCGGCTCTGCCGCTGATCCTGACGGTCGCGGCTCTGAACCAGCGGCTGATTTCCGAAGGTTTGCGCTTTAACGCGTCTATTATTGTCGAAAGTGGACAGGTCGCGTCTTCTCATCACGTGTCCACCGCGCTTGGTTTTGGCGCATCGGCGGTTATGCCCTTGTCAGTCGTCGCGCGAGCACAAGACAAATACGCCAGTGCAGAAGAGCAATCGGCGGCGGTGAAGAAGTGGGTCAAGGGTTGTGAAAAAGCCCTGATGAAGACCATGGGGAAGGTCGGTCTGTGTACGGCTGAATCCTACATTGGCGGCGAGTTCTTCGAGCCAAACTTCTTTGACACCAACAGCGGAAAGCTGGCCGAATTCTTCCCGAATATGAACGCCCCTGTTGGCGGTGTCGGGTTTGAAACGGTGGTGAAGAGCGCCTTTGACTGGCACACCCACGCGCTGTCCGTCGCTGAAGAAAATGACATTCCACTGCTGGGTCTGTTCAAGGAACGGAATGACGGTGCAGGCCACTCCTACGGTCTGGTCGCCGTGCGCGGATTTGAAGATCTGACCGCAGAACCGATCAAGCTGGCCTCCAAAGGGACAGCGCGGGCCAATGAAATCGAATTGAGTGACGAGGATATGTCGCTCAATACCGTAAGCCGTCTGTTTGACGCTTTTGGCGTTGATGACCGGGCCTATGTTGACACCAGTTTTGACCGCCGCACGCCTGAAGAAATCAATTCCTTCGAGATGACCCCAGGCTATCGCGCTTTCATCGAGATGATGGGCAAGGAGCGGTCCAAGCGGCCTGCTGCTTTGCGGGATGTGTTGTCTTTCCCGCTGGATATGAGCGACTGCAAAGATGCAGACGCCATTCGCGGCAAGTTGTCGGTTTTCGACTGGCGCGGCAATATTACCTTGGCCGTTCAAGGGGTTGATGCTGAGACCGTCGAGGCGGCGGTCGCCGGGACCGAGGCAGAAGGCAAGGTTCAGGTCATCGGTTCGCCCGTAGCATTGAGTGACGTTCAGTCGGCTGCAGCAATCTGCGAAGCCTTCGCGGGCGGTGCTATGTCCCATGGCGCATTGGTCGCTTCTGCCCATGAAGCCGTAGCCCACGGAATCAACATGGTCGGTGGTTTCTCGAACTCTGGTGAGGGCGGTGAACACTTCACGCGCTACGGAACTGTTCGGGCAAGTCGGATCAAGCAAATTGCTTCGGGTCGTTTTGGGGTATGGACCGGCTATTTGGCGGATCCCAACCTAGAAGAATTGGAAATCAAGATCGCCCAAGGCGCAAAGCCGGGCGAGGGCGGGCAGCTTCCCGGCGCTAAGGTGACGGTTGAGATTGCTGCGGCTCGGGGTGGCACGCCGGGGGTAGAGCTGGTCTCTCCACCGCCGCACCACGATACCTATTCCATCGAAGATTTGGCCCAGCTGATCCACGATTGTAAGGCCGCACGGGTGCGGGTTATCGTCAAGCTGGTCTCGTCCGAAGGCATCGGTACCATCGCTGTCGGCGTCGCCAAGGCGGGTGCAGACCTGATCAACATCGCCGGCAATACCGGCGGAACGGGTGCCGCGCAGGTGACCTCGTTGAAGAACACCGGTCGGGCGGCTGAAATTGGCCTTGCGGAAGTGCACCAGGCGCTTTGCCGGACCGGTCTGCGGAAGAAAGTCAAGCTGCGTTGCTCCGGCGCGCACCAGACGGGTTCTGATGTCGTGAAGTCGGCGCTGATGGGTGGCGACAGCTTTGAATTCGGGACAACGGCGCTGATGATGCTCAAGTGCGTTATGGCGAAAAACTGTAACGTCAAATGTCCAGCCGGTCTGACAACCAACGCTGAAGCCTTTGAGGGTGACCCACGGGCATTGGCGCAGTACCTGATCAACGTCGCCCACGAAGTGCGCGAAATTCTGGCGTCGCTGGGTCTGAAGTCGCTGGAAGAAGCACGGGGCCGGACCGATCTGCTGCAATTGCTGAAGCACCAGAACAACGTTGGCCAGATGGATATGAGCCGCATGCTGGCCATTCTGCCAGAGCGTCAGGTTGATGATCCAGTTTACCTTGAAGCGAACTTCGAAGTGGATGATGCGCTTTGGGAGCAAGTGCGCCCGCAACTGCAGGCAGGCACGGCCAAGAGCATCACCATCGACTATGACAAGCGTCTGAGCAATCGGAACAAGACCACCGGCGGACAACTGGCGATCGATGTCGAGCGGTTGCTGCAGCACGAGTTGGATGCGGAGATCATAAAGAACGCGCCCATGATCACCACAGATGACCGTGGACATCACAAGCTGCTTCCGCAGACTTTGCGCGTGAATACGCACGGGGCAGCAGGGCAGTCCTACGGTGCTTTCTGTAACGCAGGCATGGTTATGCACCACAGCGGTACAGCCAACGACGGCGTTGGAAAGAGTCAGTCAGGCGGGATCGTCGCCATTGTATCGCCCGGTGGCGGTGAGCGGGAAAACGCGCTGATCGGGAACTTCGCACTTTTCGGCGCAACAGGCGGCGAATTGTTTGTCGAAGGCGCGGCAGGTGACCGCTTCTGCGTTCGAAATTCCGGGGCAACTGCGGTGATCGAAGGCGTGGGTGACTTTGGCTGTGAATACATGACCAATGGCGCGGTGCTGAACCTTGGCCGCTTTGGCTACGGTTTCTGCAACGGTATGTCTGGCGGCGTGGCTTACCAGTACGACCCCAAGGGCAAGCTGGAAATGTTCTACTCGCGCGATTCCGTTTCCCTGACGGAGCTGGCTGCCGACGATGCCCTTTCTGCGCACCACCGCACGGCAGCTCGCACCATGTTGGAGCGCCATGTTGAGCACACGGGTTCTAAGCTGGGTAAGAGGATCCTCGATAACTGGGAAACAGAGGTTGTTCACTTCCGCTATGCAACGCCGCTGGCGCTGGAAGACTATCAGAACTATCAGCACATCGTTGCCAAGAAATCCCGCAAGGAGCTGGCAGACGAGATGGCTTTCGCGATGGTCACCCACCAGCTGACTAAGCTGAAGCGAGCGATCAAGGACCGGGAACCGCTTATGGGGGGGATCGTGCCAAACCCGCAGGCTCCGGACTTTGAACCAGCGACCATGTACGAGCTTGTGAACACGTCAGCCGTCCTCGCCATTGCACAGAACGTGGCGCGCGACCGGCTTGCCAAATCCATGGGCAAGGACGCAGTTGTCGCGCCCATGTCGCTGGATATCGCCGCGCAGAAGCTGATCCTGACTGAAGATTTCACGGTTCTGTCCAAGTTGTCGGCTTTTGCAAAGACCGCTCTGACGTCCTACGCGGACGAGGAGTTGGCGGTGCTGATTTCTGACAAACGGATGCGCGACTACAAGCGCGCGCTGGATCTGCGCAATGTCAGGCTTGCTGACGGTTTTGGCACCTTTGCCTGGATCGAGCATCAAGACGCCCAAAACCGGGAGCGTCTGGGCACAATCCCGAGCCTTGATGAGCTGTTCGCTAAGGCGTCCAGTGCTGAAATCGTTAAAATGGCTTCTTGAGGAAAGGGTGAAGGAATGATGCCAATGAAACCAATTCTTAACATCCCCGACTTCATGCCACTCTCCGCCGAGCAGCGGGCTTGGTTGCAGGGGTATTACGCCGGAATGGCGATGCAGGCCGAAATGTCGGTTTCGACCGGCAGTGGTCTTTCGTCTTTTGCTGTTGATATTCTCATCGGTACGCAAACGGGCAACGCGGAAGGTCTGGCCGAAGAAATGGCCATGACTCTGGGCGGCGCTGGAGCGCAGGCACGCATGCATCAGCTTGACGATGTTGAGATGGATGCGCTGGCGGACATGGAAAGTGTCCTGATCATTGCCTCGACCTAT
>JBMZBW010000016.1:0-33010 GCA_049612785.1 Alphaproteobacteria bacterium | reverse complement strand
ATACTTGAAATCGCTGAAAGCGCTGCGGTTGATGTTGCTGATCACACGGCAGTCGCGGCATTTTGCGCCGAGCAGCGGATTGATCTGGTCATTGTTGGGCCGGAAGCGCCGCTGGTCGATGGTTTGGCCGATGATTTGCGGGCGCACGGTGTTGCTGTCTTGGGGCCTTCCAGAGCAGCGGCAGAGCTGGAGGGCTCAAAAGCCTTCGTCAAGGCTCTCGCCTTTGCCAACAATGTACCAACCGCCGCTTCTCAGACCCATGAGCAGGCTGAAACCGCGCTCGCGGCACTGGATGATTTTGACCTGCCTCTGGTCGTTAAAGCCGACGGTCTGGCAGCCGGTAAGGGCGTCATCATCGCCGAAACGCGAGAGCAGGCGCAGGAAGCCATTCACGCTTGTTTTGATGGAGCCTTTGGCGCAGCCGGGTCGCGCGTTGTGATCGAAGAATTCCTGAACGGGGAAGAAATCAGCTGTTTCGCGCTGTGCGATGGCACCGACTATCGCTGGTTGGGAAGCGCGCAGGACCACAAGCGCGTGGGCGAGGGCGATACGGGGCCAAATACGGGCGGCATGGGCGCTTACACACCAGCGCCCTGTCTGACACCTGAGCTCGAAGCGCAAGTCCGCGCTGAAATCATCGAGCCAAGCCTGAAAGCGATGGCTGACGCCGGTACGCCGTTTCAGGGCATTTTGTTCGCGGGAATAATGCTGACCAAAGCCGGCCCAAAACTGCTCGAATACAACGTCCGCTTTGGCGACCCGGAAGCACAGGTCATCCTGCCAAGATTGGGTGAGCGTGCGCTGGATCTGTTTCTCGCCGCTGCAACAGGTCGAATGGCCGAGATCGATGCGGAAGTCGTGCTTGATGACCGGCATGCCCTGACGGTTGTGATGGCCACTGCGGGTTACCCCGGTTCCTACGACAAGGGGTCAGAAATCACCCTACCCACCGAAACCGATCCCAGTGTGATCGTCTTTCACGCTGGCACCCAAACAGATGGCGAGCGATTGCTCGCCAGTGGTGGCCGCGTTCTGACGGTTACGGGACTTGGCAACAGCCTGATTGAAGCGCGGGATCGCGCTTATGGCGCTGTGAACGCAATTCAGTGGCCGGAAGGTTTCTTCCGCCGCGATATCGGTTGGCGCGCTCTGTCGCCCAACACAGACTAAAAGGAAAGACACCACCCATGACGACCTTTGCTGAAGGCAAGACCAAGCGCATCATCGAAGGCCCAAAGCCCCACACTGTTCTCCTGCAAGCTGTAAACCGCCTGACCGGTGGTGACGCGGCGCGGGTTGCCGAAATCGATGAAATTGGCGTGTTCAAGACTGAGCAGGCTGCCAACTGTTTCGAGCTGCTGTCCAAGGCTGGCATTCCCACGGCTTACGTTGGCCGCCATTCTGATCACGAGCTGCTGTGTCGAAACTGCGATATGCTCCCCATCGAGTTTGTCGTGCGTCGTTACGCCTTCGGCTCCTACCTGAAGCGTGCGCCGCAGTTTAAAACTGACGGCAAGCCACACCGCTTTGATGAGTTGGTGCTGGAGCAATTCCACAAGATGTCAGTGGTCGCAGCGCCCGCGTCGGACACCGCGATCCTGATGTCGGAGAACGATGCGCGGGACAAGTACCTCGCGGACGGCGAATGGGCGGCAGGTGTTTACACCGACCCGTTCATCGTGACAGGCGACGATGCTTGGCAGCTGTATTCGGCCAAAGCGCCGGTCGAAGGCGAAGCACTGACCTCGATCAAGCCTGAGCTGTCTGGTGAAGATCTGCAGACCATTCTCGATACCATCGTCCGTCCAACCTTTGACGTACTGGAATCCGCTTGGAGCAAGATCGAGACGATCCACGGCCCCGTCACTTTGGTGGATGCAAAGTTCGAAATTGGCGTTGACCGGGAGACCGGCGCGTACCTGCTGGCTGATGTTGTTGACAACGACAGCTGGCGCATTTGGCCCGGTGGCGACCCGAGCAAGCAGCTTGACAAGCAAGCCTTCCGCGATGGTCAGGCTGAATCGCTCGTTACCGAAAACTACAAACTTGTCGCGGCCCTCACCAGCCGCTTTTTGGAGGACTGAGAACCATGTCAGCAACCGAACCTAAAGTCGCCGTCCTGATGGGCTCTGCCAATGATTGGAACATCATGCAGGCCGCTTGCGACCAACTCACTGCGCTGGGCATCGCCAACGAAGCGCGCGTGATCTCTGCACACCGCACCCCACAGCGCCACCACGACTTTGTCACCGAGCAAGCCCCGGCTGAAGGCGTGAAGGTCTTTATTTGCGGCGCAGGTATGGCGGCGCACCTCGCCGGTGTGACCGCAGCACTGACCAGTTCTCCTGTGATCGGCGTTCCGCTGGAAAGCGGCGGTATGGGGGGCATGGATTCCCTGCTGTCCACCGTACAGATGCCGGGCGGTATGCCGGTCGCAACCGTTGCTGTCGGCAAGGCTGGCGCAAAGAACGCGGCGATCTTGGCGGCACAGATGCTGGGACTGGGTCACCCGGAGATTGCTGAGCGCGTTAAGGAATTGCGCGCCAAGCAAACCGCTGGCGTTCCTGAGTTCCCGGGCTAAGTCACGCCCTTCAAAAGCCCCTGTAACCCCACTTCTTGCGCTGCGGAGACACCATGAGCCAAGCCTGGTCCGAAATTGTGATCCTTCCCAAAGAAGGGCAAGCCGGGCCTGGCTTGCGCCTGACGGTCCCGGCCTTGGCAGATGAAGCCGCAGCCTTGAGTGCTTTGGGGGCTTTTGTGGACCCCGTAACGGAGACAGGTGCTGTCTTTTCGTCCTGGGGTACGGTCGCGCAGAGCGAAACGTTTCCGGCGCGAACCGTTTTGCTCGTCGGCCCCCTTCCGGGGGTGACGGACCCCATCGCCAAAACAGCGCTGGAAGTCCTGTCTGATCTCCGTTTGGTTCCTGCTGATGCGCAGGGTTATGCCGAGCGGCTGCGGGTTGAAGACAGCGCCATTGGTGCACCGGGCAAACTGTCTGCACTCTTCAATCCGCTGATCGAGCGCGGCTCGGTGACAACAACGACAGCGCTTTGGCGCTATGTCGGTGCTGAACCGCCTAAAGTGCGTCTGACGGGCGAAGAAGTCGGCCTCGTTCTGGACGTTGATCTGCCGGACAGTGATGAAGACCTGCTCGCCTTTTCCCGGCACGGCATCCCTGGGCCGGATGGCAAGGGCAGGGGGCCGCTGGGACTGCAACTCAGCGACCTGCGAGCCATCCGGGATCACTATGCTGCCTTGGGCCGCAAGCCGACGGATATTGAGATCGAGACACTCGCTCAGACGTGGTCTGAGCACTGCAAGCACAGGCTTTTCAACGCCAATCTCGAAGGTGCTGAAGACGGTCTGTTCAAGACCTTCATCGCCGGTGCAACCAAGAAGGTTCGCGCGGCGCGTGGTAAGGATGATATCTGCCTTTCCGTGTTTTCTGATAACGCGGGCGGGATTGTTTTCGATGATGATTACCTTGTCTGTGACAAGGTCGAGACCCACAACTCCCCCAGTGCGCTCGATCCCTACGGCGGTGCAATGACGGGTGTGGTCGGGGTCAACCGTGACTGTCTGGGCTTTGGCCAAGGGGCTCAACCGATCCTCAATCGCTATGGGTTTTGCCTGCCGCACTACGATGACATGTCAATCCTTTTCCGGGACAAGGATGGCACCTCTCCGCTGCCCAGTGCACGACGGCTAATCGACGGTGTGATCAAGGGGATCGAGGACGGTGGGAACCAGTCGGGCATCCCGACACCGCAGGGTTTCATCGTCTTTGATGATCGGTATCGCGGGAAACCGTTGGTTTTTGCCGGGACAGTCGGTCTGATGCCGCGCCAGCTGCCTGACGGACGCGATGCAACCATCAAAGGAACCCAGCCCGGTGACGCAATCGTTATGGTTGGTGGGCGCGTGGGTAAGGACGGGATCCACGGCGCGACGTTCTCGTCTGTGGCACTGGATGAAAGCTCACCTGCGACCGCTGTACAGATTGGCGACCCGATTACCCAGAAACGCCTTTCCGACGCTCTGATCTTCGAACTGCGTGACCAAGGTCTCATCCGGGCATTGACCGACAATGGCGCAGGGGGCCTGTCCTCGTCGATTGGTGAAATGGCCGAAGAAACCGGCGGCGCAGAAATCTGGCTGGACCGTGTACCGCTGAAATATCCCGGTCTGAGTCCCTGGGAAATCTGGATCTCCGAAGCGCAAGAACGCATGAGTCTGGCCGTAGAGCCGGAAAACGTGCAGGCCGTGATCGACCACTTTGCCTCACGCGGGGTGGAGGCAACAGAGATTGGCCGTTTCACCGACACCGGTACGCTGGTTGCCACCTATGACGATCAGCAGGCCATGGCTTTGGATATGGAATTCCTGCACGAGGCACCCCGCCTGTCGCTGCCTGTTGCCACGGCACCGAAAGCCGTCAGCCGCTCAAACACCCCCGACCTGCCGGGTCTGTCTGACTGCATGACGACCCTCATGGCCCAGCCCAACATGCGCGGTCGTACCCCGTTGATCCGCCGCTATGACCATGAAGTGCAGGCCAACTCGGTGCTGAAACCTTTGCAGGGTGTGAACGCGCTCCACGCTGATGCAACGGCTGTCCGGCCTGTGTTGGACCGGCCCGGTGCTGTTGCCGTGACGCAGTCCTTGTTTCCCCGCCTGACCGAGCGCGATCCCTACGCCGCTGCTGTCAATGCGGTTGACCTGTCGTTGCGGCAGCTCATAGCCATGGGCGCGACGCTCGATCGGGCGGCTTTGCTGGATAACTTCTGCTGGTGTTCCGCCGACCAGCCCGAGCGGTTGTATCAGCTGCGAGAAGCCGCGCGCGGGTGTCACGACACCGCGGTTCAGCACCTTGTACCTTTCGTCTCTGGCAAAGATTCCATGTTCAACGACTTCAAAGGTTTTGATGCGGATGGTCAGCCTTTGGCGGTTTCGGCCCTGCCAACCTTGCTGATTTCAGCATTGGCGGTTCTGCCGGAGTGGACCCGTGCCATCTCGATGGATTTCAAGGCTGCGGGTGATGCTATCTTCTGGATCGGCGCAGAGCCTGAAGCGGCGCTGGGGCGCTCCGAATTGGCGCAAGGGTTGAAACTGGACGACGCCGCACTGGATACACCCAGCGCGAGGGTCGAAGCAGACTACGCTGCTTTTGAGGCAGCAACGGCCAAAGGTCTGGTTGCTTCGGCTGTGGCCTCTGGCTGGGGTGGCGCTGCGGGTGCCTTGGCGCGTTCAGCGCTATCCGGCGGGCTTTCGGCCAACGTGAAAACCGGTTGGTCCACCGCCCAGTGGTTCACCGAAAGCGCAGGCGGCATCCTCGCCACAACCGCGTCCGGTGATGCAGGGGCCTTTACGAAACTTGTTCCGAACGCGAAGCAGATTGGCACGGTCACCGACACCGAAACCTTGGTGTTGGACGGTGAAGCAATCAGCACTGCTGCGGTCCTTGCCGCCTATCGGCGCGACGAAAGCGGGGAGATCAGCCAATGAGTAAGCCACGCGCTATCATCCTTTCTGGCCACGGCCTGAACTGCGAACGTGAGACGGCCTTTGCGCTGCAGCAAGCCGGCGCGGTCACTGAGATTCATCACATCAATGATCTGGCAGACAACACCAGCGCCCTGACCCATGCGCAAATTCTGGCCATTCCCGGCGGCTTTTCCTTTGGCGATCATCTGGGGGCTGGCAAGGCTTTCGCCTCAGCCCTGAATGCGCGTCTGGATGACGGGATCAGTGCTCTGGTCGATCAGGGAGGTTTGGTTCTGGGGATCTGCAACGGGGCGCAAATACTGTTGAAGACCACCTTGTTTGCCGGCGCAGGCGTCACGCTCGCGCCTAACGCGGGTGGGTCGTATCTGTGCCAGTGGGAAACCCTGAACGTCACCGCGCCGTCGCCATGGCTGGAAGGGCTGTCTGCCTTCGATTGCCCAATCGCGCACGGTGAAGGGCGTTTTGTCTTTTCTGAGGGCGCGCTGGATCGTCTCAAGACCCAGGGAGGCGATGCTCTGCGGTATCAGGGCTCGGCACCCAATGGCGCTGAAGACGGTCTGGCCGGGATTACAGCGCATCAGGGGCGGGTTCTGGCCATGATGCCGCATCCCGAACGGGCGCTGCTGTCACATCACCACCCTGATTTTCACCGGCAGTCTGTCCTCGCCAAGCGTGAAGGCCGCAGCTTGCCTGAGTTTGGGCCCACGCTTAAACTGTTCGAAAATGCAGTGGCGACCCTATGAGCGATCAACAGCAGCAGTTGGATTTTTACCCCCGCATGCGGATGGCGGGCTTGAGTGCTGGGGTTATGCTGGTGCTGTTCAGCGTGCTTGCGCTGCTTAATCTGGATCAGGGGCTCGCCCGTGTTTTGGGGATCTTTACCGTCGGTGCTGCGATTGCGACGGCCTTTGCGTCGCCTTACCTGCTGAGAAAGCGCCCTTCCATGAGCATTGACGCGGCGGGGATCACCTTGCTGCCAACCTTTTCGCGGCGGGTCTATATTCCGTGGAAATGCCTCGCTTCGGCGCGCACAGCAATCCGGGCCAAGCACCATCTGCGCTTGGAAGTCGATTGGACCAAGCTTGCCCAGGGCGATACGGACCCAACCGGCGATAGCTTGCCGCATCCGCGTTCAGCGCCGCTGGAACTCCATGGCCTACGCCGCATTGATCTGGACGCCAATGTTCATGAAGTGCTGCTGATCCTGCAGCAATATAAAGATCGCGCCGGGGCTTAGGCCATTTCGCTCATTTCGACCCACCGACGCTCGGTCATCGAAATCTGCGCGGCTAAGCCCATTTGTACCGACATGCGGCCATCCCGTGCCGTAACCAGCGCCGGCGTGCCATTCTGCATGGCCTTCTGGAAGTCCAAATGCTGGAAGTAGGAAGACCCAAAGTGCGATCCTGCGGCCAGAACCGCTTCGTCAATCTCAACGGTCTCTTTGACGGGGTTCTTTGGGCGGCGGGGCATGTGGGTAATGATGCCTTCAGGAATCTTCACTTCCAACTTGGCTTCATTGCCAACCAGCGTGATTTCTTCCTGATTTTCTGAACCTTCAGCAAACATGCAGAGATCCAGTTGCGCCTTGGCTCCGCTTTCAAACTCTACCGTGACAAAACCGTGGTCGAAGATGTCCGGTTGCTCGCCATCGTATTCTTCGTTCAGGTGGTTCACCGCCTGGCCACCCATTCCCATAACGGCAACGGGCTCTTCCTGCAGGATGAAGCGCATGAGATCGAAGAAGTGGCAGCACTTCTCCACAAATGTACCGCCCGAGTTCCTGTTGAAACGGTTCCAGTTTCCAACTTTGGGCAGGAATGGGAAGCGGTGCTCGCGGATCGAAAGCATCTGCATCGCACCCACGTCACCCGCATGCGCGCGCTCGATCATGCGCGCCACAGGCGGCATATAGCGGTACTCCAGCCCGACCCAGAATACGGGATCAAAACTCTTCACGCGCTCTTCGATTTCCAGTGCATCTTCCAAGGTCGTGCACAAGGGCTTTTCGACCAGATGGGCGAGGCCCGTTTGCATGGTATCGCGCAATACGTCGATGTGGGTGAAGTTGGGTGAAGCGATAATCAGCGCATCCAGATCTGCTTTCTCAAGCATGTCGCGGTGGTCGGTGAAGTACTGCACGGCATCGGCATTCGCGCCGTCAATCGAACGAATGGTTGAGTCCGACCACGTCTGCGAGCTTTTGACAGGATCGCAAACCGCCGTAACGGCAGCATCATCAAGCAGGTAGATATTCCGGATGTGCTCCTGCGCCATCATGCCGGCACCAATAATGCCGTAGCGGGTGGTGTTCGACATCGTGCAAATCTCCCTCGTGCCACTTGCTCTAAGCCTTCAAAAGCGATGCACCACTCCAAATTGCCGTGCAAGCGCTATTGCAGGTGTCCAGCCTTGTAAGAGACGTGTTAGCGGGCGTTGCGATCCTTAAGCCAGCGATCGAACTCCTGCTTTCCTTTGACCAGCGACTCAAAGTGACTGTCGATGGAAGCCCACTCACCCTTTTTCGCTTCCACCTCAAGGTCAGAAGCCTGTTGAACAACAGTCATGAGCCCCAGAGAGGCCGCCGAGCCCTTAATGCTGTGGGCTTGCTTGGCAATGGCTTCTGCAGTCTTTGCTTCCTGTGCGTCTTTGATCAGCGCAATCCGTTCTTCTGTGTCGCTGCCAAACACACCGAGGATGTCGTTTAACATCCCTTCACCCAGCTGCTCCAGCAGCTGCTTTTGGATTGCAAGATCAATATCCATCGGCTCTGGCCTTTGACCGTCCAAGTTCGAGGTTTTCGTTGGTGTGGTTTCAAAGATATCTCCAAACCATCGCTCGATCGTATCACGGAGTTGTTCAAACAGGATAGGCTTTGCCAAATAGTCATTCATGCCGTGGGTCAGGCACCGTTCTTCATCGCCTTTCATGGCGTTTGCCGTCATCGCGATAATGGGCAGATCACCCAAGGGCGAGGGCAGGGACCGGATCACCTTAGTGGCTTCCAAACCATCCATTTCCGGCATCTGAACGTCCATGAAGATAATGTCGTGTGTCCCGCTCTTGATCGTTTCAACCGCCTCCAGACCATTGGCGGCGATGGTGACATGGTGCCCCAGCCGTTCAAGGAACCCGCTGGCAACTTGTTGGTTGATGACGTTGTCCTCGGCCACCAGCACCCGCAGCGGACGCAGGTTGCTGAGGCGCGTGACTGGCACCGGTGGCTCCATTTCGTTGATCGGCTCTTCATCGCTTGAAACGGCTTCCAGGGGCAGCGTGAACCAGAACGTGCTTCCTTGGCCTTGCACGCTATCGACACCGATGGTGCCTCCCATGGTTTCAACCAATTGCTGCGAAATTGACAATCCCAAGCCGGTGCCCTCGTATCGTCGTGACGAGGACGCATCGATCTGGCTGAAGCTCTGGAACACATCGCTCAAGCGATCAGACGGGATGCCAATTCCCGTATCCACGATGCTGATGGAGATCACGTCCGGTTCTTTGCCTCTCCGCGCGATCAACTTGACTGAACCTTCGTCGGTAAACTTCACCGCGTTGCTGACCAGGTTGAGCAGGATCTGTCGCAAGCGTCCCTTATCGCCCAGGTAAAACACCCCCAACGCAGGATCCATTTCGATGCTGAGGTCCAAACCTTTTTGCACAGCGCGGGGTGAGAGGATTTCGATGGTACCATTCAGGACCGCTCGAAGATTGAAGGGGGCTTCCACCAAATCAATCTGCCCCGCATCGATTTTCGAAAAATCCAGAATGTCGTTGATGATTTCGAGGAGCGCCTCGCCTGAAACCCTGATCGTATTGGCATAATGGCGCTGCTCCTTGCCCAGAACCGTCTGCAGCATCAACTGGGTCATGCCGATAATCCCATTCATCGGCGTTCTGATTTCGTGGGACATGTTGGCGAGGAATTGCGACTTCGACCTGTTGGCTTCTTCTGCCGCCAGTCTCGCATTTTCCAGTGCGACTTCACGCTCCTTGAGATTGGTGATGTCACGGAGAATAGCGATGAAATTGCTCAGGCGACCCTGCTCGTCGAAGATTGGTTGACAGTCAACCGCGCTCCAAAGGTCTCTGCCGTCTTTGGTCTGGTTCATCGATACTTCAGAAAAGGCTGTTGCGTTTTCCAAGGCTTTTTTAATGCGGGTGCTGACTTCTGGTTCAGTTTTTCCCGAAACAAGCAATTCATGGAAAGCCCGATAACTGGCTTCTTCCAGCGAAAAGCCGGTCATACGGGTATAGCCATCGTTAACCCATTCTGTTGCACCGCTCGGATCGGCGATAATGACGGCATTGTCTGTCTTTGCCGCCACCATCGACAGCAATCGGCTTTCGGCCTCTCTTTGCTGGATCGTCCGCAAAGCGTGCTGGCTGCGCGACTGACTGAACAAAGTCACCAAGATGGCAACGGTAAAGAAGATGGACAGAAAGATGATGATATCGCGAAACGCGTTTGACCCGTTTTTGCCTGCGTTTATGACCGGCAATGTCAAAACCTGCGCGCCCATAACATCCCCGACTTTCCAATCGGTTCGGGGACTATTCGGATGATTGTTATGGCAGGAAATGCAGCTTTCTTCGGCCACAAGCGGGGTTGCGAACCAGAAAATTTCACCAACGGGCGTCGCGAGGAAGTCGAACAAAGGGCCCGCTAAATCTTTGGTTTGTGCTTCCAGACGCTGACGTTCATAGACAAATTTTGCAGCCGTCTGGCTATTGGGGAAGCCGTTCTCACTGAGCAGGAACCAGCTGGAGGGATAATCAGATTGCGTGTCGCTGAAATCAGCCCCATGGCCCGCCAAAGCTCGGTTGGCTTCCAACAAAGCGGCCTGAGACTGTCCGAGCGACACCAGCGAGTCCCTGAGAAGAACTTCCTGATAGCGCTTTACCAGCACGTAAAGCCCCAGAACCAGCGTAAGACTGGCAATCAAAGAAAGAAGCGGGGCAAGGGAAGAGCGCACGTTGATGATCAGTTATTTTTTGGTTTGAACACTGCGGAAAAGGTCGGTAACTGCCGCCGGTGGAGTTACATGGGATGAGGCCCCGATACCAAGTCGAGCAACAGGTAGACGATGCCAATCGGAACAATGACGAGCAGGCCAAGGATCCATGCCGCGAACCCCCGGGAAACAGCGCCGTTTGTGGTTCCTGACAGCTTGGAATGCCAAATGCCCTGATAGGTCGGGACGAGGCCAAGAACGATACCGGCAATGGAAAATACGCTCAGTTCGATTGCGCTGAATGCGAAATGGAATTGGTAGCAAACGTCGCAAAACTCCCACGAAAAGTAGGCCAGCGACAAAAGAGCAACGACCAGCACGGCAATGATGGGCAAAGCAAAGCCTCGCCACAGCCAGCGTGCAAAAAATTGAGCAGCTGAAAGTTTGCTACCCGGCCAATTTCTACCTGCGATCACTTTTTCCTCCCCTTCCGACATCAATGATCTTCAGCGAAGCCAAATTATTCACCAAGCATAATATGTAATTCTACTCGAAGTCCAATTTGATACGACATTAACGTCTTTTTTAATTGAGTTTTTAAGTTTATTCTTCCTTGAATTCGGCAATTTTCGCTAATTTCCACTTTTCCGTGAAAAGACTTAACCGCTCTCCGGTCAGCGGCCCGACTGCGCGGTGAAACAAGGTGCCATCGCCCAAGACGATGTATGTTTCCGGCAGACCGCTAACCCCGAAGTTTTTTGCGTTAATGCTCTCTGTGTCGACGGCTACGCCGATGTAAGGGCTTTGATTTTCGTCAAGATATCTTGCGGCTTCTTCACTTGAATCTTGGTGGACAATGCCAATCACCCGACCTTT
The DNA here is from genome assembly GCA_049612785.1 of Alphaproteobacteria bacterium. Classification (GTDB taxonomy): domain Bacteria; phylum Pseudomonadota; class Alphaproteobacteria; order UBA7985; family UBA7985; genus UBA7985. Next base: position 21,674 of record JBMZBW010000016.1, on the reverse strand, counting down.
GTTGGACTCTTCGAATGCGAGGAGGTTGGCATGCTCCTCCGCGCAGCCCTTGCACCAGCTCGCGAAGAAATTCACAACAAACGGCTGACCGGCGAGCGTCGCCTGTTCGTCTAAATCCGTGAGTGCGGGGTACCCTGGAATGGGTTCAGTTGACTGAAAACCATCCAGTGAAACGCTTTTTGGCAGTGACGGGTCGACCCTCAGATCAAAGCGCCAGACATTGATCGCATACCAAAGCGCAAGACCAGCAGCCAGCACCAGACCTGTAAACACTAAAATTAGTCTAGGGCGGATGACTTCACTTCTCGACACTGTCAAGCCTTCTCCTTGGTCCCGACAAAAGAGCGGCAAATCACATAGATCCCGAAGAACTGCGTTTCGAATAGCCTATTGAAGCACCAACGATTGTCGAGGTTTATAGGAATCAATAAGGCTCAAAACCGAAGGGTTGAACCGCTACGAAGGCGAGGAAAGCCTGCGTGCCACTATGATGACCGGCAATACACCCAGCAGGACAATAACCAGACAGGCAATGCCGGTTTCTTCCACTCGAGCTCGGCTGGCGAAATCGTAGATGTACGTGGACAAAGTGCGCATTCCGAACGGGCGCAGAAAAATAGTCGCTGACAGTTCTTTGAGCGCATCGATAAACACCAGCAAAGCGGCTGCCGATAGCGCAGGCCAGAGGGTTGGGACGTGAACCCGCAATAAGGTTGCTAAAGAACCTCGTCCCATGGTTCGGCTTGCGTCGTCGCGCGCAAGAGGAATGTTCCGGAAACCCCCATCAATATTACCCTCGGCGATAGCCAGAAAGCGGATGAGATAGGCAATGAGGATCAGGACGCCAGAACCGGTGATCAAAAGCCCGAAAGACCAGCCGAACCAGCCTTCGCCACGGTCAATAAGCCAGTTGTCAAAGCTGGCCATGGGAACGAACAGGCCAAGTGCCAGAATCGTGCCCGGAATTGCGTAGCCGACACTCGACAGACGCACCAAAACTCTAAGCCACCGCGCGCCGCTGCGCAGGCGCTGGGCGTAGACCATGATGAGACCTGCGATAACGGTCAAAGCGGCAGCCAGCACCGCGATTTGAAGACTGGTGGCCAAGGCTTCATGAAGTCTTCGATCTGCGAGGGTATCCAGTCGGTCAATGGCATAGCCACCCAAAGTCAGGAGCGGAATGCCGAAGCCCAGAATAATGGGTAAGAGGCACCAAAAAGCCGCCATGAACGCCCAGACGCCGCTAAGCTGCTGATGAGGTGCCGCTACCTGCTTTTTCCCACCCAGAGTGTCGCTTTGCCGGGATCGTGCCCACCGCTCGGCGTAGACGAGGAAAAAGACGAGCAGCAGCAGCGCCATGGTCATTTGAGCAGCGCCCGCAGCATCGCGTCGGGTCAGCCAAGTGTCGAAAATGGTGAAAGTGATAGTCTCGACACCCAGATACTCGACCGCGCCTATGTCATTCAGCGTCTCCATCAGAGCCAACACAACGCCTGCTGCAATCGCGGGCCGAAGCAGGGGCAGAAGGACGCTGGTAAAGGTGCGCAAGGTGCCTTGGCCCAAAGCGCGTGATGCCTCCACCAGCCGCGTCCCTTGCAGTTTGAGAAGCGCGACAGACGCGAGGTAGACGTAAGGGTAAAACACCAAAGAGAGGATCAACGCGGCTCCGCCGGTATTTCGAACACTGGGGAACCAGTATTCTCTGGCGCTTTCAAAGCCCGTAAGTCCGCGAAACAGATTTTGCAGAGGGCCGGTGAAGGAGAAGAACTCCACAAATGCATAGGCGCCCAGGTAACTGGGAACGGCCAAGGGTAAAACAAGCGCCCAGAGGAAGATGCGGCGTCCCGGAAATTGGAACGTCATGACCAACCAAGCGCTGACCGTACCAATGATGCTGGTTCCGGCCACGACGCCGACCATCAGAAACGCTGTTGTCGCGAGGGTGCGGGGCAAGACGAACTGCAGGACGTGTCCGAGGCTTTCATTGGTGCCACCAAAAGCCATGACCAGCAGGGTCCCAATCGGGAAGAGTACCACTGCGGCGAGCAGCAATGTCAGAATCACGAATCCCAAGCCGTGCCGATTGCGCAAAAGTGCAACAGCGAATGGTTTTTTCGTCTTGGTTCTTACGGTTTCGGACATTGGGGCCATATAGGTCACATGAGACGGCGTCTTGGCAACTTAGTCGCTTTATTCCACGCCGATAAGTCGCCGAAAACGCACATCACTTACACAAGCCTGAAGACTCTGGGCCAGCCAAGGAAACGTTGCATGCGCTCAAGGATGATTTGGTTCGCATTCTTTGTCGTCGTGATCGACGCCATGGGAATTGGACTGCTCATGCCCGTGCTGCCCGACATCCTTGAAGAACTCACCGGTGGCGATATCTCGCAGACGGCCAAGGTCGCCATGGCCCTCACCGTCGTTTACGCGGGAATGCAGTTTCTGTTCGGGCCGTTGATTGGGAACCTTTCCGACCGGTTCGGGCGTCGACCCGTGCTGCTGTTGTCCATTGGTGCGTTGGGCTTGGATTACATTTTGCTCGCCATTGCCCCTACGGTTTTCCTGCTGTTCGTCGGTCGGATCATCGCCGGAATCGCCGGTGCGACACAGTCTACAGCCGTGGCTGTCGCTGCCGATCTTAGTGATGAGAACAACCGTGCACAGACCATGGGTTTTGTTTTCGCAGGCTTTGGTCTGGGTTTTATCATCGGGCCAGCGCTGGGCGGTTTGCTGGGTTGGTTGGGAACGGAGCAACCTGACTTTCTTGGGCCGCAACTGCAGGCCTTTTTCGGCCAACTGGGGAACCGTGCCCCTATGTGGCTTGCTGCCTTTCTGTCCTTGGCAAACTTTGCCTTTGGTTACTTCGTTTTCAAGGAATCTCTGGCGAAGGAAAACCGCCGTCCCTTCAGCCTCGCGCGGGCCAACCCTTTGGGGGCTATTCTGGCGATCCGGCATCTGCGCGGCATTTTCCTCCTGCTTGCCGTGATCTTTCTGTTCGGTGTCGCGCAAGTGGTCTACCCGGCGGTTTGGAGCTTCTTCGCCCGCGCTGCGGTTGGCTGGAACGTGGGTCAGGTCGGGTTGTCGCTCACCCTTGTCGGCATAGGGTTTGTGGTCGTCCAAGCTGGAATGATTGGACCGCTGACCAAGCGGTTTGGCGAAGGCGGCGTTGTGATGATCGGTATGGGCTTCAACCTTGCCGCCTTCACACTGCTTACCTTCGCGCGGGTCGACTGGGTTATCTGGGCCGGGATCCCGATTTCCGCCATGGGGGTTCTGGTGGGACCAGCCGCTTCTGCCCTGCTGTCAAAGTCGGTCGACGAGACCCGGCAAGGAGAGGTGCAGGGTATTTCAGCCTCTCTGAACGCTGTCGCTTACCTGATTGGTCCGCTCATCCTGACCAACAGTTTTTCCTATTTCACAGCCAACGACGCCCCGATCTTCTGGCCCGGTGCGCCCTTCGCGATTGCGGCTTTGCTGGTCGTGGTGTGCTTGCCGCTGATGATGCTGTTTCTCCAGCGCTTCAAAGCGCCTGAGACAGGCTAAAGCTTGCCTTTAAACACCATCTCGATGGCCTTGGCCTGCGCCATGATTTCCGAGCGCGGCACCGACCAGTCTTCCATGCCCAAAGCGGCGCGGTTTACCGCGTCAACTTCGAGCACGTACTGGTCAACATTCTCAACGTCGATCCGCTTGCCATGGGCATCACCCAAGCCGGTGGTGTCGTAGAGGACCAACTCTGGCTCAGCCAGACCGGGGTAGGGGTTGAACGGCACCTTGAGCTCGATCCGGCCTGTGGTTCCCTGAATGACAATACGCTGGTGAAGGTCGAGTTGGGTGGAGCAGACAAAGTTCAGGTGGCGATGATCGGGAAATTCCATGATTGCCGTGCACTGAATGTCAGTTCCAAAATCCTCTTGCTCCATGATCAGGCTCGCCGCCTTGATCGGCTCCGACCCCCAGATAAAGCGCGCGATGAAGATGGGGTAGCATCCAATATCCAATATGCCGCCACCGCCCATGTTGGGTTGGTTCCGCACATTGTTGGGGTCATCGTTAAAAAAGCTGAATTGCCCGTTGATGACGCGCGCCTCACCGATGGCACCGTTCTGCACCATCTCTCGCGCTTTGATCCATTGCGGGTGAAAGCGGACCATGAAGGCTTCGCTGAGCACCAGATCGGGCCGCACATCCAAGAGGGGTTCCAGCGCCTCTGGCGATAGCGTGATCGACTTTTCACACAGCACGTGCTTGCCAGCCTCCAGTGCTTTTCGGGACCACTCCACATGCAGATGGTTGGGCAGAGGAATATAGACCGCATCGATATCATCCCGTGCCAACAGGTCGTCGTAACTCACCGCCCCGGACCGGCTTGCCACGGCGACCAGTTCACCATGCTCACTGGCTTCAATGGCCGGTTGCAGCCGCTCGCGGCCAATTTTTGAGTTTCCGATAACGCCCCAACGCACCTTGCCCATGCTTACTTCTCCCTGTTTCAAAGCCTCTGCCGCAGCCTATAGGCGTCGCTGCAGTCTGACCAGATGGTCGCGATCTGTGCTGGACAAAACTGCTGAAGTAACCGAGTCCTAGGCACACACGTTTCTCTCGTCAAAAGGGCCAAGCATGTCCGAGACCCTTGATCTCAGTCACGATCAGATCAACGCCTTTCTCAAGCAATATGAGATCTTTGAGCCTGTCATTGCGGTCGATAGCGGCGCTTTTGGCAACGTCAATGCGAACTATGCCATTGAGACACAGACCCGGCGTCTTGTTCTGCAGCGGGTGGGGCGAAAGAAAAATCTCGACCAGTTGCGTCTGTCGAGTCACGTCTCCAACACGCTGTATGCCCGTGATTTTCTGACGCCGAACTTTCACCTGACGGTCGAAGGCGACCCCTTTATCGAGCTGGATGGCGAGCAGTTTCGGCTCATGTCCTACGTCTCCGAACCGGTCATGGAGGATCGCCCCAGCGTCTCTGACGCCTTGCGGATCGTCGCGCTGGCTGAAGACCTGCACGAGACCCTGAACCGCTACTTCCGTTTTGTTGACGAGAGCGACCGGCGCTACATGACCGCTTATCAGGATCAGCCAGATTTCATTGTCAAAGCTGCCTTTGAACGCACGGATCTGTCCGCGGAAACGGTGAAGCGGAATAACGACGTTCGTGCTTTTCTCGATGCTGATTTCGACAAGCAAACTCGGGTGCGCCACTGTCACGGCGACATCAAGTTTGGCAACGTCATTGTGACGCCGCGCCGGATCGGATTGTTGGATTTTGAGAACTACAATGTTCAGGAATGGGGCTGGGAAATCGGTGATGCGCTGCGGTCATGGTTCAGCGACCAGCTCGACGAGGTCACGTGGTCGATCCGCGCCGACGCGTTTGAAGCCTTCCTTGAGCAGCAAACGTGGTTCACCAAGCGTGATGCGGTGCTGCACACGCTTCGGACAACGGCGAAGTTGCTGGTGCACCTCTACACGGACCGCGAAGACGGACGCTATTACTTCTCAAGCGAGCCGGAAGCCGACCGGCTGCGAAAGGTGGATGTCCTGATCAGCCGACATGAAACGTTCATGCCGGCCTTACTCAGTTTCGCCCGCGAGCGCGGCTACATCGACTAGGGCAGACCGACGCCGCGCCACGCCACGACGATGTTGTAGTATTCGTCTCGCGTCATCTCCACGTCCAGAGCCTTGTTCGCTTCCGCGATACGCTCGACGCGCTGTGTGCCAATGATGGGCACGATGCCGGGATGAGAGATCATGGTGAAGGCCAGTGCAGCCGCACCGCGGTCAACGTTGTTCCGTTCAGCAACAGCATCCAGTGCCTTCGCAATGGCTCCGGCCTTGCTGCTTTCGCTGGCGTCTTGTGTCATCAGATCACCACCGCCCAGCGGAGACCAGGCGATCAGCGTACTGTCATATTGCTGGCACTGGTCCAGCGTTCCATCCCAAACAGGATCCTGTCGCAGGGGCGAGAACTCAACCTGATTGGCGATCAACTGGCGGTCGAGTTTGGATTGCAGCGCCGCAAACATGCTTGGCGTGTAGTTGGAAACAGCGATTTCACGGACTTTCCCGCTTTCCACCAGCCGCATCAGCCCTTCGGCTACATCGGCGTGAGGGGTCAGCATGTCCGGACGGTGAATGTAGAACAGGTCAATGACATCCGTATTCATCCGGCGCAGAGAGTCCTCGGCGGTTTTAACAATCATGTCCGGCGTGCAGTCGTAGGGTGTCGGCGGGTAGATTCCGGCCTTGGTCGCCAGAACCATTCGGTCGCGAAGGGACGGTTCAGTTTTCAAGACCTCACCCAACAGTTCCTCCGCCGCGCCGAAAGACGGATAGCCATAGATCGAAGCCGTATCGATCATGCTCATCCCCGCATCCAGCGCTGCGCGCGTCTTGTCACCCGCTTCTGCCGCGGTGCCTTCCGCCAGTCGCCAATGGCCGTACGATATCGGCCCAACCATCAACTCGCTCTTGCCAAGCCGTTTCTGGCTCTGGTCTGGTTTTAACACAGACGTTCTCCCTGATTTGTTGTTTCGAAAAGCCTACAGCCCCTCGCGGAAGAGGGAAGACCTAAGTGCGCTTTTGGGGAATTTATGCGGGTCGTCCCAAGCTGCTGTATTCCCAGCCCGCCGCCGCCATTGCCGCAGGCTCAAACATGTTACGCAGGTCAATAAAGCGGGGTGAATTAATCGCTGTTTTTGCTTGAGCCAGATCAATTTCGGCAAACTCTGGCCAGTGAGTGACCAGACAAATCGCATCCGCCCCTTTTGCGGCATCCAGAGCAGAAGTCTGAAAGTCGACATCGTTGAACAACGTGGCTGCGCCCACCATGCCTTGTGGGTCAAAAGCCTGAATCTTGATCCCGGCTTTTTGGAGCGCGGGGATAATGGCGATGCTCGGACTATCGCGGAGATCGTCCGTGTTCGGCTTGAATGTCAGTCCCCAGATTGCAACGATTTTCCCCTTGGCGCTTTCCGGACCGCCTAGCGACTGAATAACCTTTTCGGCCATTTCCTGCTTTCGCGCCTCGTTGACGTCGATCACGGCTTCGAGAATGCGAACCGGCGATCCTTCAACCTGAGCCGTATCGACCAGAGCCAGTGTGTCTTTGGGGAAGCAGGAACCGCCGTAGCCCGGACCGGTTGACAGAAAGTCAGGCCCAATGCGCTGATCCAACCCGATCCCATGGGCGACATCTTCAACGTTCGCTCCCACTCGTTCGCACAAGCTTGCGACTTCATTGATGAAGGTGATCTTGGTGGCGAGGAAGGCATTGGCAGCGTACTTGATCATTTCGGCGCTGGAAGCAGAAACCTCGACGTAGGCCACGCCCTCATTGATGAAAGTCTGGTTCAAGGTGCGCAGGGCTTTGGCTGCGGTCGCATCCCTTGGGCCAACGACAATGCGATCAGGCTTCATAAAGTCCTCAATCGCGGCCCCTTCTCGCAAAAACTCAGGGTTTGAGGCCAGATGGATTGACGCGCCCCGCCCATCTTCTTCCCTCATCGCGTTCAGTTGGTCATTGGTTCCAATGGGCACCGTGGACTTCACCACGACCGTAAGTTCACCGCTATGGTGTTCCAGAATGGAAGCAAAAGCCGCTTCTACAAAGCGCGTGTTGGCCTTGCTTCCCCCTTCCTCTGTCGGCGTTCCAACAGCGATAATGGCAATGTCGGCATCGCTTAGAGCGGTTGAGTAGTCGGTCGTGAACGTGAGGTTTCCAGCCGCGACAGCCTCGGTCATCAAGCCTTCCAACCCCGGTTCGAAAATAGGGCTTTGGCCGCTTTCGAGCAGTGCTATTTTATCGGCATCAATGTCGAGACAAACCACCTCGACCCCAAGGCTGGCGTAACAGACGCCGGTTACCAGTCCTACGTAGCCCGTACCAATCGCAACGACTTTCATAAGTTCCCCAGTAAACAGTCATCTGAATTCGGCGCTAAAATGCTTAGCTTCGCCGCATCAATCAAGCTGCAATCCCTAAGAGGCGGCTTGTTTGCGCGCTTCTCTTACTGTGATTGACCTAAAAACCGTGCTGGTGATGCCTCAAGTTGTACGTCAGTGAGAGCAATCGATGTTGGATTGGTGGTAATGATCCGCTGTGTTCGACGCGCTGAAAAGACAGCCGAACAGCACAAACTGGCAGCACGGGCTTGGTTTTGCTATTTGAGTTCTGTACGACCGCATCGAAGCATGGGGTGCGAGCGTTGATGGCTCAGGCTTTATTTGAGTTCATCGGCGGCGTTTCTCCAAAACCACGACCGTCAGGCCCTTTGATTTGAATATCGAAAAGCCACCGTATCACGCCGTTTATCACGGCCCTTATCCGGGCCTGGATTACCGTGCTGCACGCCCCTTCGAGCGCTGGCACGCGCCGCACCTCATCCGATCCATGCGAGACTGGTTGACGGCAAATCCACCACGGCTGGAACTCGCAACACTCGCACTGGATGAACTGCGCTTGCGTGACAGCAACGTCCTAAAGGCTGAAATGGTTTTCGCCGACTGTGACCTGCAACCGATTGAGTGGCTGCAGCCTGCGCGACAAGCGATGGCGAGCGCTTTTCCAAAATCGTGGGAGGGCTGGGATCAGGTTAAACGCTCGGGCGGCACCATCTACGTTATTTTGCGCGACGGTTATACGGCTGAGAATGGCATTTACGGTGCTTATGTCGGCTCAACCAAGAGCACGCTGGAAAAGCGCTTTATGGAGCATCGCCAGTCGTCAAAGGCGGGGCGGGGGCTTCCCGCCCATGGGATCGAGCCCTTGTTCTCGCTCTGTCAGCCTTTCATGCGCAAAGCACCGCTTGCCAGAGCTTCACTGGAAGCTTGGGAGACCCGGCTCCACGAGGCTCTGGAACAGGTGATTCCGAAGGTGAGTGGAGACGTTGTCTCCTGACTCACACCCAGCCTTCGCGCTGGTCTCCCTCGTTCGTAATCAACTCGATGTCAGCGTAAGTCTCAACCGCGTTATCGCCGCGATCCACGTAGGCATGCTCCGCTGAGAAATCTACGGTCACTTTCTTGTCTCCGTTGATCTGACGCAGGATCAGCAAATCACCCTGTCGGAAAGCGGTGACAAAGGTCCCGCCCATGACTTCCCCGTCTTCATCTGCGAACTGAAGATCCCAAAGGTCGGCAATGGTGCCGAACCGCGAAGGATCGCTGGTGCGCTGGGTGAGGACCATGGCAGCGTTGGCGTCCGTATTGATGATGATCTGATCAGCCACCGAGCGTGGTTCCGAACCAAGGCTTTTGCCAAGTCCCAATGGACCGTCAAACAGGGCCCCAGCAAACATGGGAATGAACACGGGCTGGCTCATAATTCTGGCTTTTGTCGACATAGTTGGAAGTCTCCTGACCCAATTTGATTGTTGAACGAAGACGTGGTTCCTGCCGAAACAAGATCCCACGTCCTTTGCTCGTCCACAGGTCAAAGGTGCCAAGCTTGGGCCACGCGCGTTCGCTAAACGTATAATCGCCTGAAATTTGTATTTGAATACGCCATAACCTTTGGAAATTAGTCTGAAAGCCGCCATTATACGAGCCTTCGCCATGCTTTCCGGAGCTGTGGTGGGAGGCAAGCCGCATCCAAAACAGGGATTCTTAATGCGCGAAAATGCAAACTGGCCACTCGCAGAGCGTTTATCTCAATCTGAGACGCAGACTGTGCCTGATGCAACAACCAGAAGTCTGCTTTTGGCTGATAAGAAAGCCAAGCAGCGAGATTATATCGCGCAAGACGATGGGCAGCACGCAGTAGAGGCTCTGGGCGAGAGCTGGACGGCTTATGCCGACAGCAGTCTCAATCAAGCTTTTGACGCCAGTTGGCGCGAAACCAAACAGGCGTCGCGCTTTGTCCCCTCTGATCTGGCGCAAGGCGAAGCGGTGCCGGGGCTTTTTGTTCTGGGTCTGGGCAAGCTTGGCGGCGGCGATCTGAACTTCTCAAGTGACGTAGACCTTGTTGCCTTTTACGACGCTGAAACGGTTCCAGTGCCTGCCTTTGTCGGGCGCACGGACATCACGGCGCGTGTCCTCCGCACCTTTACGCAGATGATCGATGGTCATAAGTCCGGCGCGTTTGTCTGGCGCACAGACTGGCGGCTGCGTCCGGACCCCTCGGTAACAGATCTGTCGATGTCCACCGAAGCGGCGGAGGATTATCATTACTACCGCGCCGCACCGTGGCGGCGACTGGCAATGATCAAAGCGCGCGTGGTGGCGGGTGATCAGGCGGCAGGCGAAAAGTTCCTCGCCAGCCTTCACGCTTATCTCTGGCGGCGTCATCTCGACTATTCGATGATTGAAGAAATTGCCCACCTCAAATCCCGCATCCGGCGGGAGCATCCTGATTTGGCTCAGGAGCGTAAAAACGAAACGCCGCTTGAGCAAACAGCCGGCTTCCATCTCAAGCTTGGACGCGGCGGTATCCGGGACATCGAGTTTTTCGTCAATGCTCAGCAGCTGCTGTGGGGTGGTCGCCATCCTCACTTGCAGACACCAACCACCATGAAAGCCCTGCAGGGATTGGCCGAAGAAGGCATTGTGGAACCGGCCACAGCGCGAGAGCTGGAACGCTGCTATTGGTTGCTGCGCGGTCTGGAAAACCGCGTTCAGTATTGGTCTGATGGCCACACGCACTTTGTGCCTGAAAACCCCGAACAGCAGGAATGGCTGGCGGATCGAAGCGATTTTGGCTCTTGGGCTCAACTGCAAAAGGAGATTGCGCAGGTACGCCAGTTTGTTGACGCGGCGGTCGCGCCGTTGTTCGCGGATGTTGAAAGACCAGCTGTATCCGCTCTGCCGCCCAGTTCTCCGACCGAAGACGATGAATTCATTCAGGACCGTCTTCATGTTTGGGAGAGTGAGGCCGGTTCAGGAAAAGCGCCGGGCTGGATTTGGAGCCAGGCTCAGCAAACACCGGACCCACTCGCGAGCATGAAAGCCGCCGATGACCTGTTCCGCCGTTTGGGTAATCGCGGGCAGTACCTCAAGCTATTGAGCAACGATCCAAAACTGTTTGAAGCGGTCGTCCCACCCCTGTTCCATGCCCCCGCCATGACGTCCTTGCTGAAGCAATCTGCGCACGTGGTCGATGGCCTTCTGGGGCGGGCGAATGCCTTGCCCTCCGCGCCTGAACTCGATCAGGGTCGGGCCATGATCGCGGCAGCCGGGAGTTACGAAGGCAAGCTTGAGGCCGCCCGAGCTTGGGTAAACGAGCAGCTCTATCTCACCTATCTGTCCGTCTTCACGGGCGCCAATAGCATTCAGAAAGCTGAACTGCATCTGACCGCCTTGGCCGAAGCTGCGTTGACGCTGGTTGCTGAGATGGTCATGCACGATCTGGGCCTTGAGGCTTTTCCGCTGTGTATCCTCGGCATGGGAAAAATGGGCATGCGGGCCATGGCACCGCATTCGGATCTGGATTTGATCTTTGTTGTTGAGGAAGGGTGGTCGTTGGAAGATGCCAACGTCGTTGCCGCACGCTTCAACACAGCATTCAACGCGCAAATGCGCGAAGGTCGGGTCTGGGAAGTTGATACCCGGCTGCGACCCTCCGGACGTTCAGGCCCGCCGACCATCAGCCTCGCTTCCTTTGAAACGCACCACATGGAGCGGGCCAAAACCTGGGAGCATATTGCGCAGGTCCCGATGCGCCCCTTGTCGGGTTCCGATGCCCTCAAACAGCGCGTGAACGCGGTCAAGCAGCGCATTCTCAGCAAGCCGCGTGATCCTGATCAACTCACAGCAGACGCTTACCGGATGCTGCTGCGACTGCGCGATCAGCGCATTTATGACCGCCCTGATGACCCCGGCGAAGTCAAACTGCGGCCCGGTGGCCTGATGGAACTGGAGTATCTGATGGCCGTTGAAACCCTGCGAGCCGGTTCCAATCGACCTGAAGCCGGGGCTTTTGACCATGACGAGCTTGCCGGCCTCTGGGCGGAGGGCCAGCCTGCGCTTGAAACGGTAGCGCAGGACCTGCGAAGCCTTCGCAACTGGTTTTTCGCGGGACGGTTGTTTGGCCCGAACTGGATGGATCGCCTCGGGGTCGAGGTTGACGAGATCAATGCGGTTGCAAATCGAGTGTCTCACGCCGTTGACCAGCAGATCGACAGCCAGGCCAAAGACTTCGATGTTGAGTGGGTAGAATATCAGGAAGAAGCTGTCCGCTGGACTTAGCGCACCAGAATGCGGGCCTGTGTTCGCTGTCCCGCTTCAACAATCAGCGGTCCCGCCGTGCTGCGTCGGTCTTTCATGCGACCTTGCACGATATAAGTGCCCTTGGGCAGGAGCAGGGTCTGGGACCATGGTCCTTTGATTTTCAGGTCGAGGCTGGGATTTTCCGGCCCACGCTCAAACCGAAAGGCAAAAACGTCGAGGATCTCTTCGTTATCCACGTCGATCACCAAGACACCCAGATCAAGCGTCAAAACGTGGCTTTGGGGCAAGGTGTCTGTGACTGAAAAGCTGTAGTTGTACCGGACGTTTTCAGCCTCAAGCACAATGAAGTAATCGCCCACGGGTAGTTCAAAGACAGGAAGCGAAGCCTTGCTTTGCACCAGTTGCCGTCCCCGCGCCTGGCCCTTTCGGTCGTAGACGGTCCATGTTGGTTGTTCGAAGGCAAAGGTCCGCTCGTCACCACGGGCAAGTCGCGTTGAAAAGCTCACCTCAGCCGTCCCGATGGCGAAAACTGTTGCGTTAGGATTGGCGCTTATCCGCGGATCACCTGCATTCAAAGAACGGGAGACGATCTCACGCGAGCGTTCCTGCAAGACGCGCACTGGGTCCGAGCGCGTGATGCCATCGCTGGGGTTCGTCGTCGATTTTGCCGGGGAGGGGAGCTGCGGCGCGGCTTCGGCGACAGGCGCAAGCAAAGCCCGCAACTGCGAGGAAAGCTCGGGGACTGGCTGAAGTCTGCTTTCGATTGAGGCGTCTGAGACAATCCCGGCGATTTCGATCATGGATTTACGGAGGCTTTCCCTGCTTTGCGCCGAAAAAAACTGACCTCCGGTTTGGTCGCTCAGGCACTTGATGCTGTCCTTGGCGCTGTCCTTCATGCTGAACCCGACCACATGCACCCGGAAATCAGCGCGATAGCCCTTCAAGCGCGCTGCAACCTCGCAGGGATCTTTTTGACAGGTATCAACCCCATCGGTCAGCAGGATGAGCGTGGGGTTCTTCGCCTGATTGGTGAAAAGGGTACGGCTGGCTGCAAGCAGAGCATCGGTGAGTGGCGTACGACCTTTCGGGAAAACGTCACGCACAGCCCGACGGATCTTGCCAAATGTTGAGCCCGGTTGAGCCAAAACCTCGATATCGCTGCATGATCTCGTCTGACGATGCCCGTAGGCAACCACACCGAGTGGCTCGCTTGGCGTCCAATCTTCGAGCAGCACATTTACCGCTTCTTTAGCAATTTCAATCTTGGAAACATTATCGATTTCGCCCCACATCGAGTTCGAGCCGTCGAAGATCAACATCGTGTCGGCTTGAGCTGTTGCGCTGAAAACAAATGCGCAGATGAGGGCGACAAGGCGCTTCAATCAACAATTTCCCATTTCTCATACGACCAATTTCGTGAATTAATCTCACGTAAAAGAACCTATGGTCGTATTGCTATCAAATGGGAAAGCAAATTCTATGCAAGTCTGAACAATTTTACGGATTGGTCAGTTTAGGGCCTCGGGGCAGAAAAAGGCGAGGGGCGAAGATTGAGGAATGCCCCTCGCTTTTGAGGCTTGGGAGGTTAAGCCAGTGCTTCGCTTAATGGCGTGAAATCAAGCCCTTGGGCCTGTGCAACAGGTTCATTGGTGATTTTGCCATTCCAAACGTTGAGGCCGTTTGCCAAGTGCGCATCATCACGCAGAGCCTGCTTCCAGCCTTTGTCAGCCAGTGCCAGACCGAAAGGCAAAGTGGCATTGTTCAGCGCATAAGCCGACGTCCGCGCATAAGCGCCGGGCATGTTGGCAACACAGTAGTGAACCACGCCATCAATCTCATAGATCGGCTCATCGTGCGTCGTAGCCTTGGAGGTTTCGAAACAACCGCCCTGGTCAATCGCGACGTCGACGACAACGCTGCCTGGTTTCATGGTGCTGATCATTTCTTTGGTGACCAGCTTCGGTGCGTTTGCGCCGGGAATCAGAACAGCGCCAATGACCAGATCAGCCTGCTCAACCGCCGCAGCGACAGCAGCGTTGGTCGAGTAGATCGCCCGTGCCTGAGCGCCAAAGTGATGGTTGATCCGCTCTAGCGTCAGCAGGTTACGGTCCAGAATGGTCACGTTCGACTGAAGACCAACGGCCATTTCAGCGGCGTTAAAGCCAACAACACCGCCACCGATAACGACGACATTTGCAGGCGCCACGCCCGGTACACCACTGACCAGAACGCCAGCGCCGTTGGTGGCTTTCTGCAGGTAGTGCGCGCCGGCCAGAACCGACATGCGACCGGCAACTTCGGACATGGGCTTGAGCAGGGGCAGACCGCCGCCGTTGGCCGTCACGGTCTCGTAAGCGATGCAGGTCGCGCCAGACTTGATGAGGTCTTCGGTCTGCGGTGCATCGGGTGCCAGGTGCAGGTAGGTGTAGAGCAGGTGGTGGGGCTTCAGCATGGCGCGCTCGCCTGCCTGAGGCTCCTTCACCTTCACGATCATTTCAGCGGTTTCAAAAACCTCAGCCGCCGTGGACAGAATGGTTGCACCAGCGGCAACGTAGGCTTCGTCCGCTGCGCCAACACCCATGCCAGCATTTGTTTCTACAACGACCTTATGGCCGTGCGCGATGAACTCGCTCACGCTGTCAGGGGTAAGGCCAACGCGGTATTCGCGGTTTTTAATCTCTTTTGGAACGCCAACGATCATCATTCATATCCTCCTGATCAATCAACAGGATGATATCTGTAAAAACGAGAAAAAAAATACGAAGTTCGAGGTAAAAAGAGGCTAATAACAGGATGGTTTTGCGCGATTAAGGCTAGAAATCGGCTAACAGCATGCGTAAATGCTTAAATGAGGATTTTCATCCCATGTCGCGACGACTGGCGTAGAGCCAAAGCAGCCCGCTGCCGAGCGTACCGATCAGGCCGAAGATAATCAGGGTAGGGGGCAGATCGATCAGCGACGCGGTAATCCCACTGACAACCCCGCCGAGCCCCATTCCCCCAAAGGCCAGCGCTCCCCACAGTGCCATGATCCGCGTGCGATAGTCTTTGGGGGCGGCTTGCAGGATTGAGGATTGGCTGCCCACCAAGGTCAGGCTTCCCGCCGCGCCTGATAACACTGACAGCACCAGCAAGAGCCAGACTGAGCTGACAAAGGCCATGCCGCAAACAGCCAGGCCGCCTACAATGCCGCCGAAAAACAGGGCGCTCAGCATCTGCTGGGCATTACCGCGACGCGTTGCCAGCACCATACCTGTGAAGATTGCGCCTGCGCCAGCTGCTGACGTGAGATAACCCAGCGTTTGGGCGTTTCCGTTTGCGATTAACTCACCATTGATGGCCGGCATCAGTTCAATTACCGAGCGACCAAAAAATCCGGAAAAGATGGTTGCGGCCATGGCAAACAGGACGAAGGGGTTTTTGCCAGCTTCCTGCATGCCGCCCGATAAGCGGTTGAAAAAGGAACCTTGTGCCGGGTCCTTTTTGACGTGCTCCAATGGAAGCAGCAGCACGGCAACGAAGAAGACGGCGTACAGTACGAAACCCGCGAAAAAGGCCAGCGCGACATCGCCAAAAGCAATGGCCCAAGCTGCCATGGCAGGGCCGAGGATCCGTGCGCTGTTGAACAAAGTGGAATTGATCGCAACTGCCGAGGAAATCGCCTGCTCTCCCACCAGCAGAGTGGGAAGAACCAAGCGCGCAGGCTGCCAAATTGCGATGACAATACCCGTTGCTCCAGCAGCCAGAATATAGGGCAAAACTGAATTCGTGCCGATAAAGGCGATAATGGCCAGAGACAGATATATGAGCAGATTCAGAAACTGGACCACCACAATGACGCGTTTTGGGTTCAGGTTTTCGACCCAAACGCCCACAAAAGGACCGAGCACACCCGGCATGGCGAGGATCAAAAAAGCCGTTAAACCGGTCAAAGCTGGAGATTGGGTGAGTTCCCAGACGACATAGCCCAATGAAAGGCGGGTCATCCATAAGCCCATGGTCCCTATGACAAACCCAAGCGACCATTGAAGGTAAAGCGGATGGCGCAGCGCATTGGGTGAGTTGGTATCAAAACGGATCATCGGTGGAGCCTTGCGCGGATTTCTCCGGTTGCGCCACGAGAGTTTATGCAGAGCCGCCATACCTCGACAGATCTGAATGTCAGTGTTTGGGTAACGATATGAACCAGTTACATCCTCGCTCTGCCCTGTTCATGCCGGGAAGCAACGCCCGCGCCATCGAAAAAGCTCGTTCGCTGGATTGCGATGCTGTTATTTTCGATTTGGAAGATTCTGTTGCTCCTGCGTTGAAGCAACAGGCCCGCGAGCAGGTCGCTGAGGCTTTAGCCGCGCGCGGGTTTGGTGAACGCCTAGTCGCTGTTCGGACAAATGCGGTGAATACAGCCGATTTCGCCCTTGATCTTCCCGTGGCTCGGAAGGCTGACGTGGTCGTGGTGCCAAAGGTTTCGACGACCGAAGCTCTGGCTGCGTGTCAAACGGGTTTAGCGGACTCCAAAGCTGGCCTGTGGGTCATGATTGAGACACCTGAAGGCGTGCTCAATATTCGTGAAATGTCTGCCAAATCAGCAGAAATCGCCCCTTCCCTGCGGGCTTACATCATCGGAGCGAATGATCTGGCCAAGGAGACAGGCGTTCCGCAGGTCGATGGACGGTGGAATATGCTGCCTTGGTTCAGTGAGGTCGTGCTTGCTGCCAGCGCTGCGGGTTTAGGGGTTATGGACAGCGTTTCGAACAACTTCCGAGACCTTGAGACCTTTGAGCGCGAATGCGTGCAAGGGGCGGCGTTGGGGATGAAGGGAAAAACCCTGATTCACCCAGCGCAGATTGAAGCCGCTAATCGAGCCTTTGGCCCATCGCCAGCGGACATTGAGCGCGCTAAGGCCATCATTTCAACCTTTTCCGATCCGGCCAATGCCGATAAGGGTGCTGTCCAGATTGATGGCGAAATGGTTGAGCGGCTTCATCTGTCAGGCGCACAAGAAGTCATCCGGCGTGCGAGCGCGCTTAAATTGGTTCAGGAGTAAGGTTCCCCATGTTCAGCAAACTTGTCCGCCTACCGGTTGGCGTTCTTGTGCTTTCGTTATGCATGGGGCTTGGGACCAGCGCAGCGACGATTGCGGTTGCAGTAACATCTTTGGCGGGCGAGCAGATCGCCCCTGACCCAAGTCTGGCGACCATTCCTTACGGCCTGCAGTTTCTTGCGCTCATGGGGTCAGCGGTTCCGCTGACAACCTTGATGGGGCGCGTGGGGCGAAAGCCGGTGAACATTCTGGCCAGCGTGTTTGGCGTGGGCGCGGGTATTGTCTCTGCCATTGCTGTCGGCGTTGAAAGCTTTGTTTTGCTGTGCGTTGGTCACATGATGCTGGGGATTTTCCTTGCGGGGCTGGCGTCGCTGCGGTTTGCAGCCATTGACCGTTCCCCTGCAGATCTGCGCGACATGGCGATTTCGTTGGCCTTGTTCGGTGGTGTGCTGGCGGGTTTGATCGGTCCGACATTGGCTCGATCCGCTGGCGTTGTTTTCCCCTTTGAGGGCTTCATCGCGGCCTATCTGATGCTGGGCGCTGTCTGCGGGATTGTAGCCTTGATCCTCGTTTTCCTGCCCTTTCCCAACGACGCGGAAACAGTCCGTGAAGCACAAGCCGCCAAAGAAAAGGCCCGCGAAGAAGGGCGACGCGTCAAAACGGAAGTGCTGTCCAATCCGCTCTATTGGTTCGCGGTGGTTTGCGGCGCGGTTGGTTATGGGGTGATGACGCTGCTGATGGTTGCCTCTTCTCTCGAGATGCGCGCGTCAGGCTATGCTTTCGAGATCAACACCTATCTGATTCAGGCGCACGTCCTCGCCATGTTCGCACCGTCGCTGTTCAGTGGCATGTTGATCGGCTGGCTGCGGCGGGACCGCTTTATTGGCGTCGGCATGGCGTTCATGGTGGGCGCTGCACTGGTGGCGCTGCTGGCACCTGCGTTCTGGGCGTTTCTGGTTGCTCTTGTGCTGCTGGGGCTGGGGTGGAATTTCCTCTATGTCGGCGGGGGTGCCATGGTCGCGGCTCTGGCCTCGCCCGCGGAAAAGCTGCGGGCGCAGGGCGTGAACGATATGATTGTTTCCAGTTTTTCGGCGGTTGCTGCGCTGACGTCCGGGGCTTGTCTGGTTCTGTTTGGTTGGGTGGGATTGCAGGTCTTTGCTTTGATCGTGCTGGTGCCGCTGGTCGTCTTCGGTGTCATCGTTCGCTTCGGCGGCCTGCCGAAACCCATTGCTGCGCCCTCTGGCCAGAGTGAAAGCTGAGGATATAATTGTCCAAAGTTGGAATGAGGGCATAACGTGGCTGGTAAAAAGTTCCGCAAGGTCGAGCATACCCGCGTCGCGCAGGCTGTTGTTGAGCAGTTCGAGCAAATGATCCTGCACGGCACTTTGCGGGATGGGGAAAAGCTACCCGGCGAGAGAGAGTTGTCAGAGCAGTTGGAGGTTTCGCGCCAGACCTTGCGAGAAGCCCTGAAGACGCTCGAAGATCTGGGTCTGGTTGAAGCCAAACCCGGCGGCGGCACTTACATCGCTGACATTGTTGGATCCGCTGTATCAAAGCCACTCATTGGCCTGTTTGCCCGGCATGAAGAAGCTTACATCGACTATATGGAGTTTCGGGTCCTGCTTGAGTCCAAAGCCGCTGGTTTGGCGGCAGAGCGTGCCACGGAATATGACCGGCAAATCATAAAGTCGAAGTTCGAGGCCATGGCCGATGTCCATGATCAGGATGACCCCAACGTGGGCGCTGAATTGGATGCGGACTTCCATCACTCTATCGCCGAAGCCACGCACAACCCGATGATGATCTTCTCTCTGCGTTCGATTTTCGAGTTGATCCGTCAGGGCGTGTTTTACAATCGGTACGTGGTTTATCTCGAAGCCGGCGGTAAAGATCGCCTGCTTGAGCAGCATCGAGCAATCTGCGAAGCCATTGTCGCTGGGAATGTCGCCGAGGCGGAGAAGGCGATGAGCGATCATCTTACTTTCATCATCGATTTCTTCAGCGATGCCATGCGCATGCGCCAACGCTTTGAAACAGCACGATTAAGGGCGGAAACCTACGGTTTTAAAGGCAGCTAAACCCAAGGCGGTCTTGTTTTCAGACCAATTTTAATCCAATATTTCAGCGTCTAAACATTTACGTTTGAGAAATTGGTCTGTTTTCATGCTGAATATGCCAAGCCCGTCTGCCGACGTCCTCGCCCGACGCGATACCATTGCCCGTGATTTAAAGTCTCTGCTGGGTGATGACGACTTGTTGATCACCTCCTCCAATGAGCTCAAGGGCTATGAAACCGATGGTCTGGCCTGCTACCGGACTGTGCCCATGCTGGTGGCTCTGGCCGAGACGACGGAGCAAGTCGCAGCCGTGCTCAAGTATTGCAACGACAACGCCGTACCCGTGATGGCGCGCGGTGCGGGAACCTCGCTGGCTGGTGGTGCGCTGCCGCAGCTGGATACGGTTGTGCTCGGGCTGTCCAAGATGAATGAGATTTTGGACGTGAACACCGAAAACAAAACAGCTGTTGTTCAGGCCGGGGTGACGAACAAGAACATTTCCGTCGCCGTGGATGATCTGGGCTTGTTTTATGCACCCGATCCGAGCAGCCAGATTGCCTGTACCATTGGCGGTAACGTCGCAATGAACTCGGGTGGGGCGCATTGCCTGAAATACGGGGTGACGACCAACCATATCCTCGGCGTCAAATTCGTGACCATGGAAGGTGAGATTGTCGATATCGGCGGGGAAGCTTTTGACCTGCCGGCTTACGATCTGCTGGGTATGATTGTCGGCGCAGAAGGCCAACTGGGGGTGGTTACTGAAGTCACGGTAAGGCTGATGGAAAAACCCGAAGCCGCGCGTCCCTTGCTGGCGGGCTTTGATTCAGCGCTGGACGCCGGGGCCTGTGTTGCCGCTATCATGGCGACAGGCCGGACGCCGGTTGCCATCGAGTTCATGGATCGCCCAGCCATTCTCGCTTGTGAAAAATTTACCGGCGCAGGCTATCCGGTCGAAGCGCAGGCCCTGCTGATCATCGAAGTTGAAGGCAGCGAAGAAGAGATCATCGAAGAACTCGCGTTCGTCGAGGGAATGGCGCGGGGTCATGGTGCCATTTCGATCCGCGTAGCAGAAGACTTCGCGTCCGCAGAAAACATCTGGAAAGGCCGCAAGAGCGCTTTTGGCGCTGTGGGTCAGATTTCGCCGGATTACTTATGCATGGATGGCACCATCCCCGTGACCAAGCTCCCTGAAGTGCTCGAGCAGATATACGCCATCGGCGAGCAGTTTGGGTTCGAGATTGCCAACATCTTCCACGCCGGCGACGGCAACATGCATCCGCTCATCATGTACGATAGCCATCAGCCCGGCGTGTTGGATGAGGTTGAAGCGTGCGGAGCGGAAATCCTGAAAGTCTGCGTCGAAGCCGGTGGCTGCATCACCGGTGAGCACGGGGTTGGCATTGAGAAGCGGGATCACATGCCGCTGATGTTCAGTCCGGCTGAGCTTGATCAGATGAAAGAGATCAAGCGCCAGTTCGATCCGCAATGGCTGCTCAACGGCGGAAAGGTCTTTCCGTTGGATGAAGAGGGCATCCCCGCCGGACAAGTTTCACCGCAGCAGGTCGCCGCCTGATGACATCCAACGATATGCAGAGTTTCGAAACGCCTGAACTCATGGCGGACTATGTGCGCGGGTTGGATCATGCCGTTGCTGTTCAAGGGGCAGGAACCAAGGCAGGGATCGGATTTCCGGTGCACGGGCCGGGCCTCAGCACGCTGGGGCTGTCCGGGGTGACCTACTTCGAGCCGAAGGAGTTTGTGCTGGGCGCACGAGCAGGAACGCGTTTGTCTGAGTTGGAAGCGGTACTCACCGAACACGACCTGATCCTG
This sequence comes from Alphaproteobacteria bacterium, assembly GCA_049612785.1. Classification (GTDB taxonomy): domain Bacteria; phylum Pseudomonadota; class Alphaproteobacteria; order UBA7985; family UBA7985; genus UBA7985. The sequence goes on along the minus strand of JBMZBW010000016.1, from coordinate 566 downwards.
CCGTTCGACCCACCCCGCTTTGGGGGGGATCCGACCCTTGGCGGCGTGATTGCGACCAACATCGGCGGGGCGGAGCGCGAAAGCCTTGGCGCACCGCGCGATAACGTTCTGGGCGCGCAGTACATCAACGGAAAGGGCGAACTGCTCAAAGCTGGTGGGCGCGTGGTGAAGAATGTCTCAGGCTACGACATCCCGCGCGGGTTGAGCGGTTCCTGGGGGACGCTGGCCATCCTGACAGAAATCACGATCAAGGTTCTCCCCAAGGCCCGAGCCGTGGAGCAAGACGCAGAAGGGCTGGGGGCTGTTTGGGAGAGTCCGTTTGTCTGGCGACTGAGCCTGCCCCGCGATCAGGCACGGGAAATCGCCGCCGCTTGGCAGGGACCGAAGGCCAGTCAGTGGGGCGGGGCTCTGCTGTGGCTTGGCGCGGATCAAGACAGCGACGTTCACGCACAGGCCGCCCGCGCAGGGGGGCATGCCTTGCTCGTACAAAGCCCCAGAGAGCACCGCATGGAAAGCGGCTGCTTTCAACCCTTAGAAGACGGTAATCTGGCGCTGCATCGCTTGCT
>JBMZBW010000015.1:0-36458 GCA_049612785.1 Alphaproteobacteria bacterium | reverse complement strand
TGCACTTGCCTACGCTTAAAGCTTCAGCTTCCTCAGACCGTAAAAGCCCCAAAACCAAAAACTCAGCGCCAGCCGCGCATCCTCTCTTTTTTCTTAACCAACAATGTCAAAGAACAATCCCGACAGCGAAAGCCGCCCCTTCGTCTCTCTCACTTCGTGTGGGAAACGTCGTCGGCGACCCGTTCTGTCAGGAACGAGTTGGTATCTAGACCCTGCCCCTCAGAGGCGCAAGTGAAATCTTCAAAAAAACGCTTATGCGCCGCATCATGCCTGCCTTGCATGGCTCAGGCACATTAGCATTCTAAAAGAGACCTAAATCCGCCAATTCACGACGCAACGCATGCGGAAACTCGTCATCAAGGTGATTCGCGTCGCCGAAAAGTCGATTCCCGTCCTCAGGAGCGACTTTTGGTTCCAGATATCGCCAACCTTGAAAGGGCCGATGGAAAGAAATTTCCACAGGAATCACCTCCGCGCGAAGGTCAATATGCCAAGCTGGTGTACCATCCTGCTTCGTGCCCTCCCGAAAATCGATAATTTCCTGCCGACAACAAAGCCGCCGGTCGATGATCCAGTACAGAGAACCACCCTCCAGAATCGATTCCCATTTTTGGGGTCGTGTTCGCGTCGTAATGTAGATGAAGTCCTCACCTGTCTTTGGGTGATCAGGTTCGGACCGTCGCTCATTGCTCGCGATGAGCTGATCGATTGTCGAGATCCCGACGCAAAGCTTTTTCAAATGCATGGTCATGTTGGAAAGGTATCGCTTGCCTTGATATAGGACAAAGCCCCGCGACGATTTTTCTTGTGGGTAAGCTCAACTGCCGGAAGGGGCACCGCACTGTGGCCATTCATCTGGAGACCGATAGGCTGGTTCTTCGCCCCTGGCAGGAGCGCGACTTTGATCCCTACCACGCCATGAACCAAGACCCGCGTGTTCGAGAATTTTATCCCGGCCTGCAATCACTGGAGAAATCCCGTGACTTCATGCGGCGCGCGATTGAGCAGGACGAACGCCACGGATATTTCTTCCAGCCCGTTTTTGAAAAGACGAGTGGCGACTTTATCGGCGATTTGGGGCTGGCGAAGATTGAGTTTGATGCACCCTTTACCGGGGGTACCGAGATTGGATGGATGTTGAAGCGCAGGTTTTGGGGGCGTGGCTATGCCGTTGAAATGGCGCAGGCCCTCCTGGACCATGCCTTCTGCGAGCTGCGTCTGACCGAAGTCTTAGCCTTCACTGTACCAGCCAACACACGATCTCGGCGGGTTATGGAGAAGCTTGGCATGCGACACGATCCAGAAGGTGACTTTGAGCATCCTTCCATCCCTGAGGGGCACGCCTTTCGACACCATGTCCTCTACCGGATTAGCGCGCCGCAATCCTAATTGGCTTTATTGCCGAAAAGCTTCTCCTGAGCTGTATCAACCTTCGCAAAGTTCCGGCGCTTTTCCCGGAACAGGGCCATCCCACGCTGTAAAGCCGGACGCTCGCCTAATTCGTCCAACCACCGCGCGACGTTTGGGAAGTTGGAAATGTCCTGCTTTTGACCTTCCCACAACGACATCCAGCCGTAGCAGGCCATGTCAGCAATGGAATAATCAGCACCCGCGATATAGGCATTTTTGGCCAGTTGCCTGTCGGCGACGCCGTAAAGACGTGCGGTTTCGTTTATGTATCGTGTTTGCGCGTAGGGAATTTGCTCTGGTGCGTACTTAACAAAGTGATGGTTCTGCCCAAGCATCGGACCAACGCCGCCCATCTGCCACATGAGCCACTGGTTTACTTCCGTACGCTTCCGGAAATCGGAACCGTAAAACTTGCCCGTTTTCTCGGCCAGATACAGCAGGATCGCGCCGCTCTCAAAGACAGAGATTGGCGCGCCGTCTGGACCATCGTGGTCTACGATTGCCGGAATTCGATTGTTCGGAGAAATCGCAAGAAACTCTGGTTCATGCTGCTCCCCTTTGCCGATGTCGACCGCATGGGCCTGATACTCCAGACCGCATTCCTCCAACATGATGTGGATTTTCCAGCCGTTGGGTGTGGGCCAAGTGTAGAGATCGATCATCTGGGGTATCCGTGTTTGAGTTGCTGTCGCACTAGAAACAAGTTGGCAAGCTGAAGAAAGGCTTAAGTGAAAGCAAGCGCCCGAAAGTCGTTCACGTTTGTGCCAGTAGGACCCGTGATGAAGGCGTCACCAATCAATTCGAAAAGGCTGTGCGCGTCATTGTTATTGAGAAAGGCATCGGGATCCAGGCCCATTGACCGCGCCCTCTGCCAAGACGTGCCATCACAGAAAGCGCCGGCATTGGGCGCATTGCCATCCTGTCCATCGGTATCTGCGGCCAGAAACTGCCAGCCCGGCACCCCATCCAAGGCCTGAGCCAAACGCGCGGCGAATTGGACATTTCGACCACCGCGTCCCTGACCTTTCACGACGACATCAACTTCACCGCCCATCAGCCATATTTGCGGACGGCCCTCCGGTCTGCGCCGGACACGCTCGGCGAGCATCAGAGCGTTATCATCCGCCAAGCCAACCTGACTGTCCGCCGTGATGGTGGCGTCGTGACCCATGGCGATGAGGGCTGCTTTGGCAGCCTTCAGCGAGTGGGGACCAGAAGCAATTATGGTGTAACAGCTTTTTAGATCACTCGTTGTTTCGCGCTGGCTGATCCAAGCCGTCACTTCTGGCGTTCCACCACCAAACTTTTCCAGCAGCGCGAGCGCTTCTCGCGGGCCTGTCGGGTTGGCGACTGTGGGGCCGGAGCCAATCGCAATGGGGTCGTCTCCCACAACATCGGAAATCGCCAAGGTTTGCAGATTACCCGGACAGACCAGAGCGGCACCTCCGCCCAGCAGGGGCGACAACACCCGCCTCACCGTGTTCAATGCATGAATATCAGCGCCGCCGTTCAACAAAGCCTTGGTGACATGCTTCAACTGCTCAGGCGACGGACCTTCTTCCGTTGCGAGCAGGAGACTGGACGCACCGCCGGACAACAGGAACAAAACCTCGGCATCCTTGGGAACAGACCTCAAGCTGGCGAGCAGAGCTGAAGCAGTAGCCGCCCCGCGTTCGTCAGGATAAGGATGTGCAGCTGTGTTGAGCGGAAGCAAACGCAGCGATGACTCCGAATCATGGGGCGCAACCACCATACCCTTCAGATCTCCGCCCCACTGGGCTTCGACCGCTGCAGCCATTGGAACGGCGGCCTTACCTACGGCAAAAACATAAGCCCGTCCCGCGGGGCGACTTGGCAGAGTCGCAGCCATGATCTTTTGCGGATGAGCCGCATCTACAGCAGCCCAGAAGGCGCGTTCGAGGTCTGACTTCATGGTGTGCACTCGTAAAACAAACAGCCAAGCAGATCACCGTAGCCCCAGATCAGCGTACCGGGAAGCGAGATAACGCCCGCAATGATGGATGCTCGATCCTGAACCCGTGTGCGGCAGACATCAAAGAGATTGTCCAATTCAGCCTGATCGTCGGCTGAGTGATGCTTCTCAATCTCTGCCTGAACCCGAGGATTGAGACGCCCGAAGCGCTGCACGTGCGCCAGACCAAAGATGGTGATGAGCGAACCACTGCGTTGGAACCAAGTGAAATCCTGCTGAACAAAGGAGTTCAGCAGGCTCAGGCTACCAAGAATCAGGGACAGGACGATAAAAGCGTAGCTGTAGCGATGGGTTTCCAACCGCTGCTGCTCGTGTTTCGTCAATCGAAGGTGACGGCGCGGTGAAGTTACGGGTCGCGTCGCTGCCATAGGTACTATTCGATTTGAGCCGTGACTTCGATTTCGACCTTCATGTCATCGTTAAGAAGACCGCAAACCACCATCGTCGCTGCGGGACGAATATCGGCGAAGTACGAACCAACCAGCTTGAAGACTTCTTCACCGTAGCTCTGGTCTGTCACGTAATAGTGCGCACGCACGACTTGCTCCAGTGAAGCTCCCGCGTCGGCCAACGCCTTCTTGATCGTTTCCATGCAGTTACGAGCCTGCTCCGTCACGTCTTCTGGCAAGGTCATCGTTTCGTAGTCGTAACCCGTGGTCCCAGCGACGTAGACCATGTTGCCCACCCGCACCGCGCGCGAGTAGCCGGCGACCTTTTCAAAAGGAGAGCCCGTCGAAATCAGCTTGCGTTCAGACATTCTTTACAACTCCTAGCCGAGTTTCTGGTTGATGAGTTTATTGACAACGCCCGGGTTGGCCTGCCCGCCCGTGGCTTTCATGACCTGGCCGACAAACCAGCCTTTGAGCTTCGGGTTTTCCTTGGCTTTTTCGACCTGAGCCGGGTTTGCCGCGATGATTTCGTCGAGTGCAGCTTCGATTGCGCCTTCGTCTGAAATCTGCTTGAGGCCCTGTTCTTCGATAATTGTATCGGCGGACTTGCCGGTTTCGAACATGGTTGCGAAGACGTCCTTCGCCGTGCGCCCCGAGATCGTGTCGCTGGCAATAGCCTCAATGAGGCCGCCCAGCGCATCTGCAGACACCGGAGAGTTAGCCAACTCCACCCCCGCTTTGTTCAGCGCTCCAAAGAGCTCGCCCATGACCCAGTTTGCCGCAAGCTTGGCATCGCGCCCCTTGGCGACGGTCTCGAAGAAATCGCCTGTTTCCTTTTCCGCGACCAGCACGCCTGCATCATAGGTCGAAAGGCCGTACTCAGCCTCAAACCTCGCCCGTTTCTCGTCGGGCAGCTCTGGCAGATCAGCGGCAATGGCGTCCACGAAAGCCTGATCGAGCTGCAGCGGCAGCAGATCCGGGTCAGGGAAATAGCGGTAATCGTGCGCTTCTTCCTTAGACCGCATGGAACGGGTTTCGCCTTTGGTCGGATCGTAAAGACGGGTTTCCTGAACGACCTCACCACCACTTTCCAGCAGCTCCACCTGACGGCGTGCTTCGTATTCAACAGCCTGACGGATGAAGCGGACTGAGTTTACGTTCTTGGTTTCCGTCCGCGTGCCGAGTTCTGTTGAACCAACAGGCCTGACCGATACGTTTACGTCTGCCCGCATCGATCCCTGTTCCATGTTACCGTCACAGGTGCCGAGATAACGCAGGATGGACCGCAACTTGGTCATGTAGGCCGATGCTTCATCACCGCCGCGCAAATCAGGCTTGGAGACAATTTCCATCAGCGCCACGCCTGTGCGGTTCAAGTCAATGAACGAGCGATGCGGATCCTGATCGTGGATCGATTTACCGGCGTCTTGCTCCAGATGGATCCGCTCGATCCCAATGACGCGGCTCTCACCTTCTTCCAGGTCAATGGTTAGCTCACCCTCACCCACAATCGGGTGGTAGAGCTGGCTGATCTGATAGCCTTGGGGCAAATCCGCATAAAAGTAGTTTTTGCGGTCAAACACGCTGTACAAATTGATCTGCGCCTTGATCCCGAGGCCCGAGCGCACGGCCTGCCGCACGCATTCCTCATTGAGAACAGGCAGCATGCCCGGAAGCGCGGCATCGACGAGCGCGACGTTATGATTGGGTGCTTTGCCGAAGGTCGTGGACGCGCCGGAAAACAGTTTGGACTCAGAGAGCACCTGCGCATGGACTTCCATGCCGATGACGATTTCCCACTCGCCGGTTTGGCCTTTGATGGTCTGTGCCATGGAATTCTTCTCCCTTAAGCCATCAACTGGGGTGTTGCGCTAAAGCCTGCGGCGCTTTCCACCGCCTGTGCCACGCGAAGCAGCCCGACTTCTTCGAACGGCTTGCCCAGCAACTGAACGCCAAGCGGCAGACCGGCTTTGGATAGGCCCACCGGCACGGAGATACCGGGGATCCCAGCCATGGAAGCAGGAACCGTGAATACATCGTTCATGTACATTTCGACGCCAGTTGGCTCCTCGGTGATGCCAAAGGCAGGGCTTGGCGTCGTCGGGGTCAGGATCGCATCGACCTGACCGAAAGCGTCGGTAAAATCCTTAGCGATCAAGGTCCGAACCCGGCGGGCCTTGTTGTAGTAGGCATCGTAGAAACCGGCGGACAACACGTAAGCGCCAATCATGATCCGGCGCTGCACTTCCGGCCCGAAACCTTCTGCGCGCGTCGTGGCGTACATTTCTTCGAGGCTGGAAAACTCTGGCAGCCCCTCTGGAGCATCGGCGCGGAAGCCGTACCGAACACCGTCATAGCGTGCGAGGTTAGAGGACGCTTCTGCAGGTGCGACGATGTAATAGGCTGGCAGCGCGGAATGCGTGTGCGGCAGGGAGATATCGACGATCTCTGCGCCTTGGTCCCGGAGCTTATCCGCCGTTTCCATCCACAACTTCTCGATTTCTTCAGGCATGCCATCGACACGGTATTCTTTCGGAATGCCGATCTTCAGCCCCTTAACCCCAGCGCCCAACTCAGCCGTGTAATCCGGCACGGGCGTATCGACCGAGGTTGTATCCATTGGATCGTAACCCGCCATGGAACCCAGCAATATCCCGCAATCCTCAACCGACCGCGCCATAGGTCCGGCCTGATCAAGCGATGAAGCAAAGGCGACAACGCCCCATCGCGAGCACCGCCCATAAGTTGGCTTCAGGCCAGTGATCCCACAGAAAGCAGCAGGCTGACGAATGGAACCGCCCGTATCCGTGCCAGTCGCACCCAGACAAAGACGCGCCGCAACCGCAGAGGCTGAACCACCCGAAGAGCCACCGGGAACCAACTGCATGTCCGGCTTTTCGCTGGACTGCCACGGATTTACGACATTGCCGTAGTAAGATGTCGTATTGGATGAGCCCATTGCGAATTCATCAAGGTTCAGCTTGCCAAGAAAGACAGCACCGTCCCGCAGCAGGTTGCTGGTCACGGTACTTTCATATGTCGGCTTGAAGCCCTCCAGGATCCGGGATGCGGCTGTTGTCTGCACGCCTTCGGTACAGAACAGGTCCTTGATCCCCAGCGGAATGCCCAGCAGCGCGCCTTCCTCACCCGCAGCACGCTTCTTGTCAGCTTCCGCAGCCGCTTCCAGCGCTGCCTCGGGCGTCGGCGTGATATAAGCGCCAAGGTCAGCGCGTGCTTCCATAGCGTCGACACAAGACTGGGTCAGTTCAACCGAGGAAAACTTACCTTCGGACATACCCTGCCGCGCTTCGGCGATCGTCAATCGATTGAGTTCACTCATGTTACAGTCCCCCTACTCAACCACTTTAGGCACGGCATAAAAGTCCGTGACCCGGTCCGGGGCATTTGCCAGAACGCGCTCGGGGTAATCGCCAGCGTTCACAACATCTTTGCGCATGCGCGCCGTTGCGCCGACAACCGACGTAAGCGGCTCGACGTCATCCGTATTAATGGCGTCAAGCTGCTCAACAAAACCAAGGATGGCCGACAATTCGCCAGCTAATCGATCCTTGTCTTCTTCGGCAACAGTAAGCCGCGCCAAGCGCGCTGCCTGTTCTACAGTTTCTCTGGTGATGCTCATTTAGGGGACTTTGTCTCAGGAAATGATGTCTATCTGTCTGATTTCTTGGTAGCAGCGTGACTATGAGCGATCAACACAAGCCCTCACCAAACAAGGGTCGAAGTTTCCAAGAAGTCGATTTGGCTGGTATGCGTGAAGCAATCGGCACCGGCGATCGGCTGCTTGGAATCGATTTCGGCGACAAAAAGATCGGAATCGCGGTTTCCGATGGTCTGCAGTCCGTTGCCTCACCAGTTGAAACACTTGTGAGAGCCAAAAAATTCTCGTCCGATGCCGAGCGGCTGCGCCAGATCATAGGCGAAAGAGATATTCGCGGGATCGTGCTGGGTTGGCCCCTGCAGATGGATGGCAGCCAGGGTCCGCGCTGTCAGGCCACCATCGCCTTCGCCCGAAACCTGCGAACACTCGCCAGCATTGATCTCCCGATCCTGCTCTGGGATGAGCGTTTGACCTCTGCAATGGTTGAGAAATTCCTGATCAACGACATGGACATGACTCGCAACAAACGCAGAAAGGTCGTCGATCAAATGGCCGCCGTTATCATACTGCAGTCTGCGCTAGATGCCCTTTAGGTTGATTTTTTGAATATAGTTCAATCAAAAAGTTGACGAAGGCTAAAGGCTCGTTATTGAAGAGCCATGTCTTATTTCTCTCCTCGTTTGATCGAACCAGCAGAGCGCGGCGCCTGGTTGCGCCTGATCCGAACCAAGCGGATCGGCCCACACTCTTTCTGGTCACTCCTGGAGCGCTTTGGCAGTGCCGCTGATGCTCTGGAAGCTTTGCCTGAACTTTCCATTCGGGGCGGCGCAAAAAACCCGCTGGTTCCCTATTCATCCGAACTTGCCGAGCAGGAGTATCGCAAACTGCGGGCTTTGGGCGGAAGCTTGATTACCACAGCGGATACAGTCTACCCGCCGCTCTTGCGTCAGATTAACGATCCCCCGCCGGTTCTGTCCGTTCTTGGTAAGACCGAACACCTGCCCAGACCGGCTATCGGCATGGTTGGCGCGCGCAACGCCTCAACCAATGGTGCAAGGTTTGCAGGCAAATTGGCCGAAGGTCTGTCTGCGGAGGGTTTCACCATCGTCTCCGGTCTGGCTCGCGGTATTGATGCAGCCGTTCACGCATCGACAATCAAGTCGGGAACGGTTGCTGTCGTTGCTGGCGGTGTAGACATCATTTACCCTCGGGAACACAATGACCTTTACCGCGCAATCGTCGAACATTCGGTCGTCATTGCGGAAATGCCGTTTGGAATGCAGCCCACGGCCCGGCACTTCCCGCATCGAAATCGAATCATTGCGGGAATGAGTGCCGCGACTGTGGTTGTCGAAGCTGCGCACCGCTCCGGGTCGCTGATCACAGCCCGCTATGCCGCCGATTTCTCTCGCGAGGTTTGCGCTGTCCCCGGCAATCCGCTGGACCCAAGAGCTGAAGGGACAAACCAGCTCCTTAAGGACGGCGCAACGCTTGTTTGTAGCGCGCAGGATATTCTGGACAGCCTGCCTTCTATGGATGACTTACACGAACCATCCGGGCGCTCCGAACAACCCAAAATACTGACGCAATTGTCCGATGATGACGTCCGAAATGCGCGAGACGCGCTGCTAAAAGTTCTCTCTCCAACACCCTGCGCCATTGACGAACTCTATCGTGAATGCCAATTACCCGCCCGATTAGGGGCGGCAGCTCTGGTGGAATTGGAGCTTGGCGGAATCGTCGAGCGCACCGCTGGAAATATGGTTTGTCGCCTCATTTAGGTGGTTAGCGCAGTGAGCGTTAAGCACACTTATCAATGTTGTTAGGGCCGGAAAAAATACATGACCGTTGTTGTCGTTGAGTCCCCATCCAAGGCGAAGACCATCAACAAGTATCTGGGCAAGGATTTCGAAGTTTTCGCCAGCTTCGGACACATCCGTGACCTGCCCGCAAAAGACGGATCTGTGGACCCTGACAACGACTTCGAGATGTCTTGGCTGGTCGAATCAGACAGCAATAAGCGTCTGAAAGATATAGAAAAAGCGCTCAAGAACCACGATCAACTGATCCTCGCGACCGACCCTGATCGTGAGGGCGAAGCGATTTCCTGGCACATTCAGGACGAGCTGGAAAAGCGTGGCAAGCTCAAAGGTAAAGACGTGCAGCGCGTGGTCTTTAACGAGATCACCAAGAACGCGGTTAAGGAAGCATTTCAGCACCCGCGGAATGTCGATCAGGATCTGGTTGACGCTTACATGGCGCGCCGTGCTTTGGACTACCTCGTTGGCTTTAACCTCTCTCCAATCCTGTGGCGCAAACTTCCGGGTTCACGCTCCGCGGGCCGAGTGCAGTCGGTCGCCTTGCGGCTGATTTCTGAGCGTGAAGCGGAGATCGAAACTTTTGTGCCAGTCGAATACTGGGACGTAATTGCCACGCTCAATGACGGAAAATCACAGCAGGTCGCAGCGCGCCTGACTCACCTGGACGGCAAAAAGCTCACCAAGTTTTCTTTGGGCAACGAAGCCGATGCTACCGCAGCTAAGAACGTGGTCGAAAAGGCTTCGACTTTGCGTGTGCTGGAGATTGAGCAAAAGCAACGCAAGCAGAACCCAGCCCCGCCATTTACCACCTCCACCATGCAGCAAGAGGCCAGCCGGAAACTCGGTTTCTCCGCCGCTCACACCATGCGCGTGGCTCAGAAGCTGTACGAAGGGATGGACATTGGCGGCGAAACTGTCGGCCTGATTACCTACATGCGAACCGATGGCGTGCAGCTGTCGAAAGAGGCCCTCGATGGTGCGCGTGAACTGATCGCCTCAGACTACGGCACGGCCTATCTGCCTGACAGCCCTCGATTTTACAAATCCAAAGCCAAAAATGCTCAGGAAGCCCACGAAGCGGTGCGCCCGACGCAGCTTTCCCGCAAGCCGGCTGACCTCGAAGGGATCCTCGACCGCGACCAGATGCGCCTCTACCAGCTGATCTGGAAGCGTACCGTTGCCTGTCAGATGTCAGCCGCCGTTTTTGATCAGGTCGGTGTTGATATCGACGCTGACGCTGGCGCAGCGCAACTGCGTGCAACCGGTTCTGTTCTTGCTTTTGACGGCTTCATCAAGGTTTACCAGGAAGGCCGCGATGACCCCTCGGATGAGGACAGCGAACAGCGTCTCCCACGCCTTGAAAAAGGCCAGACGCTGAACCGCGAGAAGGTTATCGCCGACCAGCACTTCACAGCGCCTCCACCGCGCTACACCGAAGCAACGCTGGTGAAAAAGATGGAAGAGCTCGGCATTGGTCGACCTTCTACCTATGCTTCGATTATCTCGGTTTTGCAGGATCGCGAGTACGTGCGTTTGGACCAGAAGCGGTTCATCCCGGCAGAGCGCGGTCGCGTGGTTGTGGCGTTTCTGTCCAACTTTTTCCGCCGCTATGTCGAATACGACTTTACCGCAGACCTCGAAGAACAGCTGGATGATATTTCTGGTGGGCGGCTTGAGTGGAAAAATGTTCTGTCAGCCTTCTGGACCGACTTTCACGCGCTGATAGAAGAGACCAAGGAACTTCGGATCACGGAAGTGATCGACGTGATGGACGAAGTCCTCGGCCCGCACTTCTTCCCAACGCAAAAGGAAGACGGCTCACCGATTGATTTCGACCCGCGCGCCTGTCCGTCTTGTGGAACGGGGCGTCTTTCACTGAAATTCGGCAAAACCGGTGGATTCATCGGTTGTGGCAACTACCCTGAGTGTCGTTTCACCGATCAGCTGACACGCGGTACAGATCAGCCGCGTCAGGCACCAAAAGAAGACGAACCCATCGGCATGGACCCGAAAACGGGTCTGGGCATTTTCCTCAAAAAAGGTCCATACGGCTGGTACGTCCAAATCGGTACGCCTGACGATATGGAAGAAGGCAAAAAGCCAAAGCGTGCCTCCCTGCCCAAGGGATTGGAGCCGTCTGATCTGACCTATGAAAAGGCACTCGACCTGCTGGCTCTCCCCCGTGACGTGGGCGAGTACGAGGGCGAGATGATCACCGCAGGCATTGGCCGCTTTGGGCCTTTCGTCAAGATGGGCTCGACCTACGCCAATATCCCGAAAGACGAAAGCGTGCTGGAAATCGGCTTGAACCGTGCCGTCGCGCTGATTGTCGAAAAGCAGGAAAAGGTGAAGGCCAAGGGCGCGCCGGGCACTGAGCTTGGCGTTCACCCCAGTGATGAAAAGCCAATCACCCTCAATGACGGTCGCTATGGGCCTTACGTCAAACACGGTCGCACCAACGCAACCATCCCGAAAGACAAAGATCCAAAGACCCTGACGCTTGAAGAAGCCATTGCGCTGATTGACGCCAAGGCTGGAAAAAAGAAGGCTCCGGCGAAAAAGGCCGCACCCAAGAAAGCGCCAGCAAAAAAGACAGCTGCGAAAAAAGCAGCTAAGTAGGCAGCCTGATACAGAGCGGTTTCACGGTGAAACCGCTCCTTCCTTGCGGTCCATAAAGGGGCATAGGCTGGTTCCATGGCGAAATCCAAAAATGCCGATACAGGGCAACTGGACCGCGACGCGATCCTAAAATTCATCCAAAGCAATCCCGATAAAGCCGATAAACGGAGCATCGCCCGTGAGTTTGGTATTAAGGGTGGTGGCCGCGTTTGGTTGAAAACACTGCTCAAGCAGTTTGAGCGTGACGGTTTGATGGCCGCAACGCCAAGCAAGTCACGCTGGCAGAAGCAAGGGCTTCCCGCCGTGCTGCCGCTGGAAATTCTCGCGCCGGATGAAAATGGCGATGTCATTTGCCTCCCCATCGAGCGCAATTTCCGAGGAGCGCCCCCGCTTATTTTTCTCGGCGAAGGCAGTTTGGAAAGCGCACCCGGTTCAGGTGACCGGGTTCTGGCCAAAATCGAACCTGCTGGTGAGGGCGCTTTTCGAGCGCTGCCTTTCAAATCTCTTCCGCGTCCACACCACGACATCATCGTTGGTGTTGTTGAGCAAGGTGGCTCCCTGCGCTCGACAGACAAACGCGCCAAAACCGACTTTATCATCCGTGCTGAAGACAGAAATTCGGCTGAACCGGGCACGCTGGTTCGGGCTGAGGTTATCGGCACCGGACGTCTGGATCTGCCCAAGGCTCGCATTATTGAGGTTTTGGGCCATGAGCACGATGTCGGCGCGATCTCTTTGATTTCAGCGGCAGAACACCGGCTCCGCCTGCATTTTCCGGATGCCGCCGTGGAAGAGGCTGAAGCCGCGCAAGCCGTTCCTGCAAAAGGGCGCGTCGATTATCGCGACATTCCGCTGGTCACCATCGATGGAGAAGACGCGCGCGATTTCGATGACGCAGTCTGGGCCGAAGCTCTGCCCGATAAAGCCGGTTTCCGCATTCTTGTGGCCATCGCCGATGTCTCGCACTATGTCCGCCCGCAGTCTGCGCTGGACCGAGAAGCTAAGTTAAGAGGCAATTCCTGCTACTTTCCAGACCGGGTCTTGCCGATGTTGCCTGAGGCACTTTCGAACGGATGGTGCTCGTTGGTCCCGCATGAGGATCGGGGCTGTCTGGTTGCTGACATGACCATCGACACTCAGGGTAAACTGACCGCCAAGCGGTTTGAGCGGGGGATCATGCGCTCTGCCGCCCGGCTCACTTACGAGCGGGTTGAAGCGGCGCTGAATGGCAATCCAGACGAAGAAATCGAACCGCTTTTGGAGTCCAACCTCATCCCCCTGAAGGCGGCTTTTGAGGTTCTGGCCAAGGCTCGTGAAGAACGCGGCGCACTGGACCTGGACGTTCCTGAGCGCGTGATCGAACTGTCGGAGGACAAATCCCGCGTTGTCGATATCCGCCCCCGCGCTCGGCTAACGTCGCACAAAATCATCGAAGAGCTGATGATCCTCGCGAACGTTGCAGCCGCGCAGGTGTTAGAGGCGCAGGAACACTCGGTCATGTATCGAGTCCACGACCATCCTGACCCGATAAAGCTCGAACATCTCGCCAACCTACTCGACGGCACCCCCGTGAACATCCAGCGCGGCACCCGTTTGACCGCGGGAAAGCTGAACGGCATTCTGAAGGGTGTGGAAGGCGAAGACTACGCCGCAATGATTAACGAAGCCGTCCTGCGTGCACAGGCACAGGCGGTCTATTCCCCGCGCAACATCGGGCATTTCGGGCTGGGACTCGAAAGCTACGCTCACTTTACCAGCCCGATCCGGCGCTACGCCGACCTCACGGTTCATCGGGCCTTGATCTCAGCCTTTGGGTTGGGCGAAGGGGGTGAACCACTGGGCGCAACTGAGGCCCCGATCCCGCTGGCAGAGGCTATATCAGAGTCTGAACGCCAAGCGGCCTATGCCGAGCGCAGTGCCAAAGATCGCTATCTCGCCGCCTACCACTCCGAGCAAATTGGTGAGATCTTTGATGCTCGTATCAGCAGCGTGACCAAGTTTGGCTTATTCGTAGAAATCGACCGTTCAGGCGCGCACGCGCTGGTGCCCATGGGACTTCTTCCCGATGACCGCTATGATTTCGACAGCAAGACCCTAACACTCGAAGGACGCCGCTGGGGGCGCGTCTTTTCTGCGTCTCAACGTCTCCAGATACGGCTAGTTGAAGCGGACGGGTTAACCGGCTCCCTTGTTGGTGAGATCGTGGGGGAAAGTGAGCCCACTATGCCGTCGAGAACACAACTCGAGTCGCGGTCTCAATCGACTCAAAAGAAGGTGAAATCTTCCAAGAAAACAAAGGTTAAAGCGGGTAAGCGAGCTAAAAGGCCATAAGCTTGGCTCATTTTCCGCGCATAAACAGACTGGAACGAGCATAGCGACTCACCTCACGCTATGGTCTCTGAGTATTTTCAAGGAATGTAGAATGCCTCAGAACCTATTTCGGTTTGGCCCTCAACTCGCATTTGGAGCGCTTGGTTTGCTGACATTGTTTTTGTCAGCCTGTGAGGCTGGTCAAGTCAATGCACGCTCCACAGCACGCAAAGCGGCGAGTTCCAGCATCGTCATGCCCGCTGAGCTGCGTGCCGCGCTGGAGGAAGCACTGCCAACCGGTCAGTCAGGTGGTCAGTTGCCAGATGCGGACGAAGCGTTTCTGTACGGCGTAGGGATCGGCGCGATTCAGGAGCTTTATGTCGAAGCGTACCACCCGCGTGAAGTTGCCATGGCGGGACTGGTCAATCTGGGCAAGCAGGCAGACTTTTCGCTGAAATCCACCAATGGAGTTACGCAGATCGACGGGCCGGGCGGCCAGATGGAATTTGAGGAACCTGACGGCGATTATTACCTCGAATGGGGTTTGCATTCCGCCTTTGTCACGCTCCACATGATCACCTCCAGCGAGCGCATCCGGCGCATGCCGCAAGCCACGCGTGAAACTGAAATTTTTGAAGGGTATATGTCCCTTCTTGATGGGGTGTCACGCTACCTACCTGCTGCGGATGCTGATCTGTTTCGCGATGATGTCTTCGGATTTGGCGGCATGGGCATTCTCATCGCCTATGAAGAAAATGGCATAAGGGTTCGTGAGGTTGTGCGCGGTGGACCCGCAGACGATGCGGGCCTGAAAGACGGGGACCTGATTACCCACGTGAACGGTCAGCGCGTCACAGGAGAGATGAGCGAGGATCTCGTTCTCAGTCTGCTCCGTGGCCCTGTCGGGTCTCTGGCGACGGTCATGGTCCAGCGCGAAGGCCGCACCCTGCGCAGGACCATCAGCCGCGAAATCGTGGCTCTGCCTTCTCTGCGCGGTCAGATGGTTGGTGATGTCGCTGTGATCCAGATGGCGGTCTTCTCAGAGCAATCGACAGCGGAGTTCCTGGACGTGGTGCGAAGCCTTCGCAAGGAACAACCAACCAGTTGGCTGCTGGACTTGCGTGAAAATCCGGGTGGTCTCAAGACCGCTGCACAGGAAATTGCGGATTACGTCGTCGGAAAAGGCCCGATTCTGGTTTCAGCAGGACGGAACATCGACAACAAAGACACGGTTGAGGCCAAACCAAACGACATTCTTCTTGGCGCGCCGCTCTTGGTTCTGATCAATGGCAACTCGGCCAGTGCCTCCGAAATCTTGGCTTCCGCGATTCAGGATAATGGCCGCGGGATCGTTATTGGCTCGACATCCTTTGGGAAGGGTTCAATCCAAACAAGCTTTGACCTGCCCAACGGCGCAATGATGACGGTCACCTCTGGCGCTTTCTTCGCACCTTCAGGCGCTCCCTTGAACAAGGCAGGCGTGACCCCGAACATCTGCTTTACAGATCGCAGCCCCAAAGCCGTGATTGACGATGCATTGGCCAGCGTCCCCAATATTGCGGCGATCCGGGCGCGGTCGATCCTCGCGCAGAATATGAAGGACAAGGAAAACTATCGCAGCGTTTGTCCCCCTTCTGAGCGGTACACCGAAGACGATTCCGACCTCGCGCTTCAGCTCGCCATGTCGCCTGACGCCTATCAACGCATCCTGTCAGCCAGTGCAAGCCTGTCATCCCTGCGTTAGTCGCGGTTGACTCAGCACAGGTTGCCTATAGGGTGCGTTCCAATTTGTTGAATCTAGGAGCTCGGGGCTATGGCTAAACCCGCTAACGTGCTCATCAAAATGGTGAGCACCGCTGACACCGGTTACTTCTACGTTAAGAAGAAGAACACGCGTACCTCCACTGAAAAGCTGGAAATGCGCAAGTATGACCCTGTTGCACGCAAGCACGTTGTCTTCAAAGAATCGAAGATGAAGTAAGCGTTCAACAGAACGACGACATTAGAGCAGGGCGGTATCCACAATTTGGTTACCGCCCTTTTCTTTTGCCGCGTAGAGCCGGCTATCCGCCACCGCAACCAAAGCGTCGGAGGTGGAAGCCCAATCACCGGCAGGCATGGTCACCAATCCTGCTGAGGCTGAAATCCGGATCTGCTTGTCGTCGGACCCGGCATGGCGAATGGTGGCGATATCGGCAATCAGGCGCTCGGTCACCGTTCGTGCAGCAGCCAAATCAGTATTGGGGAGGACCAAAGCAAACTCGTCCCCACCCAACCGAACTGCAGAATCCGAAGCACGGGAATGCCGGCGAAGGTTCTTTGCGAAGCCGATCAGGAATTGATCCCCTGCCTGATGTCCGTAGCGATCATTCAGCGTTTTGAAGCCGTCGAGATCAAACAACGCCAGCGACAGTGGCCGTTTTGACTGCCGCGCGATCTGCATCTGCAGCGGTAAATGAGCTGCGAGATACCGGCGATTATACAGGTCTGTAAGACCATCCTTGATCGCCAAATCCAGCGACTGCGTGAGGGCGCGTTTCCGATGCTCGGTTTGCCGACTGATCCTCACCTGCTCTTTGACCATAAGTGCCAGCAATCGGTTTGGCTCTGCTCCAAGCCATAAATCTTCAAAATCCAACCTCTCCAATGCGCTTTCGACAGCGGGAGTCAAAACGGCGCTCGCGACTGTAATGGGCAGGATTCGACACTTTGGCTGAGACCGTATGTCAGCGATTGTGCGCAGCGCTTTGGCCCAGCCCGCTTCAGACACGGCACCGACAACCAGCCCGGCAGTTTCGATGAACTCAACCCCCTGCTCAAAAGGGGCGACCGCGGCTGCGAAACCTTCTTCATCCAAGCGAGCTTTAATGGCGTGGGCGAAGTCTGCATCTTCGTGCAGTACTGCGATTTGGCTTTCGTCCATCGACGTGTCGGGTCTTGCGAATATTGACGGCTCGAAACCCAAGAGTCTCAGCACATGCTCCGTCGACCCAGCATCATCCAGCCTGCGTGAGCGTCTAACATGGGCCATGAGACCCAAGCTCAACCGCTTGTTGGTGGCGGGTAAGGGCAGGTAGCCATCGGCACCACTCTCCAGCGCTAACTCTTGGGAATGCGTACTGGGAATCGGATCAACCAGGACCAGAGAAGCGCGCGGAAACGCCCTTTTCAGATGGCGCAGCTGATCGCTGCCCCACCCGGCGGCTCGGACCACAGCAATGACCTCTGGCTCCAGCCCTTCGCTTTGCATGCCAGAGGCTGTCAGCTCCTCGGGTTCCAGCGGTCCGTGCGTCACGTGGAAAAAAAGCGTACGCAGTTGCCGTTGCAGGGCGCTGCCCAGCGTCGTATCTGAGTATAAAAGGTGAACGTGGCCGGCCATTCCGCATCCTGCGTATTTGGAGAAATACTAAAGGCCCTTTCAATCAAGGTGAAGTGCTTTATGTCCAGCCTCTGCCGGACGTGTCTGACAGTGACGCCCGCCACCGCCCCCGCATTGCGGTGCGAGGCTTGTGGCAGCCCCAAGCTGGTACAGCACCCGGAACTGGACGCGCTTTCACTGGCACATATTGACTGTGATGCCTTTTATGCCGCCGTTGAGAAACGGGATGATCCGAGCCTGCGCCACAAGCCAGTCATCATTGGCGGCGGACAACGCGGCGTCGTGACGACAGCCTGCTATCTTGCGCGGATCCAGGGCGTTCGCTCGGCCATGCCAATGTACCGCGCCAAACAGCTTTGCCCGCAGGCAATCATCATAAAGCCGAATATGGCGAAGTACCGGGAAACCGGTCTCGAGGTCCGCCAGCTCTTCCGCGCCCTGACGCCTGACGTTGAACCCTTATCGATTGATGAGGCCTTTCTCGATCTTGAGTCGGTTGCGACAGCAAACAAGCATCCTGCCACTGAACTCGCTCGCCTCGCGCAAACGGTGCAAGACAAGATTGGCATAACGATTTCCATCGGCCTTTCACACAACAAGCTGTTGGCAAAGATTGCCTCCGACCTCGATAAACCTGATGGATTTGCTGTTTTGGGAAAGGCGGAGGCGATGGACTTTCTCGCTGACAAGCCGGTGAAACTCATCTGGGGCGTGGGACCAGCCACAGCAAAGCGCATGAACGCTCTTGGCATCACGCGAATTGCTCAGCTGCGGGCTTTTCCGAAGGAAGACATGGTCGCTATGTTCGGTCGCTTCGGGGAACGGCTCTACCATTTTTGCCGTGGCGAGGACTCGCGACGCGTGCGTGAAGATCGAGGCTCAAAATCAGTAAGCTCCGAAACCACGCTTATGGAGGACACGGGCGATCTTGCGGAACTCACCGCCGTGGTCGAACGGCTTTCAAACCGGGTTGCCGAGCGCTTGAGTCAATATGAATTGGAAGGAAAGCGCGTTACGCTGAAACTCAAGACGACGGACTTTGATATTCTCAGCCGCAGTCAGACTCTGAACGGCCACACGGCTGACCCTCGTGTTCTATTTTCCGTGGCTCAGCGACTCCTCGCGACTGAAATCGAACGGGAACCTTTACAAACCTACCGGCTCGTCGGGGTCGGTGTGGCTGGTTTTGATGAGGCCTCCAGAAAGGATCTGGACCAGGCTGTGTAGATCGGCTCGCGATGACCGTGCGCATGAAAACCGACATGCCCGCCCGTCCGACAAATTGCCGGTGTTAAAAGCGGGTTTTTTGACCACTCAACTGCGCGGTAAGGCCGATCGTCAATCCACGGATCATCGGCTGCTACAATCGCCAGACAGGGTAATTTGGCATCCAGCACAAATCGCTTCGCCGAGTTTGCGATATAGTATTCATCCGCTGAGCTGTAACCATGATCCGGGGCGGTGAAATGTTCATCGAACTCACCGATGGTTTTGATGCGTTTCAGGTGTTCGACCTGATCCGGACGCAATCCCGGCTGCAGAGGCATTTGCTTTCGGATTTTGTTCACCAGATAGCGCGAATACATGAAGTTGCGTCGCCGGGAAAACCGATTTGCCGTCGCCTGCAAGTCAAAGGGCGCGGAAATCGAAACAATCGCGGTTTGATCCGCAGCCTCGATAAAGGTCGCCTCACTCGCCGCCTTGAGCAGCATGTTTCCACTCAGGCTGATGCCGATCCATGCCAGCCGTCCCGTATCCTCACGCGCTGACAGCGCCCGTGCCATGACCGTTAAATCCTGAGTAAACCCAGCATGATAGTTACGGGTGCAAAGCAACCGAGATGAGCCTGCTCCCCGCAGGTTCATGCGAATGACAGGAAAACCGTGGTCGAGGTAATGCCGCGTCAAGAGACGCATGTAATCCCGATCAAAGTCACCCAACAGCCCGTGCAGGAGCACAATCGAGGTTTCCTCACGCGGGCCATCTTCCCCCCTGCGGACAAGACGCTGTCCCAGCAGGACATCCTCGGTTCCATCGTCTGCTGCGATGCGCAGGTCTTCAACGTCTGCATCATCCAGTGAGACCTTTGGCGGGGAAAGGACGGCTGACATTGTCTGCAAATCACCACCGAACCAAGGCGCTTTAGGGCGGTAATTGATGTCAAAGGAGAGGGACATTTTCAGGCTCGAACAAGGGTCAGCAGGGTCTGTGCAGCTAACTTGGCGGGGCTTTGATCTGCTGACAAGACCAGTTTGTCCAAGGCTTCCCTTTGGGCCTTCAACTGTACCTGACGCGCCTGTTCATCCGAAAACAGTCTTACCAGTTCCGGCACCAACACGTCTGCGGTCGCCTGATCCTGCATGCGCTCCGGCATGATTTCCTCACCAGCGAGAATATTGATCAGGCTGAAATGATCCAGCCGGGTCTGGCGCTTGACCTGATTATAGGTCATCTGCGACAGCCGATAGGTAATGACCCCGGCGACATTCGCTTGAGCCAATTCCAACGCCACCGTTCCAGAAGCGGCCAAGGCAACTTCGGCCTGATGAAAAGCCCGCTGCCGATCTTCCTCCCGAAACAGAAATTCAATCGGCGTTGGCCAGTCAACCATGCGGCTTGAAACATAACCGCGGGTTGTCTCAACAGTGGGCACCAGGCACCGTAGACCGGGAAAGGAAGGTGCGAGCGCCTTCACAACATCCCGGAACAGCGGCACCAGTTGACGGACTTCAGTCATCCGGCTTCCAGGCAAGAGAAGCAGGGCGTTGCTGTCTTTTTCGATGGAGGGCACGGGCCGGGAAACAATTGGATGGCCCACAAAGGTCGCATCGAGGCCGTGAACCTCGAAATAGGGAGGCTCAAAAGGAAACAGGCACAGGATGTGATCCAAAAACGTCGCGATCTTGGCTGCCCTTTCCGGTTTCCAAGCCCAAACGGTTGGAGCAACCAGATGCACCAGCTTTCCCGCAAAACCACGCGCGCGAAGCATTTTTGCGATGCGTAATGTCAGGTCTGGAGCGTCGACTGTCAGAACAACATCGGGCCTCTCTTGAAGGATCCATCGAGTAATCTGCTCCATGCGAAACAGCAGCCGAGGCAGATGCGGCAGGACTTCGGCAATCCCGTTTACCGAAAACTCGCTGAGCGGGAACCGACTGTTGAGTCCCAGACTCGCTAACCTTTCACCGCCAATCCCGATCAACGTGGCGTCAGGAACCTGATCCAACATGGCCCTCACCACGTCGTGCGCCAGCAAATCGCCGGATGGCTCTCCGGTCAATACAGCGACTTTCATGACCCAACCCCGAGGACGCTCACGCCAATCTCCTCAGCCCTCAGCAGCGCCTGCTCACGGTCCAGCGCAATGGTCTTTCCAGCCTCGAATACCAGCGTTCTAACCCCATGCTGCGCCGCGAGTTCAACAGTCTGAGGACCCCAACTTGGCATATCTACCCGCAAGTCCTGCTGTGGTTTGGCTGCTTTATACAAAACGCGCTCTTTGGCTTCGATTGCACCGGCTCGAACCATCAGGTCGTCGGTACCAGCGGCTGTTTCTTCGAGCCAACGGGACCCGTCGCACTGGATCACGGCCTGGCCAAGATCACGCAGCCCCAAGGCACGCGCCCTTTCAAGGCCGATTTCCGGGTCTGGTATCGGGACACCTGCAAGCTGTCCTCGCGGCGTTATCAGGGAGGGATCGAGATCCGTCGCGCCCAAGATCTGAAAACCCTCCAGCTCAAAGAATGCGACCAAAGCATCCAACAGCTGGCCATCGCCTGCGCCCAAACCCGCCCGCTCCGCGACCCAAGTGCCGCCAGCGTCCAATCCATCAAAGCGCGCCCGGTTGACCGCTCCAGCAAGGACGAGCGCCTCGCAGCCCGATGATTTCAGGGCTTCAACAACGATCAAAAGCGCACCCAGCGGCTCAGGCCATTGTTCGAGATCAATAATGTGATGGAAATCATGGGCCTCCCGCAGGAGTTCCGGCAAGCGCCCTGTCCCGGCGAGCAGTCCGACCCGCATGAGGCTACTCCAGAGGCCCGGTAAAGCCCCGGCCTCGGGTTGCTTGGGTTATAAAGCGCAGCACATCTTCCGCTGGCCCGTGGTCTGGTAACAGTTGCGAGACTTCATCCAGCCGTCGCTCGACGGTCCCCGGCTCAGCAAAAAGCGCGTCCAGCGCGTCACGCAACTGATTTATGGCTTCACGGTCAAAGTCGTGGCGCTTCAATCCTACCAAGTTCAAACCGGCAAGGTGCGCTCGCGGCCCGGCTACTGTCGTATAGGGAAGAACATCTTGAACCACCATCGAATGCGCACCGACCATGGCATGCCGACCGATGCGGCAGAACTGGTGTACACCGGAAAGTCCACCGATAATCGCATGATCTTCGACAATCACGTGTCCGGCGAGGCTGACGTGATTGACCAGAATAGCGTCATCACCGATCTGGCAGTCGTGGGCGATATGACAACCGACCATGAACAAGCCACGATCACCAACCCGCGTGACGCTTCCACCACCAGCTGTACCGGGCTGCATAGTAACGTACTCGCGGATGACATTGTTCTTGCCGATGACGAGCATGCTGCGTTCACCAGCATACTTTTTGTCCTGTGGTGCCGTGCCCAAACTGGCAAACGGGTAAACCTCACACCCCTCACCCAGACTGGTTTCCCCCTGGATCACCACGTGTGAATGCAGGCTACAACCATCGCTCAATACCGCCCCGGATCCGACGTGGCAAAAGGGCCCGACCGTTACATCGTGGCCGAGTTGTGCGCCGTCTTCGATTACAGCTGACGGATGTATGCCTTGGGTGGGTGCAATCACTCTGTGCCGTCGTCCTCAATACCCATGGCGACGAATTCAGCTTCCGAAATACGGTCACCATTAACGTAACACTCGCCCCGGAACGTGTAGATCAGGCCCCGGTTCTTGACGACATGTACGTGCATTTCCAGCATGCAACCGGGCGTAACGGGCTTGCGGAATTTGGTTTTGTCCATGGACATGAAGTAGACGCCCTTGAGCCGCCGATCATCTCCGTCATCCAAAGACCCCAAAATCATCAGACCAGCGGTTTGCGCCATGGCTTCGATCTGCAGAACCCCCGGCATGACCGGCATTTTGGGGAAATGGCCCTGGAAGTATTCTTCGTTGTACGTGATGCCCTTGTACCCAATTGCAGAGCGCCTTGAAGCCCGGCTCCACTCCACGCGGTCAACGAGGAGGAACGGGTAGCGATGAGGCAGAAGGGCCATGATATCCTGAATATCAAGGGTGGGCCGCTCATCCGCTGGCAACAGCGGTTCGTCGAGAATATTCGCCATAGATCTTGTCTCTTTCCTATTCTTCGGCGTCGTGCGCACGCTTGCGAGCGCTGCGACGAAGCGTCGCTTCCTCGCGAAGATACAACCGGTAATCCCGGGCGGGAACCCCCCGCAAAATGCTCCCTGCCGGGCAAGATTTGGTTACCGAGGAACTCGCTTGAATTTGACTGCCAGCACCAATGGTGACGTGACCCAGCACTCCACTGCACCCGCCGATCAGGACGCCATCCTCTAATATTGCTGATCCTGCAATCGATGACCCTGCGACCACCACACAGCCCCGGCCCAATCGCACGTTATGGGCAATCTGGCACTGATTATCGATGACTGTTCCATTGCCGACGACCGTGTCCGGACCGGCCCCACGATCAACCGACGTGTTGGCCCCAATTTCAACATCGTCACCCAGCACCACGCGCCCTAGCTGGGGAATCCGCTGATGCCGATGAGTTTGCGGATCCAATGCCCAGCCAAAGCCGCCCTGCCCGATCCGAGCGCCAGGCTTGAGATAGGTACGGTCGCCAATCAGCGCATGCGAGACCGTGCAATGCCCTTCAAAGACGCACTGCTCCCCCACGATGACGCCTTCGCTGATCACGCAGTGCGCACCGATCAGGCTGCCTGCGCCGATGCTCGCATTCGCGCCAATCAATGAAAATGCACCGACCCTGACCCCTGCCCCTAACAGTGCTGAAGGGTCAACATGCGCCGTGGGATGAATTTCCGTCCTCTCTGATCCCTGTTTGACAGGGTGAAACAGCGCGGCAATCTGCCCATAAGCGCGATAGGGATCAGCCACGATCAACCGCGCGCAGCCCTCTGGAACCTGGTGAGCTTCTGCTTCACTGACCAGAACCGCCCCAGCCTTCGTCTGGGTTAAGGCAGAAAGATACTTTCGATTGTGGAAGAAACTCAGATGCGACGGGCCGGCCTCGCTCAGTGGAGCGACATCAACAAAAGTTTGATCCGCAGGATGAACACCACTCCCGCCGCGCTCTTCCAAACCCAGCTCAAACAACAAACGGCCGAGCGTGAAAGGCCCGGCCGTTCGGAAAAATCTTGGGTCAGTCACCGTCAAAGACAGAATACCGGACTAGTTGGTCGTATCGACAGTTTCAGCTGCGATTTCCTCCGGTGTCGGCTCAGATACCGTAAGGTTCAGCTCTGGAATATCACTGTTCAGACGACGCAGGGCCTCAACCGACAGGTCAAACCCTTCCGCAGAAATGACAACCGCGCTGAAGTTCAGCACCATGTTCGCGCCGGTTTCTGAAGCCAGACCAATGACGATTTCTTCAAGGATACGACGCAGCTCAGTTTCGGCCAAACGACGCGTCTGAATCAACTTACGCTGACGCGCGTTTGCTTCCTTCCGCAGGGCTTGCAAATCACGCTGTGTTTTGACCTGAACCTGACGGAATTCGGCCTGCTCGATCTCACCCGCGTTCAGCTTTTCCTGAGCAGCACGAAGCGTCGCTGCCAGTTGCTGGTTCACTTCTGTGAGCTCGTTTTCCCATTGCGTCTGCAACTCCAACAGCTGAGCTTCCAGCGTCCGTACCGCGTTGGACTCTCGGACCACAAGGTCCATGTCCACAACCGCAAGAACCGGAGTCATCTGAGCCTGGGCCATGGACCCAAAACTCAAGGACATTGATGTCAGCCAAGCAACAACAAGAAAACGAACATTAGCGACCAGGCGCATCATTTCAGTTCCAATCAATCAGAGCGTACTGGGGGCACGGGCAACACTGCTCACGCCTAATTGGGCTCTTAATAGATCAGAATGATGTCGAGATCGAGAACCTGAAGCGCTGTTCCACATCAAAACTCTCCTTACGGATTGGAATACCATAGTCCAAAGAGAGAGGACCCAAGGGTGAATCCCACGTGGCACCTACACCAAAGGATGCACGAACGCCGGCACTATCGTCTACATCGATTGTTCCCGTGTCCTGACCCACGTCCCAAGCCGATCCAGCATCAAAGAACAGTCGGCCCTTCACACCCTGCTCTGCCACCCCCGGTACAGGGAAACGCAGCTCTGCAGAGGTCCGCCAGAACTTGGAAGCACCCAAGGCACCGCCAGATGCGGCACGTGGCCCAAGTCCGGATGAATTGAATCCACGGATTGTATCGCCGCCGATGAAGAACCGGTCAGCAAGCAAAGTATCCTGCCCCAGACCTTCAATGAAGCCGCCCTCGGCACGGGTTGCGACCGTGAAGGTCTCCCCGAGAGGCAAGTAGTGCGTCGCCTCAGCCGTGGTCCTCGCATAGCGAACCGATCCGCCCAGACCAGCAAGGCTGTTTCGCATGACCAGCAGATAGCCTTCGGATGGGTTGATGGCCACGTCGCGCTTGTCATAGCGCAGGGTGTGCCGAAGTTCTGAACGCACTGTCACACCCGCTTGCTGTGTAATCAGCAACGAGGCGGCGGGATCAATGTCGGTGACTTCCGTTCGGGTCAGTGCGTAAGTCCAAGATTGGCCTAAGTGCTCTGAAAGCTTGTAGCCGAGCGTCGCCTGCGCCCCGACTTCGCGGCGGTCATAGATGTTATTGACGTTCCGGTCCGTATAGAAAACTTCGGTCCCTGCCGAAATTTCACGCCCCAGGAAATACGGCTCGGTAAAGCTAAACGAGGCATCTCGGTTGTTAACCCCCGCGTTGATATCCAACGCATAGCGCTGGCCACGGCCTCGGAAGTTCCGGTCGGCAATCTTAAAGTTACCCAGAATACCGGCAGTATTGGAGTAAGTACCACCAAGCTGCAATTCACCGGTCCGCTGCTCTTCGACAACCGTACCGATCACCACCTGATCAGAAGAGGACCCCCCTTCAGGCTGGATATCGACGGAAGAGAAAAATCCAAGGCCCAGCAGTCGTTCCTGAGACCGCTGGATTTTAGAGACGGAGAAGGCATCTCCTTCAGAAAGGCGGAACTCGCGGCGAATAACGTCTTCAGCCGTGCGCTCATTGCCAGAGATCGAAATGCGCTCGACGAACAGTCTCGGGCCTTCTTCGATGGTAAACGTCAAATCCACAACGCCGCGCGAGGGATCGCTGTCTTCGGTGACCACAACATCAACGAAGGGGAAGCCTTGGACGGACACGCGCTCAATCATGTCTTCGCGTGTCTCTTCGACATCCAGCACGTCATAGGTCCGCCCTGTGCGAACCTTGAGCTGATTGACAAGGCGGGAGGTATCTACGCCGGGCAGGTTATTGGCAATCCTGACACGGCCAAACCGGTACTTGATGCCCTCTTTGACGGTAAAGGTCAGGATCAACCCGCGCTTTTCCGGGGTTTGCTCTGCCACTGCAGAGATCACTTCAAAGTCTGCGTAACCGCGTGATTGGTAATACTCGGTCAGGAACCGGCGATCGACAGCAATTCGGTCCGGTGCGTATCCATCTGCCTGTAGCAGATTGCGCAACAGGTTCGTTTGGCGCGTCAAAATCGCGGTGCGGAGCCGTCGATCCGTGTAGGCGGTGTTACCGACGAAGTTCACGGCATCAACCCGCGTTCGCGAACCTTCGTTGATTTCATAGACCAAGTTGGCGCGATTGCCCGAGAGCGGAATAATCTTCGGCTCAATGATGACCATCAACCGGCCTTCGCGCTCGTAGCTTTCTTTCATCTTTTGAATGTCGTTGGCCACTTCAGTCCGCTTGAGAAGTGTCCGCGCCTTGACCGACGTTAGTCCCTGCAGCTCTTGATTAGAAAGCGCATTGTTGCCCTCGAAAGCGACCTGATTGATCAGCAGGTTTTCACGAACCTGAATGATCAGCACGCTGCCTTGCCGGTCCAAGCGAACATCGGCGAACTGGCCTGTCTTGTAGAGGGCCTTGAGCGCGGCATCGAGGCGGAGGGGCTGGAAATCCTCGCCGACCTGAATGTTCAGCAAAGTCAGGATCGTGTTGGTCGAAAGTCGCTGGTTTCCCTGCACGACGATTTGAGAAATCGTCCCCTCACCGTAAACTTCGGGCGCGAGCGGGTCGAACTGAACGACTGACTCAGCCGCGGCTTCAGCGGCCTCCAAATCGGTCTCAGCCCCGGCAACGACCTGCGCCTGCACAAGTTCGGCGGCTTGCTCTGGGGTCACCGGAAACTGAGCCGTTGCCATACCGGTGGGCAAGGCGAGGCTCAGCCCCAGAACCGCACCGATGCGGCTTGCCTGTCGTATGAACTGCCGGTTCAACAAAAACATTCAAACAACCCCATTAAAACCGGGGAAGCCATCCCGGAATCGCTGTCCGGTTAGGCACCAAGTCTTGAAAAGTTACAAACGCAAACTGAGCAATTATCAAACCCAGCCCGATCATCAGTGCCACTTCCATCACTCGAGAAGGCAGCGGGCGGCGCAAAACCGCTTCATAGGCCAGGAATACGAGGTGTCCTCCATCCAGGACCGGGATAGGCAGCAGGTTCATCAGACCGATGATCATGTTCAGAAAGATCATCATCTGCAAAACAGTCCAAATACCCGATTGGGATGCCTGCGCAACATGCTGTGACATACCGACAGGGCCTTCCAGCTCGGTCACCGGCCTCCGACCCGTGATCACCTGTCCCAATCCCTGAAACACCATAGAGGTTATTTGTACTTGGTTTTGGACGGCAGCACCCGCCGCACCAAAAACGCCATAGCGCTTCGTTTCAACCTCATCGGTCGCTCGGATACCCAGTCGGAAAACACGAACGGGGCCGGTTGCGGTTTCCATGGAGTCTTCATTCGGGTCCACAGTGACAGCGAAAATGCCCCCATCTGGCCGACGCGCCTCGATGTCCATCGGGCCACCTGTGTGCAGCGCCATGATGCGCGCAATATCGGCAAAGGACTCCGTTTCACGTCCATTGACTGAGACAATGACGTCTCCCACCGCCAGAGCGGTTTCAGCAGCGGCGGAATTATCCGTAAAGCCACCAATCTTCGGCGGAAGCTTTGCACTGCCAAAGGTCATCGCCATGACAAACAGAATGCCAAAGGCGAAGATAAAGTTCGCCAACGGTCCTGCAAAAATGACGAGAGCACGCTGCCAAATGGGTCGCGAGGGGAACGCCCCCTCTTCCTTGGCTTCGGGCGTATCTGGCATCAGGCCCCCCGCCATTCGGACATAACCCCCGAGCGGTAGCGCTGAAATTTTGTATCGCGTCCCCTGCCGACCCGTCCAACCGAACAGCTCAGGACCAAAACCAATGGAGAAAGTCAGCACGCGCAC
The DNA here is from genome assembly GCA_049612785.1 of Alphaproteobacteria bacterium. Taxonomy (GTDB): domain Bacteria; phylum Pseudomonadota; class Alphaproteobacteria; order UBA7985; family UBA7985; genus UBA7985. Next base: position 8,371 of record JBMZBW010000015.1, on the reverse strand, counting down.
ACGGCAAAGACGCGCCATGAAGAAGTGACCCGCTTCATGGACCGCAACAATGACTGTCAAAACCGCTAGAAAGGCGACAACATTGTAGAGCAGGATGTCGACAATAGACCCCATCCGTCGCTTGCTTCTCCTTCGCCATAACCGACCTGTCAGTGGTCAGCATGCAATGCATTACGCGACTATAGCCGCAGATTAGAACTTAGTGGCCGAAAATATCGGCCAGAAATTGACCAAGGTCGGCTCTGAAGGGGATAGCAGGGATCGAAACCAGCGTCGCGCCCTGAAAACCGTATAATGTGGATAAAGCTTTGCTGGTTTTGTGCCAAGCCCAATGCGACGAGAATTATTTGGCAATTTTGACCAAAGCGGCGTGGGCCTTGGTTCGGCTATCCGCATCTATAACCGTGATTTCGTCCAGACTTTCCGGCGCGGAAAATGAGGATTGTTCCAACACCTCTTCGACCACCTCAGCAATGCCGCCAAAACCGAACATGCCATCCAGAAACGCGCTCACGGCGACTTCATTTGCGGCATTGAGCGCAATCGGCATCGCACCGCCCTGCTGCATCGCGGCTTCAGCAAGCGCCAGACAGGGGAAGCGGTCACGGTCAGGAGGCTCAAATGTCAGGCTGCCGTACTGGGCCAGATCCAGCGGCGGCACTGCCGTCTTTGTCCGTTTAGGCCACCTCAGTGCTGCTGAAATCGGCGTCTGCATATCCGGCACACCAAGCTGCGCCAGCTGACCCCCATCATTGTAAGCAACAAGCGAGTGAATAATCGACTGGGGGTGCACAACAACATCCAGTCGTTCCGGCGCAATCTCAAAGATTTGCTGCGCTTCGATGAGCTCAAGCCCTTTGTTCATCATGGAAGCAGAGTCGATGGTAACCTTGGCTCCCATGTCCCAGTTCGGATGCTTCAACGCCTGCGCTGCCGTTGCGTGATGAATATCGTCTTTTGTCCAATCGCGGAAAGGCCCGCCGGAGGCGGTCAGAATTAGCTGTGTGATGGCATTTCGATCCTGCCCCCAAAGCGACTGGAACAAGGCGGCATGTTCGGAATCGACCGGGATCAGTGTTCCGCCACCCTGCGCGAGAGCTGCCTTGACCATCGTCCCGGCGGTAACCATCGCCTCTTTATTCGCAAGGGCGAGATTTGCGCCGGATCGGGCCGCAGCGAGGGTCGAGCGCAGTCCCGCATATCCAGTAATGGCGCTCACCACCACATCAGCCTGCCGAGACGCCGCTTCCGCAATCGCCTCAAGCCCAGCGCCCACTTCAACATCAGAACCGGAAAGCCTGTCTTTCAGCGCTGCGAACTGCCGCTCATCAGCAACCGCCGCAAACTCAGCTCGGGTACGCAGAGCGATGTCAGCCAAGCGCTCAACATTCCGCTGCGCGACGACTGAAACGACAGAAAACTGGTCCGGGTTGTGATCCAGAACCCGCAACGTCGAGGTTCCGATGCTACCGGTTGCGCCCAAAATAGAGACTCGGGTTGGATGGCTCACCGTCTACGGCCACCCAAGCCAACAAAAGAGAGCAAGCGCCACAGACGTCAGGGTCATGCCGTCCATGCGATCCATTACACCGCCATGGCCGGGCAGCAACTTGCCAGCGTCCTTCACGCCAAAACGCCGCTTAACCATGCTTTCCATCAGATCCGAAACTTGGCTAAGCGCCGCGAGAAAGGGAGCCGCCAGCGCGAAAGCCCAGGGCGTGATCGGTGACCACGTGACCATGACCTGAGCCACAACGTAGCCCGCAGCTACCCCCATGAGCAGCCCGATCCAGGTTTTCTTCGGGCTGATACGCGGTGCAAGCTTTGGTCCGCCCAGATGCTTGCCGGCGAAGTACGCAGCAATATCGGCGTTTATAACCAGCGAAAGCCCAATAAACAAAACCCATGGGCCGATACCGCCCACAACGAACAGGCCAACCAGCAAAGACCAGGGCACCGCAGCATAAATAATCCCCAGCGGCAGCCAAATCCGTTCAACAGGGTTGTTCCAAGAGGCCACAGCCGTCAAAGCGCACAGGACGACAATCCCACCGCCCGCGACCCAAAAGGCACCAAAACCCGTGGCAAAGACACATAGACCTACGCCAAAAAGCATGAGTGCCGTCGTTATCGAGGGGGATGAAGTGCCACGGATGATACTGCTCCACTCGTAAGCAATAACCAGCGCAATGAACATTCCAGCAAACTGAACAAGCGGCGTACCGACTGCAAAAACGGTTAAACCAAAAGCAGTGGCGGCCAGGCCTGTGAGGACCCGCCGCCTCAAATTTCCGCTGGTTGCGGGTTGAGCGACTGACTGACTGTTGTGAGTCATTCTACGCCTTGTCATTTAGCGCGCATCAAAGCGCTGTCTGTGCCTTCAACCCACCGAATCTGCGCTCCCGATTGGCAAAGACGTTCAAAGCGGTCGCGAGGTGCTCAGCCGAATAATCGGGCCAGAGCGCTGGCTCGAAATATAACTCCGCATAGGCCGCCTGCCACAGCAAAAAATTGGATAAACGCTGCTCACCAGAGGTACGAATGATCAAATCTGGGTCAGGAAGGTCTGCCGTTTGCAAACCAACTGCCAACATTTCCGTTGTAATGGCGTCTGGCGCAAGCTCACCTGCTTGAACCTTCCGCGCAAGATCTTGGACCGAACTCAGAATTTCCTGTCGCCCGCCATAAGACAGAGCGATGCACAAATTCATTCCGTCATTTTCCGCCGTAATGCTTTCTGCACGGTGTAACAGCGCGACGATATCCTTGGAAAAATCGTCTTTGTTGCCGATGACCCGAATTCGAATGTTGGCGCGGTGCAGTTCCGATATCTCTGCGTTGAAATAGGACTTCAGCAGCCCCATCAACACGTCCACTTCATCCTTGGGACGGGCCCAGTTTTCGGTGGAGAAACCGTAAATCGTCAAGTTCTTGATGCCGACATTACGGACGGATTTCACCAACTGCTTGGTCGCTTCAACACCCTGTTTGTGACCAAAAGTTCGCGGCATGCCACGCAACTTCGCCCAGCGACCGTTGCCATCCATGATGACGGCAAGGTGCTCTGGCAATTTGTTCCGGTCAACAGATGCAAGCGGCATCTTTGGTGGCATCCCGACAGTGATCCTTCATCAATACCTTGTTGGTCGACGACCTGGGTTCAAGCCGTAAGCTGATGCATCGGCATTTTCAAGTTTGTTAAACTTGCATAATTTCCGACTGTTTTTCGGCCAACATAGTGTCAATCGTACCGACATGGCGATCCGTCAGCTTCTGCACTTCATCGTTCAAATCGTGCATCTCGTCCTTTGAGATATCGCCGTCTTTTTCCATCTTTTTGGACTTATCCATGCCGTCGCGTCGAACGTTACGGACCGACACGCGTGCAGCTTCGGCATAGTTCCCAGCAACCTTGGACAGCTCTTTGCGTCGTTCTTCATTCAAGTCAGGAATTGGAACCCGGATCAACGTACCGTCAGCCATAGGATTCAAGCCCAACCCGGCATCGCGGATCGCGCGTTCAACGGCGCCGGCCATGCTCTTGTCCCAAACAGAAACCGAAATCATACGTGGTTCAGGAACTGAAATCGCGCCAACCTGATTGATCGGTACAGAGCTGCCATAAGCTTCAACCATCACAGGAGCCAGCAAATCAGCCGATGCGCGACCGGTCCGCAGACCTTGTAATTCAGTTCTAAAGTTTTCGATGGCGCCAGACATGCGCTTGTCGAGATCTTTCAGCAGATCTTCCGTCATGAAATCGTGCTCCTGATAGGCTTTGATCTTTGATGGGTCATTACGGCGTCATTGTGCCGACTTTGACCATATTTCTCGTCGGTTGGCGATTATTTACCAAGCCTCGACTTATTTGTCAGTCTGTTGTTGAGACACCCGTCTGATCTTTGAGTGCCGATTCAATCTGTACGGTCGTTCACGATGGTAAACTGCCCCTTTTGCTGGACCACGGCAGCCATGGAGCCGATCTCATTCAGCGAGAACACGAGGATCGGGATGTGGTTCTCACGCGCGAGAGAGATTGCAGCGTGATCCATGACATTGAGATCTTCGGCCAAAACCTGATGAAACGACAGCCGATCATAGCGAACAGCGTTCGGGTCCTTGGCCGGATCAGCGTTGTAGACGCCGTCGACCTTGGTGCCTTTTAACAGAGCATCACAGTTCATTTCCGACGCCCTCAGCGCCGCAGCCGTATCGGTCGTGAAAAACGGGTTTCCGGTGCCAGCCGCAAAAATGACAACGCGTCCTTTTTCAAGGTGTCGCAATGCCTTTTGACGAATAAAGGGCTCGCAGACGTTATTCATGGGGATTGCAGACATCACGCGGCATTCAACGCCCGTATCTTGCAAGGCCGAGCGCATTGCCAAGGCGTTAATCACGGTTGCCAGCATACCCATCTGGTCAGCCGTTGCCCGCTCCATACCTTCTGCTGCGCCGGAAACGCCTCGGAAAATGTTGCCGCCACCAACGACCAAGCACACTTGCGCACCCAGTTCCATGACGCCTTTAACCTCATCCGCAACGCGCGCTACGTAGTTCGGGTCCAACCCATAACTACGATCCCCCATCAAGGCCTCTCCTGAAATCTTCAACAACACGCGACGAAAGACTTGCGGAGTACCGTCTGGCATGGGCCTTACCTGTCCAAAAATTAGAGCTTCGCTGTTTTACCCGAGGCTCGCCCGATATTAAAGCGAGTTTAATCCACGGTTTTACAACACGGCTATTCACGCCAACAAAAAGGGCCGCCGAAGCGACCCTTTTTCAAAACTTGCGATGGAAGTTCCGACTTAAGCGCCAGAGACAGCCGCAGCCACCTCAGCAGCGAAGTCACCTTCTTCCTTCTCAATGCCGTCGCCCAGCTCGAACCGAACAAAGCCTTTGAGCGCCACGTCAGCACCCAGTTCCTTGCCAAGGCTCGCCACAACGTCCTTCACGCGGTTTTCGCCATCAATCACGAAGACCTGCTCGGTCAGAACCACTTCTTCGTAGTACTTCTGGATACGACCAACGATCATTTTTTCGATGATGTTGTCAGGCTTGCCGGACTCGCGCGCTTGCTCAGTCAAAACGTTCTTTTCACGCTCAAGCAGAGCAGGATCGAGGTCGTCGATCGACGTCGAAGCCGGGTTGGTTGCCGCAACGTGCATGGCGATCTGCTTCGCCAAGCCTTCGAGCTTCGCTTTGTCGCCGGTAGACTCAAGCGCAACCAGAACGGCAATCTTACCCATCGAAGGCGTTACAGCGTTGTGCATGTAGCCCGCAACTACGCCATCGGACACTTCCAACATGGCGGTGCGACGCAGATTCATGTTCTCGCCAATGGTCGCGACCTGGTGGGTTACTTCGTCCCCCACGTTCCGGCCCGTGCCCGGGTAATCCATGCCCAGCAGCGTGTCGAGATCACCACCAGCCTGCAGAGACAGGCCAGCAATATCACCAACAACCTTCTGGAAGGATTCGTTGCGAGAAACGAAGTCCGTTTCGGAGTTCAGCTCGATAACAGCACCCTTTGCACCGTCAGTTGCGAAGGAAACAAGACCTTCAGCAGCAACACGGCTGGACTTCTTTGCAGCTTTGGAAAGGCCCTTTTGACGGAGCCAGTCGATTGCTGCTTCGATGTCACCATCGGACTCAACCAGAGCCTTCTTACAGTCGAGCATGCCTGCGCCGGTGGTGTCGCGCAGTTCTTTAACCATTGCGGCGGTAACGTTAGCCATTGCTTTGGTCCCTTGTCTTAAAATAGAGGAGCACACCCCGAGATCAGGGGCATTCAGGATATTTGGGATGGACAACGCCCCACTGAACCAGCGGGGCGTTTCAATTCTGTGATGGCTGTCAGCTGATTAAGCCGCAGCTTCGTCAGAGCCTTCCGCAGGCGCTGCTTCAGCCGGCGCAGCCGCTTCTTCAGCAGGTGCTTCAGCAACAACTGTTTCAACAGGCGCTTCTTCCGCCTCGCCCAGATCCGCACCGGAAGCCGTAACTTCAACCTGCAGACCTTCGAGAACGGCGTCTGCCAACAGATCACAGTACAGGTCGATTGCGCGCAGAGCGTCATCGTTGCCCGGTACCGGGAAGGTGATGTTGTCAGGATTGGAGTTGGAATCGATCACGGCAACAACCGGAATCCCCAGAACCTTGGCTTCAGCAACCGCGAGGTGTTCCTTGTTGGTGTCCAAAACAAAGATCAGGTCCGGCAGACCGCCCATGTCGCGAATACCGTTCAGCGTCCGCATGAGTTTCGCGTGGTCGCGAGACATCATCAGCGCTTCTTTCTTGGACATCTTCGCCAGATCTTCGGATTCCATCGTGGCTTCGATATCGCGCATACGCTTGATGGACTGGGAGATGGTCTTCCAGTTCGTCAGCATGCCGCCCGGCCAGCGGTGGTTGACGTAGTACTGACCACAACGCTGAGCGGCTTCAGCCACCTTTTCAGATGCAGCGCGCTTGGTGCCAACGAAGAGGATACGACCGCCCTTGGATACAGTCGCGGTTACCGCTTCGAGTGCGCGGTAAAGCATTGGGCGGGTCTGGTCGAGGTCGATGATGTGAACACCGTTGCGCGCGCCAAAGAGGAACGGAGCCATCTTCGGGTTCCAGCGGCGGGTGTTGTGACCAAAGTGAACGCCAGCTTCCATGAGCTGACGCAGCGTGAACGTAGGCGCTGCCATCGTTTGTTTTCCTTCCGGTTTAAACCTCCACGCGGACCTGTCTCAGGCATTTTTGCCTCAACCGGGAATGCCCGCGTGTGTGTGATGGAGGTCGTTTACCCAAAGCAAATCAAATTGGCAATTGCGCGCAACGTTACACGGGCATGCGAAACCGCACACCCGCCCAGCGATTAGTGACTCAAGATCAACGGCATACGGTGATGACGCAGAACATAACGCGTGGTGTTACCGAGGATCAGATTACGCCACGATGGGTGTCCGTTTGCACCCATGATGACAGCATCAGCATTGATTTCTTCGGCTGTCTTCATGATGACCTTGCCAGCCTGGTTATCACCATAGTCCTTGCGCAGTTCGGCATTGATCCCGTGACGCTCCAAGAAGTGCATCACTTGATCCGCAGGCAAACGGCCCGTTTCCTCGCTGGTCCCAACCGAAAGAACGGTGACTTGTGCCGCGTCCCGAAGCAGTGTGAGATTATCGCGGACGGCTCGAACAGCCTCCCGAGACGACTTCCACGCGATCATGATGTTTTGCGGGTTGAAGCTGCCACTAAACTCCTGCGGCAACACCAGAACCGGCAAACCCGACGACAACGCCAGCGTCTCGGGCAGACCGCGCACAAAGCGATCTTCCATGTTTCGCTCTTGAACATCGGAAACAATCAGGAGATCAGCAGCGCGCGCATGGGCTTCAAGATCTTTTTCATCCTCACCGATCTCAGAGGCGAACCGGAAAGAAGCGACACCAGCCTCTTGGCACGCCTGCTCGAAGTGCGCACGCGCTGCGGCTGATTCCTCCGCCAGGCGGTCCCGACGGGCCCCCTCCAGAATCCGACCACGCGCTCGCCCGTAAAGATCGCCATCAAACTCCTCAAGCGACAGAAACAATCCCGACAGATGCGCATGATGGCGCACGGCCATTTCGACAGCCGTCGCCAGGCGGGCGCGGCCCAAGTCAGTGTGCTCAAGATGGACGACTATGGTCTTTGTCAGCATGATCGGAGAATACCTCAGACTTCGATGAAAAAAGGGAGTTCCTGATATATAGGAACTCCCTTTTTTCTAATCCAACTGGACCGCGTAGTCACCTATTGGCGTTGTTTCGTTAATAAGACCCTGATCCAACAAGAACGCCTCAAATCTCTCGTAACGCCCCGTATCCATGGCGGCAGGTCGCAGAGCAAAGCGCGGCAAGGTATCGCGCCACGCGCGGCGGTTCAGTTCATTGTCCAGCAGTTCTTCGCGCCCTTTGATAAACAGCTCCCACGCGTGCTGGGGGTTGTTCACCATGTATTGAGTCGCCGCTTCCATGGCTGCAATCACCTTTGGCAAACTTGGGTTGTCGATGCCATCCTGTGCTGCGACGAGGATAAGTTCGTCGTAACCGGGAACCCCATTTTCTTCGGGGTAAAAGGCAATACCCGGACGGCCTGCGATATCCATCTGGTTCAGCTCAAAGTTCCGAAAAGCACCAACGACCGCGTCAACCTGGCCCGAGTACAGCGAAGGGCTCAAAGAGAAGTTCACGTTGATCAAATCGATATCGTCGAGACCCAGCCCGACCCCTGACAGCATGGCGCCAAGGACTGCATCTTCAAATCCACCGACAGAGAAGCCAACCTTCTTGCCTTTCAGGTCGGCCAAAGACTGGATCGGCCCATCGGCCAGTGCCACAAC
>JBMZBW010000014.1:0-36939 GCA_049612785.1 Alphaproteobacteria bacterium | reverse complement strand
TCAAAACCACTACTGTTATAGAGTCTCTAAGTCATTGAAATCATTGGCGGACCATAGAGGATTCGAACCTCTGGCCTCTGCCTTCGGAGGGCAGCGCTCTATCCAGCTGAGCTAATGGTCCCGGCCAATGGCTCACTCTATAACACCCTTCTTAAGCGCTCGCTATGGTTTGCCTTTGCGCTGTGCGGATGTGGACTATCTGCTTTTGGCATTCCTCCTCTTGGAATGCGCGGGGGTTATGGGGTAAACACCCTTGCGCAGCCCGATTAGAAGGGGGCGCTGTCCACTCTCACATCAATGCAGGCGAGACCATCATGGCTCAGGATCCAGAAACCAAGATCGTAACCTCACGCACCATCGCTTGTGACGGCGGCGGAGGGGCTTTGGGGCATCCTAAGACCTTTTATACCATAGGTGAGTCAGGGTTTGTGGTCTGTGGCTACTGCGGCCAGCGGTTTGAGCTGGACCCGGATGCACCTGAAGATCACGGGCACTAGAGGCGACAGTCTATCTGTCGCCACAGGCCAGGGGCCACAGGGTTGAGCGCTCAGTCCGCCTGCGCTTGTTCCAGCGCTATCATATCAGCATCACTAACCGCCGGGCGGATCAGTTTGGGTCCGGCGTCCGTCAGGAGCACTTCCGCAGGCAGGGCCCGACCATTGTAGTGGTTCGCCAAAACGGCGCAGTACGCTCCAGCGGTCAGGAAAGCAACTTGCGCGCCTTCTTCAAGTGGCGGCAGCATGCGTTGCTTGGCAAACACGTCAGTGCTCTCGCAAATCGGACCTGCCAGTTCCTGCGGTACGGACGGAGCCGATGAATGCTGCAGCGGCAGGATATGGTGGTAGGCGTCATAGAGTGCTGGGCGCATCAGGTCGTTCATGCCGGCATTGAGCAGCAGGAAGCGGTGATCATAGCTTTCCTTTGTGTAGACCACGTCCGCGATCATCACGCCCGAATTCCCAACAAGAAAACGACCCGGCTCCACGATTGTGGGCAGTCCCAGAGGGCCAAGGTGCTCCGCGGCTGCGGCAGCCAGATCCACGGGGTCCGGGCCTTCGCCGTCTTCGGGGGTATAGGGGATCCCTAAACCACCGCCCATATCCAGACGCTTCAGGGCCGTCCCGGAGCCAATCAGGTGGCGTGTGAGATCAGCCAGCCGCTTATAAGCGTCACTAAAAGGCTGCATCTTGAACAACTGGCTACCGATATGCATGGCCAGTGCTTCGAGCCGAACATGGGGTAGCGTCTGCATCTGCTGCACAAGGCTGGGGATGTCGTCAAAAGGCAGACCGAACTTGTTGCCGCGTGAGCCCGTGGTGATCTTGGCCAGCGTTTGAGCGTCCACATCCGGGTTTACACGCAGAGCCACGGGCGCTGTTTTACCCAACCGACCGGCGACCGTGTTAAGGGCTTCGAGCTCAGCCCAGCTTTCCACGTTGAACTGCAGAATACCGGCCTCAAGCCCTGCTTCCAGCTCTGCTGGCTGTTTGGCGACCCCTGCGAAAACGATCTTTTCCGGCGCGACGCCACCCGCAAGCGCACGGCGGAGTTCGCCGGCCGACACAACATCTGCGCCAACACCATGGGATGCGACGTGACGGATCACGTGAGTGTTCATGTTGGCTTTCACGGCATAGCAAATCAGCGGATCCAGAGCTGCGAAAGCACTCTGAAGGCGCTGGATCTGCGAGCTGATGTGGGAACCGGAGTACACGTAAAGCGGGCTTCCGAATTGTGCTGCAAGCGGGGCCAAGGGCGTACCGGACAGGCACAACGATCCACTTGCGTCGTAGGTGACAGGACCGAAAGGAACGGGTTCAGACATCAGGGGAAAACTCGTAGCGTGAAAGGGGATGATGCGGCGGGCATGGGCGCACCTTTGCGGCCGCAAGCGCTGAGCAGCATCAGCAATGCCAGCGCAGCAAAAAGGGGTGAAACCAGCTTCATTTCAAGCGCGCTTTGGCCGCAGAAATGGCTTCACGGACGCGGTCAGGTGCTGTGCCGCCGAAAGACTGCCTCGATGCGACAGAGGCTTCGACGCTGAGGACATCAAAGACATCATGCGTGATATCTGCATGCACTGATTTCAGGTCATCGAGTGACAATTCATCCAAGCGACAGGATTTCGTATCGGCCAGCGCGACCAGAGTGCCGGTGACGTGATGGGCTTCGCGGAAGGGTAAGTTCAGGCTGCGCACCAGCCAGTCAGCGAGATCAGTTGCGGTCAGGTGGCCCTGCAGACAGGCCGCACGCATGTTTTCGCGGTTTGGCTGGAAATCTTCAACCAGTCCAACGGCTGCGGCCAGCGAAAGTTCGACAGCATCAGCAGCGAGGAAGGTGACTTCCTTATCTTCCTGCATGTCCTTGGAATAGGCCAGTGGCAGGCCCTTCATGGTCAGCAGCAAAGAGGTAAACGCGCCAAAGATCCGGCCAATCTTGGCGCGAAGCAGTTCAGCAGCATCTGGATTACGCTTTTGCGGCATGATTGATGAGCCGGTCGACCACGCGTCGGTAAAGCTGATGAAGCCAAAGGACGCCGAGGACCAGACCACCATTTCCTCCGCCATACGTGACAAGTGCATGGCCAGAATGGAGGAGGCAGCAAGGTATTCGAGTGCAAAATCACGGGATGAAACGCTGTCCAGCGAGTTGCGGGTTGGGCCTTCAAAGCCGAGCGCGCTTGCTGTCATCTCGCGGTCTAGCGGATAAGGTGTGCCAGCCAGAGCGGCAGCGCCAAGCGGACTTTCATTCAAACGGGCGCGCGCGTCCGCAAACCGTCCCCGATCCCGGCTGAACATCTCGACATAGGCCATAAGGTGATGGCCAAGGGTGACGGGCTGGGCTGGTTGCAAATGGGTAAAGCCCGGTAGAATGGTCTCGACTTCTGCTTCGGCGCGTTCCAGCAGGGCAAAGATCAGGGTTTTCAGGCCCGCGTCGACACGGTCCATGGAATCGCGGACCCACAGGCGGAAATCCGTCGCAACCTGATCGTTACGGGAGCGGCCCGTGTGCAAACGGCCTGCGGGCTCGCCGATGATCTCTCTCAGGCGGGCTTCAACATTCATGTGAATGTCTTCCAGCTCTCGCTTAAATGTGAGGAGACCGTGTTGAATCTCTTCCGCTACTTTGCCCAGACCGTCATCGATGGCCTGCGCATCGCTGGCCGAAATGATGCCTTGTTGGGCCAGCATTTTAGCATGAGCGCGCGAGCCGTTGATGTCTTGGGTTGCCATGCGCTGGTCAACATCTATGGACGCGTTTATGGCTTCCATGACGGCATCTGGACCGCTGGTGAAACGACCGCCCCACATTGCGTTTGAGCCGTCGTCGGCACTGCGCAGGGGAACAAGAGAATAAGTCTGGGTAGGACAAGTAAGCATGGAAAATAGCTATAGCGCTTCGCTTGATCGTCGCAAACTTCTAAAGCACGCAGGCGCAGCGGGTCTGGGCATCACTGTTGGCAGTTTCATGCTTCCAGACGTCGCAGAAGCCCAGTCTGCACCGCCACTGCGGGGGCGTTTTGGCGTGGGCGGATCCTATATGCTGGCTCAGCCGGGTTTACTCATGCCTGATGAGATTGATCTGGGTGGCGGTTTCATTCAGCCTCTGGCTTTTTATGATCGCCATGGCACGGCACGCGTGATGTCCGACTATCGGGGTAAAATCACGTTGGTTCAGTTCTGGCACAGCAATTGTCATGGATGTCAAAGTGAAGTGCCTGCGTTGGATAAGCTCGCTGGCAAGCTCGAAGGTCCAAAATTTGAAATTCTGCCCATCGCCTTGTCTGTAGACAGTCTTGAGGACATTGATCGGTTCTACCGCCAGAAAGGGATCCGAAATCTGGAGGTTATGCAGGACCGCACATCTTTTGTGTTCAACAACCTTGCGCCGCGGCATCCGCGCTTGAATGCACAGGCGACCCCGACGACCATTCTCGTGGGTGCTGATGGTAACGCGCTTGGGGCTTACGTCGGTGTCGCGGGATGGGAGCAGGCGGATGGGCTTGCGCTTCTGAACTACTATATCTCACGCCTGTAGGGGCAGTTTGGAGAGGGATTTTTCTTCGATGAGCAAAGCGACTTCTTCCAAGATTTCACGCCGGTCGATCATGGCTGCGGGATTGGGCGGTACGGCGCTGTTGGGTGGAACTTCGCTGTCGTTTGCCCAGCCTCGGCCACCGCTGGCAGGGAAATTCGCCAGTCCACTGTATATGCAGTTTCCCGCGGGGGAACTCGTTCCAACGACTGTCACGGCGCAGGGCTATCAATTTCCGGTGGAATGGTATGATACAGACGGAAACAGCTACACAGCCGATGATCTCAAAGGGCGGCTGACGCTTATTCAGTTTTGGCGGACGCGATGCGGCGCTTGCCAGTACGAAACACCCGCCATCGATGCTTTGGCAGGCCAGATGGAAGGGCCAAAACTGCGGATCATTGCTATCGCGCTGATGGAAGATAGCCTGCAGGACATCGAGCGCTTCTACAGCAAATACAACATTCGCCACCTGCGCGTTTATCAGGATCGCGACCATCTCGCCTTTAGCCAGATTGCACCCGCGCATCCGGGGCACGGGGTCCGTGCGACACCCACGTCAGTTCTGATTAGCCCGCAAGGTCATTATATCTCGGCTTACTCAGGCGTGCCGGGATGGGAGCAGCCTGAGGGGATCGAACTGCTGAAGTGGTACATGGATAATGCCTAAGACAAAGATGCTGGGACTGCTGGCGTTCAGCCTGACTTTTGCCCTCTCGACAAACGCCCATGCGGAGGCACCGGCCTTTGCAGGTTTGGAGGTTCTGGATCAGCCGGAAACGGCACCAGCGGTTACCCTGTTGGATGAGAATAACGAAGCTGTTCCCTTGGACGGCGCGCCGGTCACGGTTCTGAATTTCTGGGCGACTTGGTGTGCGCCTTGTGTCGCCGAACTTCCGACTTTGCTGGCTTTGGATGAAACGCTGGGTAATGACGGTTTGCGGGTGGTAGCAGCGTCGCTGGACCGAAATCATGGGCAGATCAGCAGCTTTTGGTCCAAGCAGGGTTGGGGCGATAACCTCGACGTCGTTTTGGACGACAAAGGCACCTTTTTCCGCTCCCTGAGTGCTGAAGAACTGGGCGCGCGGGGCGTTCCTTACACGGCTGTTCTGAATGCAAAAGGCGAGATCGTCAGTTGGTACGCAGGTGAAGCGGACTGGGCGAGTCCAGAGGTTCTGGCGTATTTCGAAGGGTTGCTGGATGAGGCTTCAAGTCAGCGCTAATCGCTGCAAATCGCGGACCTGACGTTCCAGACGTTTCAGGTTGCCGGGGTTGATACCTGCCTGCATCAAGCCTTGGTTGAGATTAAAGAGATACTCTGCATTGGTTCCGTTGTGACCGGCAGCGAAGGCCAGCTTTTCGGTAATCTGCTGCTCCGTCAGCGGCTCAAAAGAATGCGACTGATCGGGCACCATAAAGGTTAAGGCGTCGATCCTCGTTTTTGACCGGGTGTGGGCTGGAACTGTGACATGGCGATAGCCATCGTGCCGGAATTCGCGGTCTTCGAGATAGGACAAGACCTCATCTGCGTTTTCTTTCGCTACTCGGTGAATGATGCCGTTAACCCGTCCACCGGGGCGCAGCCCAACAACCAATCCGGGCTTTTCGTCTGTTCCCCGATAAAAGGTCGAGCGCACGCAGAACCGGCGGTGATAGCCCCAAACGGTTACGGGTTTGCTTTCAACCACCTCAAAGCCAGGATTCCAGATCAGTGAGCCATAGGCAAAAACCCAGAAATCGGATTCAGGTCGCTGAATCAGTTTCGGGATGGGTGTTCCCAACGGTGTCGGACCAAGAAGGGGATCAAATAGCGTCACGGGGTTACCAGCGGGTCAATTTTTGTTTTCCAGCACGCCACTTATGGGCATATATGCCTCACAAATGAAGGGACTAACATGACGCTTCTCCGCCGATCTTTGTGGGTGTTGCTTGTTCTGGCCGTGATTTACTCCGTCCTATGGCTGGCCGGCTGGTTTTTGATCCGCTCGGTGCTGGACCAGATCAAGCCGGAACCCATGTCTGCCATCGATGAATTGCTGGCTGATGAAATGGGCGAGGATACCACTCGGTTTGACTTTCAAGACCGGTCGGTAAGCGGCTATCCGCTGGGGTATACCATCAAGCTGCAGCGTCCCTCATTGGAGCACACGCTGGTAACCTGGCAGGCTGAGGATGATCTGGTTGTCCGCTGGAGCCTGCTGCGTCCTTTTGTGATCGATATGGACTATTCCGGTGCCCATGCTGTTTCAGCCGTACTCCAGCCTCCCATGCGGCTCACGGCTGACCGGGCTGAGGCTCGAGTGCGAATTCAGCCTTTGTTTTCAGCGCGTTCTGCCCGTTTAGCGCTGGTGAGTACAGACGGCGAAGCAGCAGGGTTAAGTGTGAGCGACAGGTCGATCTTTACTGTCGAGCAGTTTGCCTTTGGGCTGGACGTCGAAGTTGAAACTGAACCAGGCGACATCTTGCTCGACATCTTTGGTTTTGCTCTTTCAGACGATCCAGTTGTGCAAGCGCGCTACCAGCAATTACTGGAGCAGCTCGGCAATGCTGAATCGATGCTGAGCGCTTTGGGTTTGGGGCTTGATCTGCCCATTGACCATGTTCGACTGCGCACCAACGTGCGTCCATTCTTCCCGCTGGCCGGAAGTCAGTTTGTTTTGCCCGCCTTTATTTCCCGCGGCGGAAACGCGCTGGTGGAGGTTTTGGATGTTCAGCAGGGGAATTGGCGTGGGCGCATTTCGGCTCATGCGATGTTTGGTCCGGACGGGCGTTTCATGATGCAGGCTTGCCCGCTGTTGCGAGCGGGTGCGTCTTACCTGCCTATCCCGTTCATGGGCGTATTTACGGTGTACTTCGGAACTGACGGTGTGGATTTGTCCCGTGAGCCGATCCCTGACTTTGCGCTTCCCAAGACGGTCGAGCCGTTTGCACAGAGGGATCTGTGCAACGTGGGCCGAACCTACGAGTTTGCCGACGAAGCCTGATTTCAGGCGCTTCCCTCTTCGGTGTCGGTTTCGCTTTCTGTCGGGATGAATTGACCGGCCTGCCTTGCCTCAACAATCGAATGTCTGATGTCGCGGGTTTCGGTAAATCGATCGAACAGAAAGTCTCCGTCGCCTTTGCGAATGGCCCTTTGCATGTTGACCAAGTCTTCCTGAAAGCGCTGTAGCAGGTCTAGCACCACGTCGCGATTGTTCAGGAAAACGTCTCGCCACATGGTTGGGTCAGAACCAGCAATTCGGGTGAAATCACGGAAACCCGAAGCAGAGAATTTGATCACCTCCGACTTCAGATCGTCCTCCAGCTGCGTGGCCGTATCCACGATTGTATAGGCGATCAGGTGGGGCAGATGCGAGGTCATGGCCAACACACGGTCATGGTGCAGGGCGTCCATTTCATCAATCATGGCACCGCACGCCGACCACAGCTGCACGATTTTGTCGATGGGTTCACGCGGAGTGTCGGGCAGAGGCGTCAGGATCACCCAACGGTCACGAAACAGGGACTCAAACCCGGCTGACGGGCCGGACTGTTCAGTACCGGCAATGGGGTGTGCGGGGACAAAAAATGCGTCATCGGGAATGTGTGGCTTAACGTCGTTAATCACCGACCCTTTGGTCGAGCCTACGTCGGACACTACGCAACCGGGCGCGAGGTTGGCCGAAATCTGCTTGGCCAACGAGCCATAAGCACCAACCGCTGTGCACAGCAGCACGCAGTCTGCGCCCTTCACCGCCTCTGCCGCGTCATCGGTGACGCTATGCGCCAGACCCAGTTCCAGAATTTTTGCGCGGTTTTCGGCTGACCGGGAAACGCCGACGACTTCACTGGCCAAACCGTGCTTACGGATATTGTGGGCGAGCGAGGATCCAATCAGACCCACGCCGATGATGACAACTTTGCTGAAAAGTGGCCCTTGAGGGTTAGTGCTCATGCACCTTCACTTTCGATGAAACGGGTCAGGGCCTCGGTCAGGACATCCATGTCCTCTTCGGTGCCAATGGTCATTCGGAGGCAGGTCGGCAGGCCATAACCTGCTACGCCACGGCCAATGATTCCCTGAGAGCGCAGATATTCATCGGCGGCAACGGACCGATCCGCATCTTCGAAATCAATCAGAATGAAATTGCCGACCGAATCATAAACCCGCAGCCCCATGCCGCGCAGTCGCTGAGTGACAGCCGGAAGCAGGCGGT
The DNA here is from genome assembly GCA_049612785.1 of Alphaproteobacteria bacterium. Classification (GTDB taxonomy): domain Bacteria; phylum Pseudomonadota; class Alphaproteobacteria; order UBA7985; family UBA7985; genus UBA7985. The sequence goes on along the minus strand of JBMZBW010000014.1, from coordinate 28,708 downwards.
TGTTGAGCTGCTTGGCGTCCATTGCCCAATCCCAGTCATCAAGCGCGGCGGTTGCAGCAGCCTGCGCCGGGACAGAAACATTGAAAGGGCCCCTCACCCGGTTGAGGATATCGATCACCTCCGCCGAAGCGTAAGCCCAACCAATGCGGAGCGCAGCCAGACCAAACAGTTTTGAGAAGGTTCGTGTCATAACAACATTGTTGTGCTTGGCGACGAGGTCTGAACCATCGGTGTAATCATCGGCATCCACGTATTCGGAATATGCCGCATCAATGACCAGCAGGGCATCCGCAGGCAGCGCCGCGTGCAGACGCTCCAGCTCGGCTTTGGTGGAGTAGGAGCCGGTTGGGTTGTTGGGGTTCGCGACAAAGACCACCCGCGTGTTTTCATTGATCGCGTCAATCATGCTGTCAACGTCCATACGCAGGTTGGACTCTGGTGCAGAAACTGGGGTTGCACCCGCAGCGAGCGCTGAAATTTTGTACATCAGGAAGCCGTGCTGAGAGTACAGCACTTCGCTGCCTTCGCCGGTGAAGGCCTGACAAATCAAAGCAATGATTTCATCGGAGCCAGCGCCGCAAATCAGCTGTTCAGCCGGGAAGCCAAACCGCTCGGCAATTTTCTCCCGCAGGGCGACTGCACCGCCTTCGGGATAGCGGTTGAGCTTCGCAACGGAATCTTGAGCGGCTTCAATCGCTTTCGGTGACGCGCCCAGAGGGGCTTCGTTGGCAGCCAGCTGGCGAATGGGCTTATCCGTATTCAGCTTACTCTCGCCCGGAACGTAGGGCTTGATCTGCATGATGCTGTCTTTGACGTCGAAACCGGATGACATGGTCAGCTCCTGAGATGTCTGGTTGTGAGGTGCAATGAGATGAGCGGCCGGCTCAGGCGTTCAGGCGGACAGCTTCGGGATAGAAGCCGAGCACGTGGATTTGTGCCAACTCATAACCCTGTGCTGCAGCCCAAGCCGCGATACTGCTGTCGTCACCTGGGATTTCAAACAGTGATAGCGTCCCATCGGTATTGACCAAAACGCGGGTGATGTCTTCGCCCGACGCCTCCGGCGCAAACGCGGCCAAAACCCACGCTTTGTCCCGAGGAATGCCACCGACGGGGCCATCAATGAACGGCAGTTGCAGGATGACATGCAGGCGACGCCCGTCGGCGTTGGGCGTGGTCACACGCTGCCACCAGTGTGGATCATTGATATCGGCACGAATGATTCCCAGCGTGTGCTTGCCGCTGAGAACAGCTTCCGCTACGGCATCGCGATTGGCGAAATGTTCGCGGTCAAGGGAGATGGCGTAGTGCACTTGCGCGTGCTCGCGCGCCACAGCTTCTTTATCATCCTCGATGGCCAGCGAAAGGTCGCCTTCGAGCGACGTCACCGCTGGGATGATCTCGCGCCAGATGCGCAGAAGAGAGCTGGCTGGAAACGGGTGGTTTCCGTGTTTTGCAGCAGCGCGGCGCAGCATGGATGCTTCACGACCCGGACGCAGGAAAACCGGATTGTCCGAATATCGCTTTTTGACTTCGCCCACTTCCATCGCGACCTTCGATCGCGCGTGAATGCGTTCGACCAGTTCCTGATCAAGGCGGTCAATCTCAGCGCGGAGCTTATCCAGCTCTGCAGCTTCCGCTGTTTTATTGGCTGCGTCCGTTGTCACGGCTGCGGGTCTCCTGCTTCGCCTTGAGTGCGGCGGTTTCGGGGGCGGTCTTTCTCTGCTTTAGCGCAGCCGGTGGCGCCTGTAAAAGGTGAGCAGGTCCGCCAAATTTCTGCGCCTCGGCAATCAGCACGCCGCCGGTCGGTAATCTGGCCCATTTCAACGCGGAATGTGGGGGAAAGAAAAGCGCGTTTCGCATGCGTTCCAGGCTAAACAGCTGCTCGCTCAGGGTTGCTGCCAAACGAAGCCCGGTAAAGGCCCTGCCCTTGGCAAAAGGGGTTCCGGGGGTGCGGGACCAGAGGCCAAAGGCTGAAGGAACAATGGTGATCAGCTTACCACCGGGCTTGAGCACGCGCCAAATCTCGCGAAAGGTGCGGTCTGGCCTGCGCGCGTGTTCCAAGCGGTGCAGCAGGATGACCCGATCAATGCTTTCGCTGTCCAGTGGCATCAGAGTGTCATCGGTGAGCACTTCGCGTCCCGTGCGCGTACCGTTCATCACGCCGGCCAGTCGCGCCGGCACAAAATGGCAGATTGACAGGGGATGGAGGGGGAGCAGGTGCGGTTCAAGCAGCGCGCCAACGCCGAGCGTCAGAATTCTCTGTCCGGAAAGGTCTGGCCACCAGCTTGCAATCCGCTGGCCCAAAACCTCGTTCGAGCGCTGTCCCAGCGGTGTTGCGTAAAAATCCAGCAAATCGGCGGCGATTATGTCCATAAACTCACAGAGCAGGATGGCGAGCGAAGCTGCGGTCGGCTAAAGGTCTAGTAACCATGATCGACATAAAGACGAAAGATGCCGCCATGAGCCTCGATATCCAAATTGTTCCCATACTGTCCGACAACTACGTGTATTTGGCGAGGGAGAGCGAAACGGGCAAGGTTTTGTGTGTCGATCCGGGCGAAGCTGCGCCAGTTCTGGCTAAGGCAGAGGAGCTGGGCTGGGATATTGATACCATCCTGATTACCCATCATCACGGTGACCACGTCGCAGGGGTGAAAACGCTCAAGGCTGCAACCGGTGCGACTGTGATTGGGCCAGGCGGGGATAGCCAGGATATTCCGGGCTTGGATCAAAGCGTAGCCGATGGCGATACGGTGGAATTTGGCAGTGAAACCTTTCGCGTGATCGGCGTCTATGGTCATACCTCCGGTCACATCACCTATTACGCGGAAAATGATCAGGCGCTGTTTTCCGGGGATGCCCTGTTCAGCGTCGGCTGTGGGCGGTTCTTTGAAGGCACAGCCGACGACATGTGGCCCGGTCTGCTCAAGTTACGGGATCTCCCCGATTCAACGCGGGTTTACTGCGGGCACGAGTATACGGCGACAAACGTTGCTTTTGCGGCTTCGATTGATGGCCAGAATGCGGAGCTGCAGCGTTACGCAGGCATTGTCGCTATGCTGCGGTCCGAAGGCATGCCGACAATTCCGGCGAATTTGGGCCTCGAGAAAAAGATTAATCCGTTTTTGCGCGCCGATGACCCGGTTTTTGCCGAAATGCATGGGTTCAAGGGGCAGGAAGGCGTCGCTTTCCTTGCTCATATTCGTGCGGGCAAAGACTCATTTTAAGAAAGACAGAGGCGACTATGCCCAAGCTTTTTGGAACCGACGGAATTCGCGGCACCGTAAATACGCATCCGATGACCAGTCGGATTGCGATGGATGTTGCGGTGGCAGCAGGGCTCTTGTTTCGAGAAAAACTGACCCATCGCCCCACCGTCTTGATTGCCAAAGATACCCGTCTCTCGGGCTATCAGATTGAACCTGCGATGGTGACCGGGTTTACCAGCGCGGGATGGGATGTCTTGCTGTTGGGTCCGATGCCGACGCCTGCGGTTGCTGCCCTCACGCGTTCGATGCGAGCAGATTTGGGGGTTATGCTTTCGGCGTCTCACAACCCCTATCAGGATAATGGCATCAAGCTGTTTGGTCCGCAGGGTTACAAGCTGTCCGACGAGATGGAAGCCCAGATCGAAGCGACGGTTGAACGCATGAGCGTTGAAGGTCCTGAATTTGCGCTCGCGGCCCCGGACAAGCTCGGTCGCGTTAAGCGGTTGGATGGTGCTGCGGGTCGCTACATGGAAGTGGTCAAGGCGTCTTTCCCAGACGATTTGCGTTTGGATGGAATGAAGGTCGCGGTCGATTGCGCCCACGGTGCCGCTTATCAGGTTGCCCCCCGCATTCTCTATGAGCTTGGGGCGGATGTTGTGGAACATGCGGTTGAGCCCAATGGCCTGAACATCAATGATCATTGTGGCGCAACATCGCCTAAATCCCTGCGGCTCAAGGTGCTTGAGTCCGGTGCCGATATTGGTTTGGCTCTCGACGGTGACGCCGACCGATTAATCGTCGTGGATGAGCAAGGGCGCGTCATTGATGGTGATCAGATCATGGCTCTCATCGCCCTGAATATGAAGGAAACGGGCCGACTGCAGGGCGATGGGCTGGTGACGACCGTTATGTCTAATCTCGGGTTAGAACGGTTCCTGACCTCTCACGGTATGCGGCTGGAGCGGACAAAGGTGGGTGACCGCTTTGTGTTGGAGCGAATGAAGGAACTGGGCTGGAACGTCGGCGGTGAGCAGTCCGGTCATATGATTTTGTCGGATTATGCCACCACGGGCGACGGTATGGTTGCGGCTCTGCAAGTGCTGAGTGTCATGGTGCGGCAGAAGCGGAAGGCCAGTGACGTCTTGGCCATGTTCGACGCTGTGCCACAGGTCCTCAAAAACGTGCGCTTCTCGGGCGCAAACCCACTGGACACACCGCCGGTCCAGAATGTCATCGCTGCAGTGGAAGCGGAGTTCGGAAACACGGGCCGCTTGGTTATCCGCAAGTCAGGGACTGAACCCCTGATACGGGTCATGGCTGAGGGCGATGATGCCGAGGCCGTGGAAAGCGCTGTTGACCGGATTTGCGACGTTGTCCGGGAAACGGTGGGCTAAACCATCAACGGAATTCAAATCTATAGAGGGGAAACACGTGAAGGGACGCGTGCTTATTATTGCCGGCTCTGACAGTGGGGGCGGTGCCGGTATACAGGCGGATATCAAGGCTGTTACGGCTTTGGGTGGTTTTGCTATGACAGCCATCACGGCACTCACAGCGCAAAACACGCTGGGTGTTCACGATATTCACGGTGTATCTGAGGATTTCATCACCAGACAGATTGAGGTTGTTTTGGGTGATCTCGGGGCTGATGCGATCAAGACCGGCATGCTGCATAGCCCGTCAGTGATACAGACCGTTGTTTCTGCTCTGGCCGGGTGCGAAGCGCCTTTGGTTGTTGATCCTGTGATGCGAGCCAAAGGCGGCGCGGCACTGCTCCAGCCCGAGGCGCAGGCCGCACTGGTCGAACTGCTGCTGCCCAGAGCGACGCTGCTGACCCCGAATGTACCCGAAGCTGAAGCTCTCACGGGTATGACCATCACTGACGTTTCCGACCTTCGTGCCGTGGGGGAGAAGCTCATGTCCATGGGCCCAAAGGCGGTTCTGATGAAGGGCGGTCACCTCGATGGTGCGGCCATGACAGATGTTCTGGTTACCGCTGAGGGTGCGACCGTGATCGGTCTGGGTCGAGAGCGGCTGGATACGCCGCACACCCACGGGACCGGCTGTACGCTGGCCAGTGCAACGGCGGCGGGGCTGGCGCAAAAACTGACCATGCAGCGGTCCGTAGAGCGCGCCGTCGCCTACGTGGATCGTGCCATTCGGATGGCGCCCGGTTTTGGACAGGGGCATGGGCCAATCAACCACGCTCATCCGCTAGAGAGAGCCGACGCCCAAGATGATTGGTTTGACGGAGATGAAGACCATGACTGAGAAACTGTTTCTCACCGATGCTTACCTTAAGTCCTGCGAAGCGCGCATTGAGGCGATCACGGCAGAAGGGGGAATCGTGCTGAACCAATCCGTGTTCTACGCCACCGGCGGGGGACAGCCGGGTGATAATGGATCTTTGACGCTCAAGGATGGTCGCAACATCACGATCAACACCTGCATTAAGGGCGAGAACGATGCCTTGGTGCTGCTCCCGTCTGAAGGGGCTGTCGAAGGTTTGGCCGTGGGCGATACGGTCGAGGCCGTACTCGACTGGGATCGACGGTTTGCGCATATGGCCATGCACACCAGTCTGCATCTTCTGTGTGCCAGTATCGATGCTGGTGTCACGGGAGGATCGATTGGGGCGGAGAAGTCCAGGCTCGATTTTGACCTTGAGGAATCGCCGGATAAAGAAGCGCTGGAACAGCGCCTGAACGCCTTGATCGCGGGCGAACATGATGTTCTCGCCTCAACGATCACCGCCGAAGAACTTGATGCCAAACCAGAGTTGGTGCGGACGATGTCAGTTGCGCCGCCCCGCGATGCTTCTGGGCTGATCCGGGTTGTGCGTATCGGAACAGAAGCCAGCCCGGTCGACTTTCAACCCTGCGGCGGTACCCATGTTGCGAACACGCGGGAGATTGGCCGGGTCCGGGTGGGGAAGGTTGAGAAAAAGGGTAAGCAAAACCGGCGGATCAACATCCATTGGGAACCGCAGAGCGCATGAGCACGGACTATCGGATTTTCCAGCTGAATGCCTTCACAGATCAGGCATTTTCGGGCGGTCCGGCGGCTGTTGTGCCAATGGAGGACTTCCTGGACGATGAGGTTTTGCGGGGAATCGCATCGGACAACAACCTATCAGAAACAGCTTTCACGGCTCCGTGCCGAAGCGATGAGGCTGATTTTCACTTGCGATGGTTTACACCGACCGTGGAGGTGGAACTCTGCGGTCATGCAACGCTTGCTACGGCTGCGCTGTATTTCAGTGTTTTGAACTGGGAAAAGCCGGTTATCCGTTTTCTCACCCAATCCGGCGTTCTCAGCATCCGGAAAGAGGGGGCGGGTTACGTTATGGATTTCCCGACCTTGCCGACGCTGGAGCCGGTTGCAGAAGCGCCTTTTCCCTTTGTGGACGCGGTGAGCGGGCCTGCATTTGCCATCTATGAGCTGGCCAGTTCAGCCGATGTGCGAACCTTTGAGCCTGATTTCGCACAGATTGCCGGCCTGCATGAAGAAGGGATCATCATTACCGCGAAGGGGGATCCCGCGCTGGGTGATTCGACCGATATAGTCAGCCGCATGTTTGCGCCCAATATTGGCATTCCTGAAGACCCGGTAACGGGCGCAGCACACTGCGCGCTGGCGACCTTTTGGCCGCAAAAACTGGGGAAAACCACCCTGACGGCTGAGCAAGCATCGGCACGCCGTGGGACTTTGCAACTCAGCCTCAAGGGGGACCGGGTTGAATTGATGGGGCAGGCTGTGCTGTATCTCCAAGGTAAGATCACCGTATAGAGGGCTGCCGCCATGAGCGCCGCGCCATCCTTGCTTCCTGCTGGACTAGAAGATCAGCTGCCCCCATGGGCGGAAACTGAAGCGCAGGCGCTCAGCCAGATCCTCGAAACCGCCCGACTGTTTGGCTATGACCGCGTCAAGCCACCCCTGTTGGAATACGAAGAAACACTGACAGCCTTCGCGCCAGACAGTCTGCGTAAAGGTTTCAAACTTGCAGACCCACAGGCGGAAGGGTTGCTTGTGGTCCGGTCGGACAAGACCGGGCAGGTCATCCGCATCGCTCAGACCCGACTGATGGACGAACCAAGGCCGTTGCGCCTGTCCTATGGTGGGCAAATTCTGCGAGCCAAAGGGTCACAACTGCGCCCCGAACGCCAGTTCACGCAAGCGGGCGTGGAGCTGATCGGTGTGCCGCACGGCGCGGAAAGCCGAGCGTTGATTGAAATCATCGACTTATGCATGACCGCGTTGGCGAATGCAGGCGTGCAAAACGTAACGGTGGATCTGACCCTGCCGCAGGTTGCACGCGCAGCTGCGCAGGCTGATCCCGTGTTGCTTCAAGCGCTGAATGAACGAAACGCAGCGCTGGCCGAAACCGTCGGTGAAGCCGCGCGCAGCGTAGTGAAGCTCATCACTGCCTTTGGGCCTTGGCGCGGCGCGGTTGAGATCATGGATGAGGTCGAGCTGGGCAAAGACGTACGCGAGCTGGAAACCGTCGCTCAAGCCGTCGAAGCCCGCCATCCGGACGTTGACGTTCTGGTTGACCCTGCTGAATTGCGCGGATTTGATTACCATACCGGGCTTTCATTTGTGCTGTATGCCAAAGGCGTTCGGGGTGAGTTGGGCCGTGGCGGTTTGTATCAGGCGGGCGAGGAACAGGCGGCTGGCTTTACGCTGTACATGGACTCTGTTCTGCGCGCTGTTCCAGCGCAAACGCCTCAGGAAAAAGTAAACGTGGGTCTGGATGCGGACATCAATGAAGTCGCACGCCGAAGGGCCGCCGGGGAAATCATCGTCGTGGACTTGGCCTAATCGCCGCAAGCACGTCATCTGAATAAAGAGAAGTAGATTTATGGCTAACGTAGCAGTCGTGGGCTCCCAGTGGGGCGACGAGGGTAAAGGTAAGATTGTTGACTGGTTGTCCGAGCGTGCCGACGTGGTTGTCCGCTTTCAGGGCGGTCACAACGCGGGGCACACGCTGGTTGTGGATGACGTCACTTATGCTCTGTCGCTGCTGCCCTCTGGTGTGGTGCGACCCGGTAAGCAAGCGCTGATCGGCAATGGCGTTGTGCTTGATCCCTGGGCACTGGTTTCTGAGATCGAAAAGTGTCGCGAGCTTGGTCTTGAAATCGACGAAAGCCGTCTTGGTATCGCTGAGAATACCCCTTTGATCCTGCCTGTGCACTCGGCTCTGGACCATGCGCGGGAACGGGCTCGGGGTAACTCCAAAATTGGCACCACGGGTCGCGGCATCGGCCCGGCTTATGAAGACAAGGTTGCCCGGCGTGCGGTGCGTCTTTCTGATTTGGCCGATGAGGATCGTTTGAAGGGAGCGCTGACCGAACTGCTGCGCCACCATGCTGCGCTGGCGCGGGGAATGGGTGAGCCGGAGCCGGATTTCGAAGAACACCTGCGTTTGCTCAAGGAAATTGCGCCAAAGGTCCTGCCTTACCGCGCCCGGGTCTGGCAGCAGTTGTCAGAGGCTAAGCGCCGTCGTGACCGCATCCTGTTCGAAGGCGCGCAGGGCGCTATGCTCGATATCGACCACGGCACCTATCCCTATGTAACGTCCAGTAACACGGTTGCTGGTCAGGCTTCTGCGGGTGCTGGCGTTGGACCGGGGCAGGTGGGTTATGTGCTTGGGATTACCAAGGCCTACACCACGCGCGTGGGTTCCGGCCCATTCCCGACCGAGCAGGACAACGAAGCCGGCACCCGTCTGGGCGAGCGTGGACGCGAATTCGGAACTGTGACAGGTCGCAAGCGGCGCTGTGGCTGGTTTGACGCTGTGATGGTTAAGCAGGCTGTGCAGATTTCCGGGATCAGCGGTATTGCCTTCACCAAACTGGACGTCCTCGACGGCTTTGACGAGTTGCGCATCTGTGTCGGGTACCGACTGGGTGATGAGCGGATCGACTACTTCCCAACCGCACCGGATGAGCAAGCTGCAGTTGAGCCGATTTATGAGGTTGTACCGGGTTGGTCGGAAAGCACCTATGGCGCGCGGTCGTGGGCTGAATTGCCGGCAAACTGCGTAAAGTACGTTCGGCACGTTGAGGAGCTGATCGGCGTACCAATTGCGTTGCTTTCAACCTCGCCCAAGCGGGAAGATACCATTTTGGTCCGAGATCCTTTCGAGGACTAAATCAACAGCACGCGGCAAAGGCAGGCGCAGGTTTGCCTTTGACGCTGGGTTCTGGCTTACTTGTTCGGCATTTGATGCAATGAAGAACAACGGCGGTCCGCGTGGCAACACCCATCAAAAAATTGCCCTCAGGCAATCGAATTGCCCGCCGGGTCGGTGAGCAGGCAAACCGTCTCAGGTTTACGCTTTGGGGCGGCTTTTTGGGTTTGCTTACGCTGGTGATGGTTTGGTTCGCCCTATCTGCTGGTGACGATCAATCCTATTCCGTGCGTTCCAACCTAGGCGGCGAAACGGCGGGTGACCGCTCCAAACATGCCTACGCTTATCAGGGTTTGGCCCGTCTTTTACGTGCGGAAGGGCTGGGTGGGCAGTCGATCTATGGCAATAGTCCTTTAGGCTCTGTTGGGCTTAGGATCTTGCTCGAACCGCAAATGGTGAGCGCGGACCAGGATACCCGACGCGCCTTTCGAGACTTCCTGACACAATCGAAAACACCGGTCTTGGTGGTTTCAAGCCTGCGGACCAGCTCCAGTCGTACTCTGCGGTTGGACAAAAACGGTCATCTGTTGAAGCCTCTGCCAAAGCCTCGATCCGGACTGGGAAACCGTTTGAATGACGATCTCGGTTTCGAGCGTCGGATCGAACAGCAGAACGGGCCGGTGCAGGGCCGCAGCCTCGGGTCAACTATCGTCATCGACGATATGGTGCATTTCACGCAGCTTTGGACAGGCGCGAAAACGTGGGACATTGACGGCAAGACCTTGATTTTTCGCCAGCAGCTCAAGGGCACGGATGTCTATTTTCTCTCAGACCCGGACCTGCTGAACAATGCAGGTCTGGCTCGGGCGGAGAATGCAGGCTTCGTGCTCTCGTGGCTCGAACAGATCAAAGGACCGGGCAATGTGGTCTTTGATAACAGAGACATTCGCATTGGTGGGTCGACGGGGTTTTCTTTTGTCGGTCGCCTGTTCGAGTGGCCGCTTGGCATCGTTACAGGCTCCGTTCTGAGTTTGGCACTGGTGCTTTTCTGGCTGTCCTTCGGACGGTTTGGCCCCATGCTCCGCGAAACCCGGCACTTGGAGGCTGGCAAGGAAACGGCATTGGAGGCAGCAGTCTCCTTGCTGGCAGGCAGCGGGAACAACCGGGAAATTCTGCGTCGGTATCTTGAGGGGCAGACCCGACAGCTTGCAGCACGATTAGGTGGCCCCAAAACAGGTGATTTAGCGCGGCTGCAGGCATGGTTGGACGCCATCGCCAAACGCCGCGGCGTAGATCCTGCGCTGCGCCTCGTCCCGGTCGCAACATTGCTTCAGGCGGACACGATGACGCTGAGCGAAAACCAGGCAGCGCATGCTGCACATACCATTCACGCATTCAGAAGAGCGCTGATCCATGACACTTGATCTTTCCGACCTGTCCGCCGCGCGGACTGCCATCCATGAGCAGATTGGCAAAGCGGTCATCGGACAATCCGAGACGATAGACCAACTTATCGTGGCGCTCCTCGCCGGTGGACATGTCCTGCTTGAAGGGCCTCCGGGAACGGCGAAGACTTTGTTGGCGCGTGCTTTCTCTGCTTCGCTTGCGCTCGATTTCGGGCGGATTCAGTTCACGCCGGATCTCATGCCCGGCGATGCGCTCGGAACCAACATTTATGATTTTCAGACGGGAAAATTTGTTCTGACCAAAGGACCGGTCTTTACCGAGATTCTCCTGGCGGATGAGATTAACCGCGCGCCACCAAAGACGCAGGCGGCGTTGTTGCAGGTGATGAACGAGCGCACCGTTACAATTGATGGAACGAACTACGAAATGGGCGATAACTTCATGACCATCGCCACGCAAAACCCACTCGAGCATCAGGGCACCTATCCGCTGCCAGAGGCACAGTTGGACCGCTTCTTGTTCAAGGTCCTCGTCGATTTCCCTTCTGCTGAGGACGAAGTACAAATTCTGCTCAGCCACGGTCAGCGCAGTCAAATGACCAGCTTTAACGCTTTGGGTATCGAAGCTGTTGTGCCCGCTGAACGGCTCTCGGCTCTCCGTGAGTCTCTGCGTTCCGTTCTAATTCAGGAAGACGTAGCCGAGTACGTGATCCAGCTTATCCGCGCGACCCGAGAGGACCCATCCTTCTCCTATGGCGCGTCAACGCGCGCTGCAACGGCCTTGGTGCAGGCGGCTCGGGTTTGGGCTGCTTTTGATGGCCGAGATTTTGTGCTGCCGGATGACATCAAGCATCTGTTGGTTCCCGCCTTACGTCATCGTGCAATCCTCTCGCCGACGGCGGAAATCGAAGGGCGAACGACTGATGACGTGCTCGAAGCCATTCTCGCGGCTGTGCCGGCCCCCCGCTAAAGTCCATGTTCAGACCCGCCCCCCGTTCTCTTTGGATCAGTGTCTGGTTGACACTCGCATCGCTCGCTGTGGCAGCTTTCCTGCCCCAACTGTGGTGGGTGATTGCGGCGGGGTGGATGGTCTTGGCGCTGGGTATGATGGTGGACGCAGCCCGGTCTATTCCCGGCGGGCAGCTTTGGATGGATGTTGACGCTCCACCGGTTCTTTATATTGGCGAAGATGATCCGCTGACCCTGACTTTCACCACTGAAACCAAACATGCCGCAACGTTCTTGCGAGCTGCGCCCGATGTGCAGGGGCCAGTGAAAGACCTTCCGACACTTTCCGGCGTATTCGACCCGGAAGACCGCTTGCATCTCAAATACCGTGTTCGCCCCACGGCACGGGGTAAGGTATCGCTGCCCGCTGTTCATCTTGGTTGGGTCGGTCCCCTGCGGCTGATCGAGCGTCGCCGGGTGATAAAAACAGATTGGGAAGTTGCCGTTATTCCCAACGTTCGGGCCGTGCAAAGAGACGCTGTGCAGCTGCGTAAACTCGCTCAGGATTTCGGTGCGAAGGTGCAGCGGATTGTCGGTAGTGGCAGTGAGTTTGAAGCGCTGATGGAATTTCAGCCGGGTCACGAAAGCCGCCACATCGATTGGAAACACTCAGCGCGCCATCGCAAACTCCTCGTAAAGGACATGCAGGTGGAGCGGAATCACCAGATCATTCTGGCCCATGACACGGGTTACCTGATGCGAGAGCCCATCGAGGGCGTACCTAAACTGGATCACGCCATCAACGCCGCGCTCAAGCTGGCTTGGGTTGGTGTGAGCACGGGCGACAATCTGGGACTCTACGCCTTTGCTGATCGGCCACAGATGTACGTTGCACCCCGCGGCGGAAAGGCTGCATTTGCGCCCTTGCGAGCAGCGACGCAAGATATCGAATACAACAGTCGAGAGACCAATTTCACGCTTGGGCTTTCGTCTTTGAGTCAGCGCATCGGGCGACGGAGCCTGATCGTGCTGTTTACCGATTTCACCGATACCATTACCGCCGAATTGCTCATGGAAAATGTAGCGGCGCTGACCCGAAAGCATCTGGTGGTTTTTGCGGTGCCCAAGGATCCTTTCGCCGATACCTATCTGGACTGGAAGCCCGAGGGTCTGACGGACGCAACCCGCGCCGTGGTTGCGGAGACGTTCGCAAACGAGCGTCGGATTGTCTTTGATCGTCTTCGGCGCATGGGTGTTGAGGTGTTGGAAGTTCCACCCCGTGGGTTCTCTATGGCTTTGCTGAACACCTACCTTTCTGTCAAGGAAAGGAGCCTGCTGTGACCGACAATCTGAGCCGTCAATTTGAAGGCTTCGGGTCAGACTTGAAGTCAGTACAGTTTCGGCAGGAACGCGAACCCCAATGGCGCGAACTCGAACACTTGATGGCCAAGGTCGAGTCTCAAGGCCATACCGGTTTGAGTTTTGACGAAAGCCTTGCCTTTGCCACGCTGTATCGAAAGGCACTTTCTTCGCTATCAGTCGCGCGCGAAATCTCCCTGGATCGCGGTGTTCAAAGCTATCTCGAAGCTCTTGCGGCCAGGGCCTATAGCCTGATGTACACCCGCCCAAACAGGCCGGGCCTCGCCATGATTGAGTTTTTCGTGCGGGGTCTGCCGCGTGCGGTTTGCAGCATTTGGCCTTCTCTGTTGATTGCGGTGCTGACCTTTGCGCTGGGGGCCGTGTTCGGATTTGTGCTCTATCACGAAGATCTGGGATGGCTGACGGCGATCATGGGAAGCGATCCTTTTGGTGGGCGAGGACCGGAAAACTCGGTCGCGGAACTGCGGGAGACCATCTACGATCCGGGAAGTCTGGGGCAGCGGACCGCAGGTTGGGCGGAGTTTTCGATCCAACTGATGATCAATAACGTGGGTGTCGCTTTGCTGGCCTTTAGTCTGGGCGTCGCGGGCGCTGTTCCCACGCTAGGGCTGCTATTTTACAACGGGCTCATCATCGGTTTGTTCTATTCGGTGTTTCACGACAAAGGTCTGGGGCTCGATATCATTGCCTGGCTTTCAATCCACGGGGTTACTGAGATTTCAGCCATTTTCCTTGGGGGAGCCGCGGGAATTCATGTGGGTCGTGGTGTCCTGTTTCCCGGACGAAAGAGCCGGGCGGCGCGCTTGCGCGAAAACGGCAGGCGCGCGGGCGAAGTCGCCATGGGCGCCGTTGTCATGCTCATTCTGGCGGGCTTGATCGAAGGATATTTTCGTCAGGCCGTTAATGTTATCGAATGGCGCTTGCTTATTGGCTGGGGGCTAGGTTTTGCGATCTTCGCCTATTTTGGCACGGGCGGGTGGTGGCAGGCTTTGCGCCGAGGTGTCACCTCATGACGTTTGATCTGCAACGCATCCGGGAGGGACGCTCGGTTCACGGTGTTCGGCGCGTTCTGACGCCTGAAGGCGTGGAAGTCGAATTCGTACTGGCCGAACGCTCACAGCGGTTGGTCGCGGTCATTATTGATCTGGTCGTTCAGATCTTCGGCAGCATTTCTCTGTTTGTCCTGCTGATGATCATCTGGATTTTTCTCTTCGGAAGCGGGATCGATGGCCGTGAATTTTTCTCGGTTGCTGTTGGAATCGTCTCGTTCTTTTTCCAGTTCTTTTACTTTCTGACCCTCGAAGTGTTCTGGCAGGGAAAAACACTCGGCAAGCATCTCATGGGTCTCCGCGTGATCGGGGCCAACGGCCAGCCACTGTCGCTGAGCGGATTGGTGGTCCGCAACTTCATGCGGCAGGTCGAATTGTTTTTACCGCTGGTGGCGGGCGCAGGTTTGGTCGGACCGACATCGGCTTTGAATAGCCTTGTCTCCCTGACCTGGGCCGTGGGTCTCTCGGCTTACATTTTCTTCGACGCTGATCGCAGGCGTTTGGGCGATCTGCTAGGAGGCACCATTGTCGTGCAGCAGGCCAAGCCCGTGCTGTTGCCTGACATCGCTGCTCAAACCCAAACTGCTGAAAACCGGTTCAGATTTACCCAAGACCAGTTGGAGACCTATGGCCGCTTTGAGCTTCAGGTCTTGGAAGGGCTCTTGCGTGAACAGGGTCGCCCGGATCAAGACGAGGTTTTCGAACGGGTGGTTGAGCGTATTTGCCTGAAAATCGGGTTTGAAACAGGGATTGCGCCAGAATTTCACCGCGACTTCTTGAATGACTTCTATGCGGCTCAGCGCCAGCACTTGGAACGTGAAGCCCTCTACGGTAAACGCAAGGACAGTAAGGCCGATGATGGCCACGGCTCCTGAACACTGACTCTGGAAACCCTCTCATGGTCCAAATCGCCCCCTCTATGCTCGCTTGTGACTTTGGTAATGTGGAGGCTGAAGTGCGGGCGGTTGAAGCCGGTGGCGCAGACATGCTGCACATCGACATCATGGACGGGCATTTCGTGCCGAACCTGTCCTTTGGCCTACCGGTTGTGGAGGCGATGAACCGGGTCGCTTCGATCCCCATGGACGTACACCTGATGATTGCACCCTATGAGCCTTATCTGGCGGCCTTTCGCGACGCAGGTGCTGCGCGGATCGCTGTTCATGTTGAGGCAGGGGACCATCCGCACCGCGCGCTACAGGCCATTCGTGACATGGGGCTGAAATCCGGCATTGCCCTCAATCCCGGAACCCCGGTTGAAAGTGTCGCTCCCTTATTGAGCGTTGCGGATCAGGTTGTTGTGATGTCGGTCAATCCGGGTTTTGGCGGACAAAAGTTCATCCCAGAAACCTTTGAACGCGTCGCGGCTCTGAAAGCCATGATTGGCGACCGTGATATTGACATTGAGATTGATGGCGGCGTCGGTGAAGGCAATGCGAAGGCGCTGGTAGAGGCTGGCGCCTCGATCTTGGTCGCAGGAACGAGCGTCTTCAAAGCTGACGATTACGGTCCTGCGATTCAAGCGTTGCGTTAGACGCCAATATTGTCAATCAAACGGGTCTTCCCCAACCAAGCGGCGGCGAGCAGCCTGCCTTGACCCTGTTCGAGTTTCTGCTCGGGCTTGGCAAGGGTGTCGGCTGACCGATAAGCGATATAGTCGACTGACCCAAAACCAGCCTTCTGAATTTTGCTGATCGCTTCGTCGGTTGCGCGTTCAGGTTCGACACCATTGAGGATGGCATCGTGTGCGTCTCGCAGCGACTGATACAGCGCGGGCGCGATCTGGCGTTCTTGGACATCGAGATAGGTGTTGCGGGATGAAAGCGCCAAACCATCCTCGGCCCGTATTGTGGGAGCGCCGATGACTTCCGTACCCAGCAACAGATCTTGGGCCATCCGTCGAATGACCTGCAGCTGCTGGAAGTCTTTTTCGCCAAAAATCGAAACGTCCGCCTGCGCGCTCGCCAGCAGTTTTGTGACCACCGTCGCTACACCTGTGAAAAAATGCGGCCTGTGCGCGCCTTCGAGCATTTCGGATAAAGGGCCGGGAACGGTCACGCGTGTCACTTCACCACTGGGGTACATAGTGGCGGTCTGAGGCACGAAGGCGACATCGCAACCTGCGCGCTCCAACGCCGCTAAATCCGCCTCAAGCGTGCGGGGGTAAGCGTCGAGGTCTTCACCCGGTGCAAACTGAGTTGGATTGACAAAAATGGACGCAGCCACACGATCCGAGTGACTTCTGGCGACCGAAACCAGCGACAAATGACCAGCATGGAGCGCACCCATCGTCGGTATGAAACCTGTTCGTTGATTCCCGCCTTTTCCGCGAAGCGCATTTCGGAGATCTTTGATACTGGTAGCGATGTCCATTGCCGCTAAAAGCTCCATAAGTGAGAGGGTCAAGCATGCGCTCTTATCACCATTTCAAGAAGGGTCGTTAACATTGAAAACGCTGCACTACTATTTCGCCCTCATCTCCCCGTTTTCCTATCTGGGCCATGATGAGCTTCAGGGGATCGTTGATCGTGATGATGTTCAGGTCGAATTCCATCCCATCAAGATTGGCGCTGTATTTGGGGCAACTGGCGGTGTGCCACCGGCAAAACGTTCCCCGCAGCGGCAGGCGCTTCGGTTTGCGGAGTTGCGGCGTTGGTCAGCCCGCAAGGAACTGCCCTTGAACCTCGTGCCCAAGCACTTCCCTGTCGATGAAGCGATGGCGGCGCGTTGCGTTCTGGCGCTGGTGCAGCAGGGTCAGTCTCCCTGGGACTTCATTGGTCGTGCGCATCGAGCGGTTTGGGCCGAGGATCGGGATCTTTCAGATATTGAAACGGTGAAGGCTTTGCTGTCTGAGGCTGGACAAGATGCAGATACCATTCTGGCGCTCGCCGAAACGGACGCCATCGAAGCCGTTTACGATCAAGATACAGCGGCTGCGATCGAAGCAGGCGTTTTTGGTGCGCCAACCTATGTTGTGGGTGAAGAGCTATTCTGGGGGCAGGATCGCCTCGAATGGGTTGAGGCTGTGCTTAACGAGTAACAACGCACCTGGGAATGCGTGTGCAATTTGTAATAAATGATTGCAAAATTGCTATCAGCAGGATTATGGCTGAAGTTGTGAAGAGTACTTTGGGCGGCTAAGGGCCGCTGAAGCTTTTTTCGGACCCCGAGAGCTGTGGCAGCGGCACTCGGGGTTTTTTTGTTTTTCAAAGACCCTCTGGCGATCCCGTTGGCTTTGGTAAAGACGCTCCAAAAAATACAACTTCTTGCGCTCTAAAGTGCCTACAAAATCTCCTTGCGCGAGAAAGGGTTTGGGAGGGGTCAGAAGGGTATGTTAAGGCGAAGGAAGCTTGGCTGTGTCCCTGAGATTGATTTATATAAAATTTTATGCAAAAACAAAAACAAGCTCTACTGGTATATTGTGAGGCTTCCCAATCCACCTGCTAGAGCAGTCTGGATCCCATACCCTGACGCGTGTTTAAGTTTATGATGTCACACAACGAGACCCTGAGGAGCATGACTTAATGCCTATCTCTTACGTCACTCTGCCACGATCAAAGTTTTCGCTGCTGGGAACCCTGCAGACGGCTTTGATCAGCGGTTTGTTTGCCCTGACCATGATCGTTCCAACGGCTTCAGCCCAAAGCAGGACCCCCACGTGTGGCGGTGAAAGCAACCGTCTGATCCGGTTCGTCGGTGCATCCTATGTCGCGAAAAATAAGTTCTGTGATGTTGAAAGGCGGTTAGGGGACCAGCTGGAAGCAACAAAGCAGGCTGAGATCCGCGCTGGTGCCTTAAGCAGTGAGAGAGATCTCGCGTTGGCGCGGATTGCTGAGCTTGAGAACCAAATCTCAGTCGCCGGCGCGTGCCGTGCTGACGAGTTACAGAATGCTTTGGATGTGTCTCGGTCTCAAAACGTCGAACTTCTCGATGCTCAGGATAATCTCACCTCCCAGATCGCCGGGCTGGATCTGCAGATTGAGCAGCTGAGGGGAACCATCAGCGCGCAGCAGTCTCAACTCGACGCAGCCATGATGGGTGAAGAGGGTATGTCGGCAGAAATCGTCCAGCTTCAAGCTGCCCTCAAAGCCTCAGAGACAGAGGCCCTGGCTGTTCGTACGGAGCGTGACAACCTGCAAGCTGGCTACGAAGCTCTGGGTGAAAAGAGCAGAGCCGATGCAAGCCGCCTGGGTTCAGACCTTGAAAGTGCTGTCGGTGCGCTTTCAGCCTGTCGCGCCGATTTTGAAGCCTTCAAAGCCAACGCAACGGATACGGCAAACGCGACCGGTGACATCCGGGGTCAGCTGGCCCTGGCTCAAGCCGAAATCCAAGACCTTCGGGCCAAATTGAACGCCTCCATGTCCGATGAAGCAGCGATGCGCTCGGAGCTGGAAGCGATTTCGAGTGAGCTTGCAGCTTCGACCACCCTCGCGGCGAAGCTGCCCAATGCTTCGGCTGCACTTAAAGCAGCAGAGGATCAGGTTAATGCGCTGGAAGTTGAGCTCCAGCAGCGGAAGAATGCAGCGAAGGTTGCGCAGGATGCCTTAAGCGCGGAACTCATGGCAGAAAAAGAGGCCAATGCAGAGCGAGACGCCTTGATCGCCGATCTCCGCTCCCAGATTGCCCGCTCTCAAGCCGAGCGTGATGCTGACGTGGCATCGCTGCAGGCGCGTCTTTCGGATGTTAGCGCAGAGGCCAGTCAGGTTCCTAAGCTGATGGGCGACATGAAAAATCGTGAAAATCGGATTGTAGAGCTGGAAGCTCAACTCGCCGGTCTTCGCGAAAATTCGGGTGACGCAGGGAACAGGCTCGCAGGTTTACAGGCTCTGATCGGCAAGCGTGCTACCGACCTTGATCGTTCCGAGGAAGCCCTGCGCTCGGCGCTGTCTTCCAAGGCTGAGTTGGAGGGGCGTCTGCGGGATACCAGTAACAGCCTGAATTCAACCGAATCCCTGTTGGCGAAAGCGGAGGGTGAGCTGAAATTGCTGCGGACCCATGTGGGCAGCGTGGATGCGTCACTGAACGCGTGTAACCTGGCGGCTGCAACCCGCATCGAAGCGCTGGAGGCTGAGTTGGCTGCAGCACTTGAAAGAGGCTCTGACGAAGGTGAGCTTCGCGCTCAATTACAGGCTCAAGAAGCAACGAATGAGAACCTGCGGATTGCACTGCGAAACGCTGGTCTCAATCAGTCCTCGGACACCCTGAATATTGCTCTGCGTCAATGGCTGGAAAGCAGCCGTGAGACCGGCAGTGAAGGATTGGCTTTCCATGATGATCGTCTGGTCCTGTCTAGCGGTGCTTCTCTGTTCCAACCCGGCAGCGCCCGTTTGAGCCAAAGCGGTCAAGCGCTGCTCAATGGAATGGCGGCTGATTTGCAGGAGGCAATAGCGACCTTACCGCAGGATGAGGAATGGCAGCTCCAAGTGCAGGGCCATGCGGATGCAACGCCTTCTGGTAGCCGTTGGCCATCGAATTGGGAGCTTTCAGCTTTCCGTGCCGCCACAGTGGTGCGGACGCTGGTGGATGCTGGCTTGCCGCCCGAGCGCTTGGCTGCGGTTGGAATGGGCGAATTCCACCCTCTGATCGATGAAGCAACCCCGGCCGCTTATGCCCAAAATCGCCGAATTGAGCTTCAATTTCGATAAAGTCTTGAAAAAGACGGAATGAGATAGAAAAGTATAAATGACCCAAAAGTTAGGGAAAGGAATGGAAGATGAATTGGAGACGTATTGTCGCTCTGATCCTGGGTATTGCTGCTTTGTTGAGTATCCTGTCACAGCTGGGGTTATTCTCTGCTGCTGGGATATCTGAATACCCGTGGTGGCTGATTTGGCCGCTGACTATCTTTGCGATGATTGGGGCCGTCATGCTTTGGTTCCTTGGTGCGCTGGACAGCGATTCTGATGCGGGGAGCGTGGCAACTGAGTCCAGGGATGTCGGGGCTGGTGCCGCCGAGTTGGCGGATCGAGATGCCCGGATCGCGTCGTTGGAAGCTCGGTTGGCAGAAGCACAGATGGCCGCTCAAGATGGCGGAGATTCGGCAGCGCTGCAGTCTGAAAACGCGGCCCTGCGTGCAGAGGTTGCGAGCCTGAAAGACGAAATTGGTGAAACGGCCAAAACCATGCATGCGACCGAGCGGGTGGAATTCCGCGGCAAGTCTCAGACGGACCTGAACGCAATGTTTGGTGGCGATTTCATCGATGGAGCCATGGCGCGGCATTTTCACATCGACTACGTGGATTCAAAAGGCCAGCCGTCTGAGCGGGAAATCCTCGTCTATGCCTTGGTCCACCGCAAAGGGAACCTGAACCTCGATAGTTTCCCGACCGATGGTTACTCGTGTTTGACCTTCCGTGCGGACCGGATCCAGAAACTCAAAGACCTTCAGACCGGTGAGGTCGTTTCCGAGGATATCGGCGACTGGATTGCAAATACCTCGAAAGCGCGCGCGGCGAACTAGCCTCGTCAACCAAGACAAAAATGAAAAAGGGGAGCCGCTTTGGTTCCCCTTTTTTAGTTTCAAGACTAGGGCTGAATAACGACCTTGCCGACCGACTTCCGCGTTGCAAGCGCTTCTAACCCTCTGGTGGCTTCCTCGAGAGGAACGATGTCGGAAACGTGCGGCTTGAGCTTACCTTCCTTCAGCCAACCCATGAGCTTGAGTAAGGACCCCATCATCACGCCCGGGTTATGCCGCGCGTAGCTGCCCCAGTAGACACCCACAACCGAGATGTTTTTCACCAAAAGCAAGTTGGCAGGCACCTTTGGGATTTCAGCGGAAGCGTAACCCACCGTCAGCAATCGGCCCTCGAACTTCATGCACCGCAGCATGGTGTTGAACGCGTCTCCACCAATCACATCATAACCGACGTCAGCTCCGCCAAGCGCCTTCACCTTGTCGCGCAGCTCCGGGTCTGCAACGTCGAAAACATGGTCTGCGCCGCGGCTGCGGACCAGTTCACGCTTCTCTTCGGTGCTGGCCAAACCAATGACCGTCGCGCCCATTTGCTTGCCGATCTCGACTGCCGTGAGGCCCACGCCGCCCGATGCACCATTGATCATCAGGGTTTCGCCCGACTTGAGCTGCGCCCGTGTTTCTAGCGCGACGTGCGAGGTGCCATAGGCGATGGTGAAAGCCGCCGCATCGGTGAAGGCGATGCCGTCCGGCAGAGGAATAAGGGTCGCTGCATTGGCCAGCGCAATTTCGGCAAAGCCGCCGGTTGATACGAGCGCGATCACCCGCTGACCGACTTCGACGCCCTTCACGCCCTCTCCCAAAGCGAGGATTTCACCAGCGACCTCTGCACCGGGAACAAAAGGCGTTTCCGGCTTTTCCTGATAAAGACCTTGAACGATCAGCGTATCAGCGAAGTTGACGCCACAGGCTTTGACCCGAAGCGCAACTTGACCCTTTCCCGGGGTCGGGTCGTCGATTTCTTTGACAGAGTGGGTATGGATTGGACCAAGGTTTTCGCAGACCAAAGCGCGCATATTTGCTTCTCCCAATGCAAGGCGTGATGCGATGGCAGCACGCATTACGGGGCATGCCGCTCAGTTGTACTTATATTGGCAGGCCATGGTCACGCGCTGCAAGCCATCGCTGAGCTTGACGGGCTTGGAAACTGGAAAAGCGTAGTTCGGTGGGCTGTCTGGACAGTTTTTGTGACTGTGCCAGAGAACACCGTCATCCGAGACGACCTTTGGGTTGTAAACCACGTGAAAATTCGGCCCTTCGAGTTCGATGAAGGAAACGGGGTTTTCCTTGGTCAGCTCTTGGGCCTCAGGCAGGTTTTCCGAGCTGCTGATTGCACTTTCATCTTCGATAGGGTCGGTTGCATCACACGCTGTCAGCAATGCGGTCAGCAGTCCGACAACCAAGGCTATCCTCGCCGCCATGTCGTCCCTCCAGCACCGTCTTCGAGAACGATGCCAGCCTCCGTCAGTTGATCGCGAATTTCATCTGCGCGGCCAAAGTTTTTGGCTTTTTTGGCTTCGGCGCGCTCTTCAATTAGGCCGTCGATTGCGTCTGCGGTCAATCCGTCCTCACGACCACCACCCTGGAACCAAGCCTGCGGGGATTGGGTCAGGAGGCCGAGGAATTGAGCGGCTGCGGCAAGTGCGGCTGGGTCTGACTTGAGCGAATCAATCTCCGCGAAAGCCTGCGGGGTGTTCATATCATCGCGTACAGCGTCCAAGACACGCTCTGGCACTTCGGACGCAGGCTCTACGCCATCCCACGCGCGGTACCAGCTATCCAGTCGGTTTTTCGCTTCAACCAGTTTGGCTTGGGTGAAGTCCAGCGGAGCGCGGTAGTGGCCGGATAGCAGCGAAAGGCGCAGGGTTTCACCGTTGTGACCCTGACCCAGCAAATCGCGCACGGTAAAGAAGTTGCCCAGTGACTTGGACATTTTCTGACCCTCAACCATCAACATACCATTGTGAAGCCAGGTCTTGGCCATGTGAGCTGACTCGTTTGCACAGCGGCTTTGGGCGATTTCGTTTTCGTGGTGTGGAAAGATCAGATCATTGCCACCAGCGTGGATGTCGAACACGTCCCCAAGGATAGACTTGGACATGGCGGAACACTCGATGTGCCAACCGGGACGACCCAGACCCCATGGACTGTCAAAGGCAGCGCTGTCGGGTTCGTTAGCCTTTTTGGGCTTCCAAAGAACGAAATCTGAAGCGTCTTTTTTGGCTGAACTGACTTCCACGCGCGCGCCGGCAATGATGTCATCCTGACTGCGGCGTGAGAGTTGGCCGTAGTCCTTCATCGACGGCACGTGGAACAGGACATTTCCGTCCTCTGCGACATAGGCATGGCCTTTGGCAATCAGCACCTCGATCATTGCGATCATTTCAGCGATGTACTCTGTCGCTCGCGGCATGTCGGTTACGGGCAGGACCCCTAGAGCGTCAAGATCGTCCAGATAGTCCTGTGTAGAGGCCGCTGTCAGTTCGCCAATGGGGCGGCCCGTCTCAATCGAACGCGCGATGATCTTGTCATCAACGTCGGTGATATTTCGCACAAAGGTGACATTGCCGATCCCGAAATCATGCCGCAACAAACGGTGCAACATGTCGAAATTCACGGCTGATCGCGCATTGCCCAAGTGGGCCAGATCATAGACCGTTGGTCCGCACAGGTAGACGCCAACTTGACCTGAAACGAGGGGTTCGAGAACTTCAACCTGTCGCGTCAGCGTGTTGGTGAGGCGGATGTCGGCCATATGATTCAGATCCTTAGGACGGTGTTAGGCAACCTGCCCGTTAAGCCGGGCAATGATTTTTGTACGGTCAATCAGCGGCAAAAGAACGGCCATTTCCGGGCCGCGAGGCTGGCCGGTGAGAGCCAGTCTAAGGGGCATGAACAGAGACTTGCCTTTGGCGCCGGTGGCCTCCTTGACTGCGTCGGTCCAGACTTTCCAGCTGTCAGATGTCAGGGCGCCTTCCGGCAGAAGCTCTGCGGCTTTGCCCGTAAAGCCTGAATCCTCGATTTCCGGTGTCACAGGGCCATGGATCAATGCGAGCCAGTCCGCCACATCGTTCAGCTTCTCCAGATTGGGCTGGATGGCGGCCCACTGCGCTTCCGTCATTCCCTCAAAACGGCCTGATACCGCGCTGTAAGGCAGCTGTCGGACAATCTTTCCGTTCAGCGGGCCCAGCTCTTCAGGGTCCAAGCGCGGCCCTGAACGGCCAAACCGCTCTATGCTGAAGGTCGAAGCCAGCTCGCCGATATCTGATACGGGTTGTGGGCCATCGGGTGTGCCCAGACGACTGAGGAAAGCAACAATGGTCAGCGGCTCCAATCCTCCTTCCTCGCGCAAATCGCGAATGGACAGGGCACCGTTGGATTTCGAGAGCTTGGAACCATCAGCACCGCTAACCAAAGGCATATGCGCGAAACGCGGCATCTGGAAATCGGTCAGACCCTTTTGTTCAGCAAGCGCGTCAAACAGTTGGATCTGCGTGGCGGTGTTGGAAGTATGGTCTTCGCCGCGAATGATGTCCGTCATGCCCAGATCAATGTCATCAAGGACGGAACACAGCGTGTAGAGGTAGGAGCCATCGCCGCGAATCAATACAGGGTCGGACAGATTTTCAGCCATGAAGCTGGTTTCACCGCGAGCGAGATCATTCCATTTGATTTCGCCGGGCTTGAGCGCAAAACGCCAATGCGCTTCCCGGCCCTCGGCCTTGAATTTGGCTTCATCTTCTGCGGACAGGGGGTAAGCAGCGCGGTTGTAGATGAAAGGTTTCCCCTGAATTGACGCGGTTTTGCGCATCAGCTCCAGTTCTGGGCCAGTCTCGTAGCAAGCATAAAGCCGACCGCTCGCGATCAACCCGTCGCGCGCTTTGTCGTATTCATCAAATCGTTCGGACTGTTTGGCATAATCGTCCCATGTCAGGCCCAGCCAGGTCATGTCTTCTTCGATGCCCAAACGGAACTCTTCGGTACTGCGTTCGAGGTCCGTATCATCGATCCGGAGCAGGAACTCACCACCGGCCTGTTTGGCGTGCATCCAATTGATGACCGCGGTACGGATGTTGCCGAGGTGCAACCAGCCGGTTGGTGAAGGAGCGAAACGAACGCGAAGGGTCAAGGGAGTCATCCTAAAGGTCTGATGGGAACCGGTATCGATTTGTCAGTGGGTAGGCGCGGTCACCAACCAGCGCACGCTGGCTCAGGCGAATGACAACGGGTGCCACTTGGCGCTTGTACTCTGAGAGCGAGATTTTCTTCCAGAGGTCAATGCACGCCTCAACCCGGTATCCGTCGTCTTCCAGACCATCGAGGCACAATTCGTCTTCGATCAAGGCCTGCAGCTGTCGGTCTGTTTCCGTATTACCAACCGGCGGGGCTTCTTCGCCCATGGCTTCGGCCAGCGACGACAGGTCGGAGCTGTAAACATCACCAAAAGGCGCCATGCGCGGGCCGTCGATACCGTGACGATTTTCGAACTCACCCAAGGCCAGATCGGTCTTGGACCAGGGCAGCAGGGTCAGGGTGTTTCCCGTTTTCCAGTCGATATTGGGAACAAGCGCCTTTAGCATTTCCGTCGCAGGGTGCGCCACGTCAGCAATCTCAACCGAAAGCCGGTTTTTCCGTGCGAAGTCTTCGACACCCAGACGCAGCACTTTTGTCACCGCCGCCCAGCTTGATTCCGGCTCATCCTTGGGAGCCGAAACGCAGCGCCAGCTTCCCTCTACTCGCATCCAGCGGGTATTGAACACACCGGTTTCCGCCAGAGGGAAACAACCGGCAAAGTCTCCGCCCGGATTGATGCAGAAGCCACCACCGTCGAAAACCATGCCATCCTGACCACCCACAAGATTGGTGTAGATGATCGGATAACCGTGGATCTGGCTGAGGCGGGTCATGGCGGCGTGGCGCTGGTCCATGATGTCTACGGTATAGCCAGAGCCATTCAGCACAATCACCATGTCCGCGCCGGTTTCTTCCAGCGTTTCCGGACCATCTTCGCGCCAGGCGTCGTCACAAATCTGGAGACCAATTTTAGCGCCTCGGAACATCACGGGGCCTTGCAGAGGGCCGGGTTCAAACCAGCGTTCCTCATCAAACGGACCAAAGGTCGGTAGAGAGTTCTTGTGGCGCGTCCCGATGACTTCACCGTTTTCGGCAAGGATGGCGGTATTGAAAGTGCGCCCTTTCATCCGGCGATGCGCAGAGGCATAGGCATAAAAGGGCGGCTCAATCTCTTCGTCTACGTTGACGCTACCAAACAGGATGCCGGGGCGGCCTTCTCCGTCAGTCAGTTCAACGAGTTTGTCATTGGCCTGCATGCAATCTTTGAGGAACTGCTCGTGCAGAGCCAAATCTCCAATCGGATAGCCTGTAAGGGAGCATTCTGAAAAAACAACCAGATCGGCATTTTCAGCAGCTTCTTCATAGGCTTCGATGTGGAGTTCGAGATTGCGCCAAATATCCCCGGCTGTCGGGTTAATTTGCGCCACCGCAATGCGGAGTTGGTCCATTCAGACGGGCTCTACAGCTGTGATTGGGGCGGCGTTAACCCCGGACGCTTATCTCGCCAAATTCATCTGCTGTTTAGCTTGAATTTGCGGGGAAGCAAAGTCATGCGTGCCTTGTGCAAGCGCATCCCTTTGCCTCACCCCCGCAAAGGCGTCAGGCTTCGAACTTGAGAAGCAGGTCTTTGGCGTCCACCTGATCACCGGCTTTGATGAAGACTTCTTCGACTTTACCGTCCTGATCAGAATAGACGCTGGTCTCCATTTTCATGGCTTCGAGCGACAGCAGAACGTCGCCCTTCTTCACCTCGTCGCCAACCGTTACGTTGACCGTGACAATCGCACCGGGCATCGGCGCTGCGACTTCACCCGGTGCACCCGTGGCAACGGGGCGTGCCGTGCTGTCAGCGGCGGCGTTGGCGTCTTGGACGACCACGTTTCTGGGCTGACCGTTCAGTTCAAAGAACACCGTCCGGCGGCCTTTGGCGTCCGGGTCGGATACAGCCAACAGGCGAATGATCAGGCGCTTGCCCGCATCGATTTCAACGGACAGCTCCTCACCCACTTCCGGACCGTAGAAGAACACGGGCGTTGGGAGCAGTGAGGTATCACCGAAATCGCGTCGGTGGCTGGCGAAGTCGAGGAAGACTTTCGGATACAGAACGTAGGCTGCGATGTCCCTGTCGCTGATATCCTTGGCATCCCGGCCAAAGGTTTCTGCGAGTTCCTTGCGGATCTTCTCAAAATTAACCGGGGGCAGGGAAGCGCCAGGGCGCTCGGACAGCGGCGCTTCACCGCGCAGAACTTTGGCCTGGAGCTTTTCTGGGAAGCCACCAACCGGTTGACCCAGATCGCCACGGAAGAACGACACAACAGAGTCCGGGAAGGCCACTTCCTTTTCCGGGTCTACGACGTCTTCAGGTGTCAGGTTATGGGACACCATGAACAGTGCCATGTCGCCGACGACTTTGGAGGATGGGGTCACCTTAACGATGTTACCGAACAGCTGGTTAACCTCAGCGTACCGCTTTACCACTTCCGGCCAGCGGTGCTCGATGCCAAGGCTGCGCGCTTGCTGGCGCAGGTTGGTGTACTGCCCACCCGGCATGGCGTGCTCGAATACATCGGATGATCCAGCGCGCATGTCGGCTTCGAAAGCGGCATAGTGGCGGCGTGCGCCTTCCCAGTAGTGAGCGATTTTGTCGAGTGTGTCTCGCGACAAGTCGGTATCTCGCTCCAGCCCCCGGAGCGATTCCACAATCGTACCGAGGTTTGGCTGGGAGGTCAGACCGGAGAGTGGATCCATTGCCGCATCGACAATATCAACACCGGCTTCGCTTGCGGCGAGGACAGCAGCAACCTGACCGCCGGAGGTGTCATGGGTGTGGAAATGGATCGGTAAACTAACTTCGCCTTTGAGCGTTTTTACCAGCTTCGCGACAGCAGCAGGACGCGCAACGCCGGCCATGTCCTTGATGGCGAGGGTATGGGCACCAGCAGCTTCGAACTGCTTGGCCATATCAACGTAGTATCCAAGCGTGTACTTGTCTTCGTTGGCGCTCAGCAGGTCGCCTGAGTAACAAATCGTGGCCTCGCAAATCGCGCCAGCGTCGATCACGGCGTCAATGGCGACGCGCATATTTTCGACCCAGTTGAGGCTGTCAAACACGCGGAAGACATCGACACCTTTGCCGCCATCAAAAGCACGATTGACGAAATCTTTGACCACGTTGTCGGGGTAGTTTGTGTAGCCCACGGCGTTCGAGCCGCGGAGCAGCATTTGGAACAGGTGGCTGGGAGCCGCCTCGCGCATCTGAGCCAGACGCTTCCACGGGTCTTCCTTGAGGAACCGGTACGCCACGTCAAAGGTTGCGCCCCCCCAGACTTCAAGACTGAAAAGACCGCGCAGACCGTTTTCATAGGCTGCCATCGGCGCAACAAGATCCGCCGTCCGCATGCGCGTGGCCAGCAGGGACTGGTGCGCATCGCGGAAGGTCGTATCCGTCACAAGCAAACGATCCTGCTGCTTGATCCAGTCTACCAGTCCATTTGCACCGTCACGGTCAAAAACCATTTTGGCGGTTTCGCGGTTCTTAACGTCCGCATCGACCATTGGCAGGCGCTGCAGCGGCGCTCTTGCGACGGCTGGTCGGCCTTCCATTTCCGGGTTGCCGTTGACGACAACTTCCCCGAGGAAACGCAGCAGCTTAGAAGCGCGATCCCGGCGTGGTGGGAAGTGGAATAACTCAGGCGTGTCGTCGATAAAGCGCGTTGTAAGAACAGCCGTACGGAAGTCATCGTGGCGGATCACACGCTGCAAAAATGGCAGGTTGGTCTTGATGCCGCGAATACGGAACTCGGCCAATGCGCGACTCATTCGCGCAATGCCCTGATCCCGATCAGGTGCGGTGACGGTTACTTTGGCGAGCAGGGAGTCATAGTGCGGCGTTACCACGGCACCGGCAAAGGCTGTGCCGCCATCGAGACGAACACCAAAGCCTGCGGGAGAGCGGTAAGCAACGATTTTGCCGTAATCCGGAACGAAAGAATTCTCTGGGTCTTCAGTCGTCACTCGGCACTGAATTGCAA
>JBMZBW010000013.1:0-36951 GCA_049612785.1 Alphaproteobacteria bacterium | reverse complement strand
GCGAAGCTTTCTTAAACTGATTAGCTAACCATCGCCGAAGTAGTTTCATGTGTTTTCAAAAGTCATTAGCTGGGCACATCGAAATGGTCCGCCCCAAACGCTTAGACTAGCTTAAGTTTGAAGCGGTGCCATGCCGACTCCTCTCATGTAGGGCGGAACGAACGAAGCGGGCAATCCCCAGTCTTTGTTTTGCACGGCACAGAGCAAGGACCTGACGTAGCCTGCGCTCTTGTTTCCCGGTTGGGCTTCACTACGGCCTGTCACCGCATGGACGGACATGGCGCTTGCATGTTTGAGGCGGCAACTTCTCAGCTTTTCCCGGCTGCAATACGTTAATTATTACAATTGAATTAAATCCCATTTTGAAGTTCTTGTATCATTTCAATATTTTGATAACCATTAGTGTATTGATATGGAAAAGGAAGCATCTCATGAAAATCATCGGCATGATCACAGGCGCTCTTTTAGTGTGCACAACTGCAGTTGCGGGACCAGCAGCAGATGGACCAGCGGGTTTTACGACGGACTGGCATGGCCATGGGGCAAACCACCAAGGGAACAACAATCCGGGTGATACAGCCAGCGACCGCCACAACTTTACGAATGCGACTGCAGGCAAAAGTGGTCACAACCCAACTGATGGCTCCGCACAGGCCAACAAATAAACGGCATGGACTGCTCTGGCGATAGTCCAGAGCAGTCATCTTTTTAAAGCTCAGTACTCCAGATATTTAACGACGCGTGGCCTGTTTTCCGACAATGAAAGACCCGGTCGTACCTGCAAAAAAACTCCCTCTGTAAAATCAGTAAGAATCATAACTCGGCGCGAAGGCAGCTTAAGCTATTTTCGATTTTTGCCGGGAGGAAAAAGTCTGTTTGCATTAGTTTTCATAGTGCCGCAAAATGTCCTAAGCCCCTGTAAAATCGTGCTTTAAGGGCGTTTTGGAGCGTCGAACGCAAAAACTAAAGATCAATGCCTTCATCGCGCTTTTCGGGGTGCAACAGTAACGTAGTCTACCGGAGGTGCAGTCGATGAATCGTTCTTTTCTGATCCTTTCCTTTCTCTTGTTCACAGTGATTCTGGGGCTAAACCTGGTTCAGGTCGCCAAAGTGCCCAATACGGCAAATCATGACCCTCACGATGAGGGCGTTCACGACTTCAATATCCCCAAAACCGCGATTGCGAGCGTCAGCGAAGAAGACCGTCCCACCCCCATTGCTAACCTGCTCGCCGAAGCGGATGCGGCCTTGGGTCCAAAGGTAGCGGCGCGGTGTACGACGTGCCATTCGTTTGAAAAGGACGGAGGAAACCGTATTGGTCCAGCACTCTGGAATGTTGTTGGCCGCGATATCGCCAGTAGGGAAGACTTCAACTATTCAAGCGCGCTCTCTGAAATCGAGGGCAACTGGACTGCGGAAGCCCTGGATGGCTTTTTGCTCAAACCCAAGGCTTGGGTCGCGGGAACCAAAATGGGGTTTGTCGGCCTCAAGGACGAGGTAGATCGGGCAAATCTGATCGCGTGGATGTATCAGCAGTCGGACGCGCCGCTGGCCCTGCCCCAACCCGTTTCTGAGTAAAGGCGTCCTCTCTGCTGCTGTTTCCTGCTGGTAGACTGTCTGTTTTTCCGGCGCTGCTCAGGACGCGTGGGACTTAGCGCTTGATGCGGGTGATTGCGCCTGAATTTGGGTCATAGCCTCGTGCCGCGAGCACGAATGCAATGACGGTACAAGACAGCACGACGAGGGCGGCTAGCGCGTTGAATTTGCCATAAGCAGCAAATCTGATCAGCTCGACACAGTGGGTGAAGGGGTTAAACTGGGCCAGCCAGTAAAGCAAATCAGCCCCCGACTCCCGGAGCTTCCAAAGGGGATAAAGGGCTGAGGACATGAAAAACATCGGGAAAATAACGAAATTCATCATCCCTGCGAAATTCTCGATCTGGCGGGTATAGACGGTGATCAGCAGGCCGATTGAACCCAGCATGATACCGGCAGCGAGCAAAGCCGGGAGCATCAGGATCATCCCCATGTGCGTCATGTAAAAGCCGAAAGCAGCCGCCAGTCCGAGAAAGAAATAGACCTGCAGCACCGCCAGCAACGTGGCCCCAAAGATCCGGGCAAATAACAGAAAGTGTCGCGGCAACGGCGAAACCAACATGACCCGCATCACACCAGCCTCTTTGTCATAAACCAGCGACAAAGCAGCCTGCATGCACTGAAACAACACGATAATCCCTGCCAGGCCCGGCAGGATATATTCCTGATAGGGCGTGTAGGTGACATAGGGCTCGATGATAGAAACCCCGAGCAGGTTTTGCAGTCCTGAGGCAAAAATGAACAGCCACAGAGATGGTCTTACGATTGAAGACAGGAGCCGTTCCCGCTGGCGAAAGAACTTTAGGATCTCTCGTTCGGTGACCGCGTAGATTCCCAGAAGATAGTTTCGCTGGCTGTAGTGCTCCTGCTGCTCCTCAGTCACAGGCGAACTCTCTTTCATCCGCCCCCAGAGTATCCAGTGTATTGGTCTGATGCAGGAATCCTTCCAAGGGGGTCACATTGATGATCGCGTTGTGGGTCGACAGTAGGATGGGCATACGCAACTGGTTGTTCCAAGGCCGAAAGCTCATTTGCGCACCTTTCGATCCGTCCAGCCGCAGCTTTTGAGACCGCAAAAAGCCATTCACGTCTGCCAATTCCTCACTGCGCGTCTTGGCGAATGCCGTAAGAACCGCGCGCGTGGCAATCCAGGCTGACCAGTCCTGCCAGGTCATGCGCCGACCGTCTTTTGATTGGCTTTCAAAGCGCGAATTCACTTGCGGCGCACCATAGCGTTCAAAGGCCCAATGCCACTCTACCGCCACCAGACCCGTTGCCCCGATCACGGGCCGGGGCAGCGCAATCTGATAGGGGACATAGCGTGCGAACTCGCCAATTTCGTCGGCAATAAAAACCGCGTCGTACTCACGGGTACCGCCCGAAATCAAAGCGATATTGTTTTGCTCTCGCATGGCTGGATTTGTAGACAGATCGAAGGTGCGATCTGCGACGATGCGGAGCCTAAACCGCGTCGCCGCTTCTTGAAATGCATCCGCCCTGGCTGCATCACGCGGGGTTTTACCACGCAGGATCAGCAGGTTTTTCCACTTCATACTGACCGCGTGTTGCACCAGCGTATCTGCGATCATGCGATCACTTGCTGCGGTGTGAAGAAGGTTGGGGTGACAGCGGCGCCTCAACCAGTCATCCGGGGCCGTGGTGTTAAGGATCGTTACGGGCGACGCAGCAAGCGCGGTAGCAACCTCATCCACATAAATCGCTGGGAGATCGACAATCAGATGAGTTATCCCGTCAGCTACCAGCTTGCTGGCGACTTCTAACAAACTGGCCTCATCGGTCGACACCTTTGACAGCACGGTTTTGAGACCCCGAGCATCCGTCAGAATCTGCATATCCTTGAGTGCCATCTCGACCGCCGTTTCCACTTCACCCAGCGGGCGTAGCTCGATACGGGCATAGGCCATATTTTCGTCGTAACGGGGGTCCTTTTCGAACCGCAAAAGACCAATCCGAACCTCGTTGGCGGAGGAAACAGGTGCCAAAACGAGGGCCAGAAAAGCGGTAAGAAGGAGCCTCAATCGTCTATCACCACGGTATGCGGCACACGACCGGCCGGAATTGAACGGATGGGCCGGTAGGTATCCATGTCGATCAACGTGATGTCGTCAGAAAGACCGTTTGCAACAACAGCAATTTTCTCGTCACGGCTCAGCGCGACAGACCACGCCCTGCGCCCCACCAGAACATATGCCAGCAGATCTTTGGTGCGGGCATCAATGATCGCCACGTGGTTGGCGCGCCCCAAACTGATCAACCCAACTCCACCATCCTGCGTCAGGGCCATGCCCACGGGGGTCACGTCTTCCGGTCGGAAACCGGGAGGCAGGAACTCCAGAACCTCCGTGATCTCTTCGCTGTCGCGATCAATAACGTAAATCTCGCTGGAGAGCTCCGCAGACACCCAAAGCTCGTTTGTGTCCGGGGTAATGACGAAGCGTCGCGGTCGAGTGCCGACAATGATGTTATTTGTCACGACGCCCCGCTCGCGATCAACGACGTGCACCATGTCAGCGACTTCAGAAGTGACATAGAGCTTGTCACTCTCTGCGGGTGCAATAACACCCTCTGGTTCAGCCCCGGTCGGTACATCATGCACAGTAATGCGAGCCTCGATATCGATGATTTCCAGCATCGAATCTTCTTCGTTGGACACGTAAATCAGGGTCTCATCAGGAGAAAACTCAAACACTTCGGGGCTTGGGCCCGTCGGGATTCCATCGACGACTTCGAGCGTTTCGACGTCGATCACATCGATGATGTCGTCATCGCCGCACGCGACATAGAGCAGCGTTCTTGCAGCGTTGAATTTCATATCGCGCGGACGGCGTGACGTCTCAATCTGCGTGATAAGGTTAAAGTCGGAATCATAGACGTAGATGTCATGACTCTTTTCATTGCTGACAAAAATACGCCCGGTATTGAGAGCTGTTGCCGAAGCAGGGAGAACGATCAGGAAAAGAGCAAAAAGAAAAACTCGCATCACCGCACCTCAAACGTACCGGCCAAGCCGCGGTTCTCGTATCCATCGATCCAGAAATCGAAGTTGCCGGGGCGAATAGGGACAAACCAGACATCGATGGTGCCCTCATCATCAAACTCAATGGCGTAAAGGCCCATGGGCTGAACTTCGAGGTCCTCGATAACGACCTGATCAATCCAGCTGTTGCGGAATAAATCCGGCGCCATGATCTGAAATTCTTCGCCGCCATCATGTACGATGCGCCAACGGTAGTATTTGCCTGTCTCCAGCTTGAACTGAGAGATTGAAAGGCTCAACTCGGTGCTATCGATGGCCATATCTGGCAACCTTGTCGCCCGTGTTGCTAGGTTTCCTTCCGCGTAACTCGCAGTAGCAATAAAAAAGCTACTGATAATACCCAAGTATTTATAAAGCCCAGTATTCACGCCTTCACCCTCTATTAAGTATGTCCCCCATTAAGAACCTTAGGTTACCAGTCCGGTTCATAAGTTTTCCAAATATTCCCTATTATCTAAAAGGCCCAACACCGATGTTAACCTGCCTAAACTTGTAAATGTTGTATCGGTGTGAGGAATCATGAGACGGCGCGAACTACTTAAAATATGTGTTGGGGGGGTCGTATCGGCCTCTGCTTTGTCTCGACCAGCTCTATCATTTTCGCCAACGACCATGAACGTCAGGGTCGGCGTAATGATTAACGGGACCGCAAGTTGGGAAATGAAGGTTATCAAAGACCTGAAGCTGGATGAGAAACACGGCTTTGAGTTGGAACTTAAAGACGTTTCCGGAAAAAGTGCGAGCCACGTTGCACTGATGGCGAACGATGTTGACATCGTTCTCTCAGACTTCGTGTGGGTCGCGGCGCTTCGGTCGACAGGCGATACCTTCACCTGCGTCCCCCACTCATACGCCGTAGGGGGTATGATCGTGGATCCGGATGGCCCAGTTCAAGAAATCACGGATCTTCCAGGTAAGAAAATCGGCGTTGCCGGTGGGCCAGTCGACAAGAGCTGGGTCATCCTGCAGGCGTACTATAAGGGACTGACCGGCGACACGATTGCCGACAAGGTTGAAGCACGCTTTGGCCCACCGCCCCTGATCAATGAGCTGCTCAGAGAGGGCCACGTAGATGCGTCTCTCAACTTCTGGCACTTCAACGCGCGCGCTAAGGCTGCGGGTGGAAGAGAGCTCATTTCAGTCAAGGACATGATGTCCGGCATGGGCATTACCAGCGCACCGCCTTTGCTGGCCTGGGTTTTCCGGGATGAGACTGCGCAGGAAAAAGCTGACGAAGTGTCGGCCTTCCTGGATGCATCATTCGCAGCAAAAGAAATCTTGCTGAACGATGATGCGGTTTGGGAGACCTTGCGTGAAAAGATGCGCGCAAGCGACAATGACGCGTTGTTCACAACGCTCCGCGACGACTACCGAGCCGGTATTCTGCGCGAGTTCAGCGACAACACCATCCAGGCTGCTGCAAAGAGTTTTGAGATCATGTCAGCGATTGGCGGCTCGAAGCTGGTTGGCGACAGCACCATGATGGATCCGGGGACCTTCTGGTCGGGTTACCGAACCTAGGCGGGCCCGACACATGGCCGTAGGGTCGAAGATAAAAGCACTCCAAGGCAGAATAGGACTCGAATGGTTTTCGATCCTTCTTCTGCTTGTGCTCTGGCAGCTTGCCAGTATGTCGATTCAGCATCGGCTTTTTCCAACGCCAATCGTAGTCTTCGTTGAAGTCTACGAATTGGCGAGAGAGGGATCGCTCTTTCCGGACATTGCCAAGACATTGACCCGGGCGGCAATTGCCTTCGTTGTCGCCATGTTTGCAGGTATCGTAATTGGCAGCGCTCTGGGGCGATTCCGCTCTCTGGATGGCCTCTTTGGAAACTGGATACTTATCGGCCTTAACATTCCGGCTATTGTGGTCGCGATTACCTTTTACATTTGGTTCGGCCTGACCGAATTTGCCCTGATTATTGCTGTGGTCGTCAACAAAGCCCCACTGGTATCAGTGGCCATGCGTGAAGGCGTGCGCGACCTGGACTACGGCCTGTCAGAGTTGGCGAATGTCTATCGAGTATCGTTTTGGCAGCGCGTGCGAAAATTCATCATCCCGCAGCTGATGCCCTATGTTCTGACTGCTGCTCGGACGGGTCTTTCACTGATCTGGAAGATCGTTCTGGTATTCGAGGTTTTGGGCAGTGACGGCGGCGTTGGTTTCCGCATCGGTCTCTTTTTCCAGCACTTCGATATGAAAGGCATCCTCGCATACACGGTGGCCTTCATGGCCGTGGTGATCCTCTTTGAATTCGGCGTTCTGCGCCGCTTGGAACACAAGGTACTCGGATGGCGACCGGCGCAAAACTCCTAGTGGATATCGACCGGAAGAGTTTCGGCAGTGATACCCTGTTTGACGGCCTGCGCTTTGAGGTGCCATCGGGTCAGGTGGTCGCGCTGATCGGTCCATCGGGCGTCGGTAAATCCACTTTGCTGAGGATGATTGGGGGCATCGACCCCAAATTTGAAGGGCGCATCCTGGTTGATGATGTCAGCCCACAAGAAGCCCAGATTCCCGGCTTTGTGTTTCAGGATCCACGGCTGCTGCCATGGGAAACAGCCTTGGGTAATCTGTTGGCTGTCAAACCGGACCTTCCTCACGAAGAGGGGCGCAAGCTCCTGGTCAGTGTCGGTCTGGATTCTGCTGAAAGCCTGCTTCCGGCAGAGCTCTCAGGCGGCATGCAGCGGCGCGTCGCTCTGGCCCGCGCTCTGGCTGTTTCTTCGCGGCTTCTCTTGCTCGACGAACCCTTTGTCTCCATTGACCGAAAGCTCGCGCGGGACCTGCATGCGTTGGTCGCGGACGCGGTCGAACGACTGGGGCTGACCGTGCTTTTGGTGACTCATGACCCCTATGATGCAGCCGTATTAGCCGACCGCGTCATTACATTGCGCAGCAGGCCGGTGCGGGTCGTTGATGACTCCGTTCTGGAAGTTCCCCGTACCGATCGAAACGCCGCCCATATCACCGCCATGGCAAGCGAATTGGATATGGGAATGCGCGAATGAACCACGCAGATCCCATCCTCTCGCTGTCAAATGTCTCAAAATCCTATGGCAAGATCCACGCACTGAGAGACGTCAGCTTTGACATCAAAGCAGGTGAGTTTGTGGGATTGCTTGGGCCGAACGGTGCTGGCAAATCAACCATCTTCCAGATCATCTCCGGCCTGTTTGCACCGGACGGTGGCGCGGTGACGATTTTCGGTCGGCAGTATCGCGATAATCCCTCTGCAATCCTAAGCCGACTTGGTGTGGTTTTTCAGGATCGCTCAGCCGATTTGGATTTGACGATCAAAGCCAACCTCGCCTTTCACGGACGGCTCTTTGGCTTGTCAGGAAAGCGGCTGCAAGACCGGATTCAGGAGCAGACGACACGCTTTGGCATGCAGGACATGTCAGACCGCAGGGTTCGGCAACTGTCAGGCGGTCAGCAGCGCAAAGTGGAAATTGCCCGTGCGCTGATGAACCGCCCCACCCTGCTGATCATGGACGAAGCCACCGCAGGGCTCGACGCACCCTCTCGGAGCGCCCTGGTGCAGGACATCTTCAGCATGGCGAAAGGTGAAGGTGTTTCGATCCTGTGGGCAACCCACCTGGTCGACGAGGTTGCTCAAGCGGACCGGGTTATCCTGCTCAAGTCCGGGCAGGTTCTGGCAGACAGCACGCCCCACGGCCTGCTTGAAGAGGCTGCGACAACCGATTTGACCGAAGCCTATGCCAAACTGGTCGGCTCAACTGCCAAGACGGCGAATAGCTGAGACCGACCAACAGCGTTCAGTCAGCCCGACGCAAAAAACTCTGCAAGCGAGTAAGCAGCATCAACATCACGCTCGACAGACCAAACAACAGCACCCCTGCGAGCAGCGCCGCCACCAGCCAGCGGGACCAGCGCAGCGCCTCCAAATCTGAACCAAACCACCCCTTTTCACCCCATAGCAGCACTCGCCCGCGCATTCCTGCCTTTGCGCCGACGCGAATGGATCGCGCCAGATCGTGACCGGCAGAGTCCTCGCCCAGCCAGACCCGGACGTCCCGCGTCTGTCCAGCCGCCAAATCCCCCAGCGTCAGCGCCGTCAGGCCCGTTGACGCGGTGGTAAGCTTCAGCTTTTCACCGTCCACTTCCGCAAACAAAGCACCGGGTACAGTCAGCGCTACGTCCCGCATGGGCTTGGTCGCAAAAACCTGACCTGACACTGTGTGCTGTATAGCGCCCAGTTCCAGCATGGCCGAAAGCTCTGGGATTTCTTTCATCATGGCTTCAACCACGACCACGTTCATCAATCGGGGAATGACAATTTCCCGCACTGATTTGCGCGCATCGGGCTTGAGTGTCAGTCGCAAGGCGATATCGTCATCCAACCGCTTGATCAGCCTTTCGGCCATGAAACCGGCGACCAGTTCTGGATCAACGCCAAAGCCCTCTGGAATTGGATAATCCTGCACCACAAGTCGAGCCTCCAGCGACGGCGCGGCCAAGTCCCGCGCGCCCCCAGACAACACCACCAAACCAAGCCCAGACGCCAAGATCAGGCCAGCCGAAATTATTAATCTCCACAATCCCACGGTACCTCCTTCAAGGATGGAGACAGTCTAGCGACAGCGGATATTGGAATATCCGATGGCTGGAATTGAGAGACTGCGGTGGACGGCACCGCTCAATAAAGCTGAGCTGGGACAAGGAAATCGGGGGGAAACAGATGTCTGCACGCACACGTCCGCTTATTCGGCTGCTGGCTA
Organism: Alphaproteobacteria bacterium; assembly: GCA_049612785.1. GTDB lineage: Bacteria > Pseudomonadota > Alphaproteobacteria > UBA7985 > UBA7985 > UBA7985. Next base: position 27,557 of record JBMZBW010000013.1, on the reverse strand, counting down.
TCGCAACGGGTCTAACGTTTGCCAGCCTTGGTACGGCGCAACACGCCCGCGATACCTCCATGCCCATGCAAAGCATACTGGATTACGACAAATCACGGCTTGTCGGGAACTGGTACGAGGTTGCCCGCAGCAAAAGCAGGATTGAGCAGGACTGCCACGGGGTGACAGCGGATGTCGAAACCCGTGAGGACACGCGCCTTACCCTGAAAATAGAATGCCACAAAGGCAGCGTCAGCGGACCGATTCTGAACATCGACAGTATTTTGGTGGAGGTCGCACCATCTGTGTTTGAGTTGCGGTTTGTCCGCTTTCGTGCGTTCGGACATCAAACCCTCATCGTTCTTTGGCAAGCAGAAGACGACAGCGCAGCGGCAGTGGGTTCCTTGAGCGGTGAGTTTGGCTGGATCTGGTCCAAAACGGCGACTATTGCCCCGGAAACACTGGAACTTGCGCGCGAAAAGTTGGTGGAGGCTGGGTATCGGCGGCAGGGTATTCGACCGGTACAGCACGGCCAATGAATACCCTGCTCAGTCTGGCTTCGCCGGGGTTATGGGGGCTGCGGCTGTGCCAAAGGTCAGCATGGATGGATCAAAGTTCGTGATCCTTTCACCCACGCTGGTTCCTCCGCCTGGCTGCATTTCACCCATTTCGGCGTCAATCTCCAGCGCCAGTTCCTCAGCCGTCACTTCCGGCGTTTCGTCAGTGGAATCAACGGTGCCCTGAATTTGCTCTCCCTGCGAGATCATGGCGAGGGCTTCATTCACTTTGATCACCAGATCTTCAGAGTACGGCAGTTGATAGGCGCGAGGCGGTCCGACGGGATAGTTTTCGGCATCCAGCGTTTGCAGCCATAAGAACACTTGGCCTTTCTCCCCCTGCAAGGCGTTGGGCTCAATCATCTGAGCCCAGAGCATGCGGAAGCTGGACGGAATTGCCCCATCCGAAGGTAAGCCGCGCAATTCACCCACGCCCCAATAGGTCAAAGGGATGGCCGCCACGGTTGCCAAGGTAGCCAAAATTTTCAGCACCCAGTGGATTCTGGTGTACAGCAACATAAAGACGATCAGTGCGACCACCAGGGCGTAGGACGCGGTTAGCGCGATGATTACGTAGGTCATACTCATGGTCGCGAAACCGTGCTGCCCGTGGTTGCATCAAGGAAGCCTGAGTTTCCTCCGCCGCTGTTTGAGCGGCCGCTTTTGCTACCCCGGTTTCGGGTCAATTCGACAAGGCTGATCGGCACGTTGTTGACGTTGATGACATCATCATCCTTGAGGGTAAATCGAACGGCTGTTCGTTCATCACCAGAACCGGTCAGGCTCATAGTCTGGTAAAAAATGACCTTTACCGTTGGATTGAGCTTTTCCACCTTTACCGAGACGGGAAGCGGCGCGGCACCGTTGGCGATGTAGTGAACGATGTTGACGATATATTCACCGTCTTCGAGACCGCGAAAGCTGACGATCTCCTGATTCAAGGGATTGGTGACTTCCTTGCCGTTAAACAGAACCACGTCCTTGAACATGCCCCGATCATCGCGGTCGAGGTGCATCAGCCCCCCTTCGCGCTGCGTGTACCAGACGACGTTGCCGGCTGGATCCATAACGTAGGTATCAACGTCGTCAGGGTTATTGTCTGCCCAACTGACCGTAATCAGCATCTCCGCTTTCGGATCCACCTTCCCCTCGTCAGCTGGCTTATTGATCATGGCGAAGCTGATAAAGAACATAAAGGTAATGGCCTTCAGGGAATTGAACAGCAGAGCTGAGAAGATCTCGAACTCTGGTTCCTGTTCCTCTTCAAACAGCATTCTCGCCTCCGCCCTCTTTCTGCGCGAGCAACGGCAAGAGAGAGACTTCTGTGAACGAAACGGCGGTTTGGCTGATGTCTGTGACCAGAGCATCGGCAATGTTATATTCCAGTCGCAGCAGGATACCGCCGATCAGCCCGGCAATGGTCGTCAGCAGCGACACGGCCATCCCGGCGATCATCTTTTGAAGGGCGCCGCGAAGGGTATCCACATCGAAGTTCGATAAGTCACCCATGGAATTCAGCATCATTACGAAGCCAACCATGGTTCCCAGCATCCCCAATTTGTAGAGCAGATCCGCCCCATAGGTGCCGACCTTTGCCCGTCGCCGCAAAGATGCGCCCAGGCTCATCATCAGCAGGTGAGCGTTCCCTTCCGCTTCGTTCGGCTGCTCACGAGAACGGATCAGATCCGCGAGATAGCGATCTATGAGCCCGTTTCCGCGGGGAATGTCCGGCAGCGATACCGCCTTAGCAAGCTGCGCCTTGACCTCGAGAGCACGACGGTACTCTCGACCAAGTTCCACGAGAATCCATAAGCAGTGACCGGAAAATCCCACGTACAAGACGGCAATCAGCACTGTGATCCGCGACTCATCCGCCGCAAATAAATAGGTCAGCAGTCCATATTCGTAAGACACCGCTGCCGCCAGTGTGATGAGCGCCATCAACAGCACCCATTTCAGCACGGCATCATAAGCAACATTGCGACCCTGGGCGAAGACTGCATCGACAAACTTTGTCATATCCCGCCCCCTACCTTAAACCGCCAGGGTTCTCACGACGTCGGAAGTTCCAAGGCTCCTCGAATAAGACCCCGGCCTGCCAGAGACCCACGCTCTGCGTAATCGCTTCGACCATGTGCAGCATGTAATCATCGGCTTGCTCGTCGAAGGCCAGCGCAAGGCCGGAGCTCACCATTTCAGCATTGATGTCTTCGCCGCCGCTGAAGCAGACACCGTAACGGCGACCAAAAGGATCAGGCTCGCCCCGAAAGCTGCAACTCACCTCGCCCCGGCCAGCCAGCAGTTGCAACTGGCGCTTCGCTGCGTCGTAGCAGCCCCAAAAAACCCCGTTCAGCTGACACTTCTGAGGCCGCTCGGGTGCATCGACCCCCCATAGGATCACTCGCTGCTGGCCAAAACGGAGGACGTCAGCGTCGATGACGTCCGGGAATCCCCGTATCTCGTCCGCATCCGACTGTGCTTGAGCCAAATCAGCAAAGGCGCAGACTGCCAGAACCCCCATTGAAAAGGCCAATGTCCATAATTTGCGCAAGCATAGGGCGAGCCAGTTATCAACGAACATAGTAAAAACCTCTTAAAGTTAGGAGTAACCAAGAATGCGTATTGTGGTGGCGGCGTTCCTGACTCTGATGGCGGGGCCGGTGTATGGGGATCAGGTTGCCGATCTGATTTCTAAAGCGAGAACCGAGTGCCGTGACTGTGACCTGCAAGGGGCCAACTTCAAAAAGGCTGATTTGTCGGGGGTCGATCTGACGGGCGCTAACCTGACCGACGCTTCCTTTCATCGTGCCAACCTGCGCAAGACAATCTTGTCCGGCGTTGTCGCGACGGGGGCCAATTTCAATTTGGCGGACCTGACGCTGGCTCAGATGGAGGGGGGCGATTTCACGCGGGCCATGTTCTTCGGCGCTGAAATGTCGGGCGCTAACCTTCAAAGTGCCATCTTGAGCGAAGCACGCTTGCAGACCGCGCGGCTGACCTCGGCAAAGATGGCGGAGACTGTCCTTGATCGCGCGCTGATGAAAGACACGGTCGCGAACAACGCGGATTTTCGAAATGCGTCGATGATGGAAACCAACCTCAATGGCGCGCATTTGGGGCGCAGCGTGTTTGACGGTGCATCCATCAACTACGCCGGATTTGTTCAGGCGGAATTGAGCAAGGCGCGATTTATCGAAGCGACGATCACTCGCACAGACTTTTACGGAGCCGATTTGCGACGCGCCCAAGTTTCAGGTGCCACTTTGATTGGTAACCGGTTCACAACCGCTGCGACCCGGGAAGTGGACTTTGAGAATGCCACGATGAAAGGAAACTTCATGGCCGATGGCCGGTTGCAGAAGTAAGCTCATCGCCCGACCTCCGGCTGGTAGGGGGCCAGCATTTCCTCATAACGAGTCTGGCTCTCGAAATAGCCTGTGTTGACCTGCTGCGTTTCCAGATTGAGTCCGCGTTGTCCTTTCTTTCGCAAAAAACTGGCTTCGATCACGATTGACGTATCACCCTCTGGCGAACGCCCCGCGCACTGTTCGTGAAAAAACTGATTGCCTACCGGCTGCTCGCCTTCCTGCATGGGTATTTCTTTGCAGACCAGCGACCAATCGCTGAAGCGTGCCTTGAAGTTCCTGATCAGCGTGAAGGCCGTGCGGCGCTCGTAGTCGCTGATTCTGTCATCGGTAAAAATCCTCCGCCCTTGAGCGATGCCGTCCGAATCAATCAAGATGGAAACCACCACCGGGTGAGCAAAAACAGAGGTCCCCCCCTGCAATACCCGGTATTCTGACTCCAACGCTCGTGCGATGTAGTCCTGTTCATCGTCGTAGCTAAAGGCGACTTCGCGCAAGCCGTTCTCTTCGGGTCGGCAGTCCATGTAGTCCTGAAACGACCGCAGAACCCGACCCATCGGCCCACCGGCAGTGCCGCAGGCGATGTCGCTCACCTCAGCATCTGAAACCTGAGTCACAGGCTCACCCAGGCGGACTTCCCAAATGGAATAAACGGGATCAACCCGCATCTGAGCGAAGGACGCCTGAGCTGAGAAAAAGGACGTCAGAACAATGAGAAGGCTTTTTTTGAGCATTACGGTCCTATTTGAGAATTCGACACGCGCTGGCGTTGGGGTTGTCATAAAAATCGGCACACTCCTCAAAAGTCGGCTCACCCCGGCCAATGACTTTGGCCTGCAAAAAAGCGACGACATGCGCGATGTCCTTGTCGCTGAAGGTTTTGCCCCGTCTGGGTGGGCTCTCAGTAGGAAAGTCTGCGAGGACCAAGCCAAAGCATGGTTCGCTCTTGTAAGCAGTCCTGCCGTGGTAAGGCATGGCCGTGGTTGGAATGCCGCATCGGATCACTTCGTAGAGTAATTCCGCGTCGAGCTTGCTCTTTCGGAGGCTGGGCGCTCGCGGTGCCTGCAACATGGTGCCGGTTATGCCGTCACCGGGCCAACCGTGACAGTTTCCGCAATAGCCCACCGATCGATAGACGTATTTGCCGCGCTCTGGGTCCCCGATAAAGCTGTCGGACTGCTGAGCACCAGCAACGGTCATGGTTAAGGTTGTAGTGATCAGAACAGACAAGACTGCCATGGCACGGGTCGGTGGCATTGTTGCCCCCTCGAAACGGCAAGGTAGTAGGAGAAGAAAATGCCGGGCAACCGAAGCTGCCCGGCTTTAGGGCTAGAGGCCGAAGATCCAAAGCATGTTGGCAGGCTGAATAGCGCTGAGCTCAGCATGACCCATTGCAGCGATACCAATACCGCCACCGCCGATGGCAATGTACTGCTTGCCGCCAGCCGTGAAGGTGATGGGAGGTGCCTGGAACGACGTACCGACGTTCAGCGACCAGAGCTCTTCGAGCGTTGTCGCGTCATAGGCGGCGATGGTGCCATCCGTGTGACCGGTCCAGAGCAGGTCTGGCGTAGCCAGAACGCCGCTGTACATCGGATAAGGCGTTGGCCGGTTCGCGGTCACTTCACCCGTAGCAACATTCACGGCGTTGATGGCGCCAGTCTGAACACCGCTGTTTACACCGGAACCGCCAATGAAGATCTCACCGGGCATAACGTCAGCAGGGTCAATTGCCCGCACTGCCAGATCCGAACAGCCCTCAATCCCGACGGCGTAAGCGGTGCCGTTCTCAGGGTTGTAAGCCGTTGGGAAGAAGTTCGTTCCCCCTTGGATATTCGGACAGGTCGTTGCCGTAGCACCCGCGCGATCAATTTTGCCGATGGCGTAGGTTTGCAACGAGACGTTAGGGTCGTACTCAACAGGCATGCCCGTCTTAGGATCGATACCCTCAGTCCAGTTCAGATTGCTGACATAGGTCGCAGAGTTGATGTAAGCACCCGTCGACCGGTCAAGGGTGTAGAAGATCCCGTTCCGCCCAAAGTGCGCGAGAACTTTACGGTCTTCACCATCAATTTCCGTGTCGAGCAGCAGCTGAATGCCAACTTCATCGTAGTCCATGTAGTCGCCAGGCGTGTACTGGAAGTGCCACTTCAGCTCACCGGTATCAGCATCCAGCGCAACTGTTGAGTTGGTGTAGAGGTTGTCACCAGGACGGTATTCCGGATCGTACATCGGAACCGGGTTACCCGTTCCCCAGTAGAGGGTATTCGAAGCCGGATCAAAGGAACCAGCTACCCAAGCTGCACCCCCACCGGTTTTCCAACAATCAGGGTTACCTGTCTCTTCACACAACCAGGTTTCCGAACCGGGCTGACCAGGCTCTGGAACCACGTAGAAACGCCAAAGTTCCTTGCCGTTTTCTGGGTTGAGTGCAGCGATCCAGCCGCGGGTTGCCCAGTCACCAAAGGACTGACCTACGATAAGCTTGTCACCGATGAATTGCGCTGAGTTGGTGAAGCCTTCACCAACATCCGTAGCAACCTGCCGGTCCCAAACAATATCCCCTGTTTCATTGTCACAGGCGATCACACGACCATCATTCAGAACCGAGACAACATTGTTGCCGGCCAGCGAAAGACCGCGGTGCGCAATCAGGACCGGACGGCTTGGATCCTTGTCGATGCCTGTGTCACAGACCCATACCGGCTTTGCCGACACACCATCGGAAACATCGAACTTGTAAGGCGTGCCCCACGGATCAGAGATGTAAATAAAGCCATTATCGGCCAGCGGCGTTGATTCCATCGATCCGACGCCAAAACCGCCTGGTTCCGTCCCACCAAGGGTCGCAGCCGTGATAAGGCGGAGATTGCCAACGTTGCTGGCGTTAATCTCGTTCAAGGTCGAAAAACGATTTGAATCATGTGTTTTGTGAACCGTTAGCCAGTTCCCCATTTCAGCTTCAGTCCCAGCAGCAAGCAAACGCTCAGCCGTCACTGCTTCCCCATAAGCTAAGCTCGTCGAACCCACGGCTGAAACAGCTGCTAATCCGACCATCCAATACTTCAACTTCATCTTGGTTCTCCCCAATTCAATGGATTTACAGGAATGGGCGAGAGTATGTTGTCACTGAATAGTGAAGGATGTTCCTATAGCCTGTATTGGAGTTTTGACTTTGGGGATATATGGGGTTTTTTATAATAAAAGCCGCTCAAAATATCTGATATCAGCATATTTTTTCTGAGCGGCTCTTTGTTAGTCATTCCTTTAATGGGCTGACTATCGGTATTTAATTGGATTTCTGCTTTTATCCTTTGGATCTGCTGTAGAACAACACTCGCAGTCCAGCCAGAACCACCAGCGCAATACCAGCATAAAGGGCGCGCCAGTAACCAACCTGCAGGTAGGCCTCCATCTTCATCTTGCGATGTGACATTGGATCCATGAACTCAGACTTACCGGTAAAGTTCACATCCATACCTGCCGATCTGAGCGTTCCGATACCGTAAGCCAAGCCAACAGTTGTCAGGTAAGAAAGTCCGACCAACAGTATCAGGACCGCCGCTACAGGCAGTTTGATCGGTCCAAGGGGTATTTTCCATTTCACAAACAAACTGGCGACAAGGGCCAACATCGCCAGAGCGAAATAAGCCCATGTAAAGGGGGTAAAGAAGGCTGGCATCGAGTAGAGCGCCGGATCGGCTTGAACTCTTACCTGCCGTACGACCTCCGCGCCCCATGGGTGAAGGATAATGTCTTCCGTCCCTTTAATCACAGCAACATCTGCGATCCACCACGGTTGGAACCAGGTATATGCCATCAATCCGCCAGCAACGCAGACCAAACCACGAAAGAGCCATACAAGCACAACACCAAATGTATCTTGTTTAGTATCAGACTGCACCATGATCACTCCCTGAAAGTACTTAAGAATGTCTTAGGATTCTTCCCTTACACTACCGCAAATTATAAATTAAGATCTTTTGTGTATTATTTATTCTGTTAATCCTAATTATTGATTTTTCCAATATCGTGCCAATATTCAGTTCATATTTTCTGAGGTTTTTAGATTTATTACTTTTCCCAATATTCCCTTGAATGACCTTTTGTATGAACTTTCTACGCCTTGTTGCCCGTGAGATCTGAGAGTGGTCGAATGACAGTGTTTTCCATCGCGGGCGCGTAGTCGTTATGGGAGAAATTGGTTATGTCGTTGAAGACAGCGCGGAAGTAAGGGTGGGATTGGAGATGTTTTCGCATCGCCAAAACGCCGACCCGCTGACGCCCTTCAATCTTGAACAGTTTAATGTTCTGCAAAACGTGATCGCTGAGATTAGGCAGCAGTGAATGAACGACATTCGCAGTTCCCAGTTTAGCGGTGACAAACTCAATTGCCGCCTGATGGGACGGTGCACGCACAGTCGGAACCGCGTGAGGCAAATGCGCTCTGTACCATTCCGAAGTCGATTTAGCAGAGGCCATACCGGGGTCCGGCTCAACATAATGAGCAAGCACCGGATGGATCGCGTTTGGGTCATCACCGCTCAGGGCGCAACGTAGCTCGTCATCCGTCAGACAGGCAGGAACAGCCCACAGGAAGTCCTCAGACCAGAGTTGGCGAATGCTGTATGAGGATTTTTCCATGATCAGGGATTCTTCTGCGATTACAGCCATATCGATCTGATGCATGCGCAGTTGTTCAACGAGGTTGGGCGAGTTCAGGTCGTAGACGACTTCAAACCGAGAGAACGTCGATTGCGCCCGTGCAATTTGCGCCACGGCGGACAAAAAAGCCCCCCGAATTACGGGCGTCACACCAAATCGCAAAACAATATTTGACGAACGAAACACCTGGTCATGTTCATTGGTCATGACCTCTAAACGATCAATCAGCTCGAGGGCAGAGCGATACCAATATTCACCTGCTGGTGTTAATGAAATCAGTCCAACTCGCTCGCGATTGATCAATCGCACGCCAAGCGTTTCTTCCAATTTTGCGAGCTGCTGGCTGATTGAAGGTTGCGATAATTTTATCTTGCGGCATGCCTTCGTAATCGACCCAGAAATCACCACAGCGCGAAATATTTTTAGTTGCCGAAGGGTTAAATCCATGACACGTACTCTACTGGATTTGATTAAGCCTATAGGAACTATAGTATTTTTCGATAAAGAAGTGGAGCCAATTTGATATTGAAATAATAATCGTGCCCATTGAGTTTTCTAATACACACACAACAAATCGAGCGCTGTATTTTATTATATTTTAAAAATTTTTTTGTATAAATTACTTGCATGTAATTTTTTCTTTTTTGCAAAGTTTGCGGCCTTGAAGACTCTCGTTCACTCTTTGAGTGCACACAAAGTGGCTTAATTTAAGTGAGCCAAGCTGGAATAGCCCTCATCCCAAACCTATCAATCGCGCGGACATGCCCACCTTGCTGGGACCTAAATTTTCACGCCACTTTGATCCATGACGCTTTCCATCGATACATATGTTGAAGTCGAAGCCAGGTGCGGTAATTGCGAGATCTTTTCGCCCAGAACCCGGCGATAGTCCCAAACGCTCGACGTGCGCACCTTCACGAGATAGTCGAACCCGCCTGCTATCATGTGACAGGCTTCGACCTCCCCAATCTTGCGGATCGCCGCATTGAACTCCTGCAGGGCCGCTTCTCTGGTGTTGGAGAGCTTTATCTCAACGAAGGCAACGTGCTCCAACCCCAGTCGGCTGGCGTCCAATTCAGCCCGATACCCCTTGATGTAACCCGCATTCTCAAGTCGGCGAACCCGAGCTGTTACCGGGGTTTTGGACAATCCCACCTGGTCGCCCAACGCCACCATGGACAAACGTGCATTGGCTGATAAGGCACGCAAGATGCGACGGTCGATTTGATCTATATCTTCCATTTCTAAAGTCATTTAGCACCCCATAAGGACATTTTTTAAGTCAATTAGCGCGTTATAAACGTAAATGAAGGAATAAGGACTACCAGTAAACCTTTATTGTTGAGGCATTGAAAGGGAGACATCTCACAATGCAGCACCTCGACTTGACCTGGGACCACAACAAACGACGCAGCGATCACGATCTCATCCCGAAACTGGTTGAAGCAGCCAATCTGAGCGATGCAACACGCGCGGACATAAAGGCGCGCGCTATAGGCTACGTGCAAGCGGTACGCAAAGAAGCCCGACCGGGTTTAATGGAAGCCTTTCTGTCAGAATATGGCCTTTCCAGCGACGAGGGCGTTGCCCTGATGTGTCTTGCTGAAGCGATCCTACGCATTCCCGATGCCCGGACCATCGACGCGCTGATTGATGACAAAATTGCTGGAGCCAACTGGTCCGAGCACCTCAATCAATCTGGTTCAGCTCTCGTAAATTCATCCACGATTGGCCTGCTGCTGACCCAGCAGGTGCTTGGCTCAAGTGGCGAAGGTGCTGCTGAGGTCTTGCAAGCGATGGTGAGGCGCATGGGCACCCCGGCGATCCGAACAGCCGTAAAAGCCGTCATTCGACAGATGGGCCGACAATTCGTTCTCGCAGAAACCATAGATGCTGCGCTGGATCAGGCCATGCGCAAGGAAAAGCGGGGTGTCACCTACTCCTACGACATGCTGGGCGAAGCTGCACTGACAGCGGCAGACGCCCTTCGGTTCCAGAACCAGTACCAAAACGCCATCAACACCATCGCGCGGACACCAATGTTAGGTGGGATCAAAGACAATCCTGGCATTTCCATCAAACTTTCGGCCCTTCATCCTCGATACGAGGTGGCGCAGTCAGAAAGAGTGTTAGCCGAGCTTGTCCCCCGAGTGAGAGACCTCGCTCACCGTGCTGCACAGGCAAATATGGGGATGAACATCGACGCGGAAGAGGCTGACCGGCTTGGTTTGTCGATGGCCGTCATCCGCGAAGTGCTGGCTGATCCGTCATTGCGCGGCTGGGATGGCTTCGGGATCGTCGTGCAAGCCTATAGCCGCCGTGCCGGAGAGATCATTGACGGGCTCTACCAGCTGTCTAAAGACCTCGATCAACGGTTGATGGTTCGTCTGGTCAAAGGGGCCTATTGGGACTCAGAAATAAAACAAGCACAGGTGGACGGCTTGAGCGGCTATCCCGTGCTAACCCACAAGTCAGCGTCTGACGTCAGCTTCATTTCGCTCGCGAACAGGCTGCTGGGAATGACCGATTATCTCTACCCGCAGTTTGGTACTCACAACGCTCATTCCATTGCCGCCATTTTGGAAATGGCGAAGGGGCTGGACCCGCAAAGTTTTGAGTTTCAGCGCCTGCATGGAATGGGCGAAACACTCTATCGGCACCTTGCGCGAAGTGAAGGCATTCGGTGCCGGGTCTATGCTCCGGTCGGTCCACACCGGGAGTTGCTCGCCTATCTCGTCCGGCGGCTTCTTGAGAATGGGGCCAATTCGTCTTTTGTAAATCAGCTTGCTGATGAAACGATTGCTGCTGAAGACCTCGTTGCCTGCCCCTTTGAGCGGCTGGAAAGGCATTTGCGCCTGAACGCCTCCCCTATCCTGCTCCCGTCTGATCTATTCCGCCCGGAACGCTCAAATGCGCGTGGGTGGGACCTCGCTGACTTAAACGAGTTGGATGCGATCCAAGCCCAGCTCCATGAACCCAAACGGCTCCGCATCGAACCCAGACTTGCGCCCAGCGTTGCCGTGATGCCCGTCGAGGATCGCGCGACCACCCCGATCCATAACCCCGCAACAGGGGCTGTCCTTGGTGAAGTTCGCACGACGACAGCGACAGAAGTCGATGCGGCACTGGACGCCGCACAGATGTGGAACAGCGCGGCAGAAGAGCGAGCAGCAAAGCTCAACAAGATCGCGGATCTGTACGAGCAGAACCACGCAGCGGCTTTTTCGCTCTTGATTGCGGAGGCAGGAAAAACGCTGCCAGACGCCGTCGCGGAGCTGCGTGAAGCGATTGATTTTCTCCGGTATTACGCCGCTCAAGTTAAAAACTTAACGGATGGCTCAAAGCCAAGAGGCACTTACGTCTGCATCAGTCCCTGGAATTTCCCCTTGGCGATTTTCACAGGTCAAATCGCTGCTGCACTCGCGGCAGGCAACGCGGTCATTGCCAAGCCAGCCGAAACGACGGCTGCGATTGCCGATTGGGCGACCGAGCTCATGCATCAAGGCGGCGTTCCGCAGACAGCCCTGCAACTCCTACCCGGAGACGGACTCGCGGTTGGAACGCAGCTGACGCGTGATCGCCGTGTGCACGGCGTTGCCTTTACCGGTTCCACGGCAACAGCGCGCAAGATTCAGTCGGAAATGGCGATGGCTTGTGCGCCGGGCACGCCGCTGATTGCCGAAACCGGTGGATTGAATGCCATGGTGGTCGACTCAACGGCCCTGCCTGAACAAGCCATTCAGGGCATTCTGACTTCGGCGTTCCAATCCGCTGGTCAACGTTGCTCCGCGCTGAGATGCCTCTACGTGCAAGAAGACGTGGCCGAGGCCCTGATTGAGCAGCTTGTTGGTGCGATCGATCAGCTTTCCATGGGCGATCCAAGCGACATCTCAACCGATGTCGGCCCCATCATTACGCAAGAAGCCGCCGCAGCCATCGAGGACTACTGCCAACAGGCAAAAGTGGCGGGAACTTTGCTCCACCGCTACAGCGGTTCCCGGCCCTCGCGCGGTAACTTCGTGGCACCAGCCTTGATAAGGGTCGAGGGGATTGAAGCCCTGCGCCGTGAAGTCTTTGGACCCGTGCTGCACGTTGCAACCTATAAAGCCAATGAACTGGAGGCCGTACTGGATGCCATCAACGCCACGGGCTACGGCCTGACATTTGGCATCTACACCCGGATCAACAAGCGGATCGAGACAGCCTTTGCGCGGGTTCGCGCAGGCAACATCTACGCGAACCGCAACCAGATCGGAGCCATCGTTGGCAGTCAGCCTTTTGGCGGAGAAGGCCTGTCGGGTACAGGTCCAAAAGCTGGTGGTCCGAATTACTTGCCGCGTTTCAGGCAGACGGCTGCCCCGGTTAGGGACGCAGCTTGGCCCGAGCCAGCAGACCGCTCTGCCTTGGCAGCCGAAATCGCTGCCGTTGCGTCTGAGCCCGCAGATCACCCTTTGCGAAAAACACTACCGGGGCCAACCGGCGAAAGTAATGAGTTGGCCTTGTTTCCACGAGCGCCCCTCCTGTGCGCCGGGCCGGGAGAAAAGGCCGCACAAGCGCAAAAGCGATACGTTGAACAGCTGGGCGGTCGAGCCGTAATGACCGGCGGTCGTTTTGCGGCTCAAGACCTGAAACACCTACCTGCGATTGGTGGCCTGTTGTGGTGGGGGGACGAGGTTCAGGGACGGGCCTACGCACAGTTCCTTGCGTCCCTTCCCGGCCCCATAATCCCGCTGATCACCGAACTGCCCGATGCAGCCTTTGTCATGTCCGAGCGCCATCTCTGCGTAGACACAACTGCGGCAGGCGGGAATGCGTCTTTGCTGGTGAGCGCGAGTCAGTGACCGCCCGGCAAGCCATGCCATCGAAGGTGTTCGGCTGTGACTGGGGTGCGCCAGCCTGACAGCTTAGCCCTCAGCTGTCCTTGGCTGGCGGCGGCGTTGCAAAAGAACAATCAGCAGCAGCAAAAGGAAAGCAGGGATAAAGGCCAGCTCCTTCGGCAGACGATCCGCATTGATTTCGACCCCTTTGATTTGCCAATCGAAATCGATCCCGGCTTTTTCTGCAGGACTGAGGAAGCCAACCATATCGACGATGATCATGCCGTCATCATCCTCTAGCAGCGTTAAGCCGGCGGAAAGTTCCAGCCTCTCATTCCCCGATGGCCCCTGCTCACCCAGCGGCAGCATGAACGTGGACGAAATGAAGTCACCGTCGATATTCTCCCCTTCGAGCTGCAATCGAATATCGGCAAAGCTATCTGCCTGTTCTGCCAGCGCGAACACTTGCGCTGGTTCTGCGGTCACGTAAGGCGCCTGAACGCGGTCCCAGATCAAACCGGGACGAAACAGGATCAGCGCAACAAGGATCAGTGCCAGACTTTCCCACCACCGGTTACGCACGAAGAAATAACCCATGGTTCCCGCCGCAAAGACCAGCATGGCAATCAACGCAATGACAAAGACAAATATCGCTTTCCACAATCCAACATCAATCAGCAGCAAATCGGTGTTGAAGATAAACAGGAAGGGCAAAAGCGCGGTGCGCAGGCTGTAGAAAAAAGCAGTCACGCCGGTTCGGAGCGGACCTGCACCCGAAATAGCTGCCGCGGCGAAGGACGCCAGGCCGACAGGCGGTGTGACATCGGCCATGATGCCGTAATAGAAGACGAACATGTGGACGGCGATCAATGGCACCACCAGCCCTGACTGCGCACCCAGTTCCACCACGACATTGGCCATCAGTGAGCTAACGACGATGTAGTTTGCAGTGGTCGGCAGGCCCATCCCGAGAATGATGGAGATGACAGCAACAAAGAACAGCATGGCCAACAGGTTTCCGCCGGAAAGGAACTCAACGAATTCCGCCATCACCTGCCCGATACCAGTCAGGGTCACGGCCCCAACGATCACCCCCGCAACACCCATCGCGGCGGCCAAACCGATCATGTTGCGCGCACCTGTAATCAAGCCGCTGACCAAATCCAGGCAGCTTTCACGAAACGCCGGCAGCACGGCGCCTCCGGTGCGAAACAGGACCTTCAAGGGGCGCTGGGTAATCAAGATAAAGATCAGAAAGCACGTCGCCCAGAACGCGGAAAATGCTGGCGATTTCCACTCCACCATCAGGAACCAGATCAGCACCACGATGGGCAGGATGTAGTACATCCCCGTCACGGCCACTTCACTGAACCGCGGCAATCGGACAACGGGTTCGTTTGGATCATCCAGTTCGAGATCGGGACGGCGGGAGGCGAAGAAAACCATCACCACATAGGCACCCAGCAGCAGCGCAATCGACGGCCAAATTGAAAAACCGCCCAGCAGCGCTTTAAACATCTGAATCGCCCAATACGTGCCTGATGCAATAATGAGGATGGAGGAAATGATCAGCCCCGAGCGGATCAGCTGAGCTTTTGCCGGTCCCATGGGTTCCGGACGCTCCAGCCCCTTCATGTTGCTCTTAAGGGCTTCCAGGTGAACGATGTAAACCAGCGCGAGATAGGAAATCAGCGCTGGCACAATCGCGGTTTTGACGACTTCAACGTAAGTGACGCCAACATATTCCGTCATCAGAAAGGCAACCGCCCCCATGACAGGCGGCGTTAGCACCCCGTTCACCGACGATGAAACTTCGACCGCACCGGCCTTGGCAGGGGAGAACCCGACGCGCTTCATCAAGGGAATGGTGAACGTCCCCGTTGTCACGACGTTTGCTATGGAAGAACCGGAAATCAGCCCGGTCATGGCCGATGAGATCACCGCAGCCTTGGCGGGTCCGCCGCGCATATGCCCGAGCAGCGAGAATGCGATCTGAACAAAATAGTTCCCTGCCCCTGCCTGATTCAAAAGCGCGCCGAACAACACAAACAGGAAGACAAACCCGGACGAGACCCCCAGCGCGACCCCAAAGACACCCTCAGTGGTCAGCCACATATGGCTCATGGCCTTTTCGAGTGATGCCCCCTTCCAGCGGATCATATCCGGCAGGAGAGGCGATGAGCCAAAAAAGACGTACAGCAGGAAAATGCCCGCAACGGCCATCAAGGGAAAACCCAAGGAGCGCCGCGCTGCTTCGAGAAGGAGTACAATGCCGATGGCGGCAATCACGACGTCAGCCGTACTGGGAAGGCCCGTGCGTTCGGCGATCTGGGCGTAGAACAGCCAGATATAAGCAGACGCGCCAGCTCCGATCAGCCCCAGCGCCCAATCCTGGAGCGGAATTCGATCCCTTGGGGAGCGTGTAAAGGTTGGATAGGCAATGAAGGCGAGCAAAACCGCGAATGCAAGATGGATGGCGCGGGTCTGCGTGTCATTCCAAACCGCGATGCCCAATTCAAAGGGCAAAGGCGAAGCAATCCACAGCTGATAGAGAGACCAAAACAGGGGGATGAGAAGAAGCGAGTACCGACCAAAACCACCCTTGGGATTGCGTGCACCCGTATCGTTGCTTGCAATCATATCATCAAGGTTTTGGGTCTGCTTATCGTCCCCGGTCATGCGTCCAGTCCTCTCTACATCGCCAGTGGTGCGCTGACTTTACTCCACACGAAAAAAAGCGGAGGAGCCATAGAACTCCTCCGCCTGTCGTTTACCAAGATGCGGGAAACTACATCCAACCGCGTTCCTTGTAGTACTTCACTGCACCAGCATGCAGATCAGCGGTAAGACCGTCTGCAATCATTTCGGCTTCGTCCAGACGGGCGAAAGCAGGGTGAAGCTTCTTGAAGTCTGCAAAGTTCTCAAAGACAGCCTTCACGACCACATAAACAACATCTTCAGACGTGTCGGTTGAGGTCACAAATGTTGCCTTCGGACCCCAGCTTGCGAGGTCGTCAGGGTTGCCGGGGTACATGCCACCGGGAACCGTTGCGCCTGCGTAGGCACTGTTGCTCGCCAGAATGTCGGCCAAGCCAGAAGAGGCCAGATCGAGGATTTTGATGTCACAGGTGGATGTGGCTTCCATGGCTGCACCGTTTGGCAGACCAGCAGCCCAGAACGCACCATCGATTTTACCGTCACACAGAGCGGCAGCTTGCTCGGAGGACTTGAGCTCTGCTGCCAGCCCCAAATCTGCTGCGGAAATGCCCGCGGCTGCCATCTGTACTTCAGCCAGAACGCGCGTACCGGAACCCGGGTTACCGATGTTGATACGCTTGCCGGCCATATCAGCGATAGATGAGATGCCGGAGTCACCGCGAACCATCACCTGCACAGGCTCTGGGTGAACGGAGAAGACAGCACGCAGGCCGTCAAAGGCACCTTCGTCAGCGAACTTGCCAGTGCCTGCAACAGCGGCAGCCTGAACGTCTGATTGAACAACGCCAAAGTTCAGCTCGCCGGCACGAATGGTGCGGGTGTTGTAAACGGAACCACCGGTGGATTCGACAGAACAGCGAATGCCGTGTTCCTTGCGGTCCTTGTTGACGAGGCGACAAATTGCGCCGCCGGTTGGGTAATAAACCCCGGTTACGCCGCCGGTACCAATGGTCACGAACTCATCGGCGGATGCAGCAGGCGCTACTACCAGAGCAGCACTCGCGACTGCAGCGGCAGCAAAAAATGGCTTCATAAAGCTCATTGCCTCTTCCCTTCTCTTTCTCTCTCTCAAAAAAACGGACACTCCGAGACAGTCCATTGCCTCAGCGCATGCTCACAGTTGCGAAAGTTTTTTTCCCTGTCACTATAAAACGTATGTTATTTTTTTCGCTCCCAATAAGCGCGAGTTTCACGGCGGAGTCGCTCATAAGAACGGATGCGCTCTGTCACTTCTGGTCCACCCGCAGCAACGAGACCGGCCAACAAACCTTCGATAATGGCCAAGGTTCCAACGTAGCAGCCGAAATGGTGGGTGGTGACAGAAGACGCCACGAGCGCGAAATCTGGCTCAAAATCCGTGGATATTGAGTCGAAATCCGAGATGAGAATGACCTTGATGCCATTGCGCTGCGCGTAGATGCAGGCTTCGACCGTCTCACGGGAATAGGGCGTAAAACAAATCGCGATCAGCGTGTCTTCGGGCGTTGCGTCATTCAGCTCATCTAGTGCGCTGCCCATATGACGCGGTATCAGTTGCAAGCCCGGTACGGCCATCCGACCCACATAATGCAGGTAGTAAGCCATGGAGTACGACGCGCGAACGGCGGTGATGTAGACGGTTCTTGAGTTCAAAATCTGATCAATCACCGCCTTTGTCAGAGTTGGTGGCTGACGCTCCAATGACCGTTGGATAATGGAAAAAGTGTTTTCCGAGGCATTGGCCAACGCCTGATCAACCTTGTCGCCGCCGCGCAGCTCCTCCAACCAGGGCGGAGGAGCCTGAAGATCAACGGTCGTGAGCAAAGCAGACCGAAACGGCGCACGGAAGGCTTCAAAACTGTCAAAACCAACCTGCTGCGACAAGCGGACGAGCGAGTAAGTCGACGTATTGCATTTGCGGGCCGTCTCCCGAATGGAATCCATGCCGAAATCGAGCGGATTATCGAGGATGTATTTGGCGATCTGCTTGAGCGCAGGGGTCAAATCGGGCGCCAAATTTCGCAATCGGGCAACGGCCTTGGCTTTCAATGAGGGATCCATAACGGCGATTCCTGACTATTCCTGATATTACAAATGTTATTTTTTTAATTCTGTTGACACAAGTGATTTTCAACCGTCCTGTAGCTGAGTATCGATTGTTTTATTGATTTGGCGAACCAGGATGGATGCACTTCCACACCACGCATCAGTCATTGTCATTGGTGGCGGCATCATGGGCTGCTCGACCCTCTATCATCTTGCTGAATTGGGGGTGCGGGATGCCATTCTGCTTGAGCGCAACCAGCTGACGTCCGGCACGACTTGGCACTCGGCTGCTCAGGTCCGGGCGCTGCGTTCGTCGAGCAACCTCACGCGCATGATCCAATACTCCGTTGATCTTTACGCCCGGCTTGAACGAGAAACCGGACAACAGGTTGGCTGGATCCAAGAGGGCTCAGTGTCCATCGCCACCACCCCGGGTCGGCTGGACCATATCCAGCGGCAGGAAGCTTTGGCCAAAGCCTATGGCGTTTCGGCCAACTCCATTTCTGCAGCGGAGGCTAAAGAACGCTGGCCGCTGATGAATGCAGACGATGTTCTGGGCGCGGTTTGGTCACCGGATGATGGTCGAGTGTCCCCCTCGGACGTCTGCGCCGCCTTGATCAAAGGGGCCAAAAGGCAGGGAGCCTCTTTGTTTGAAAACACAGGTGTCACAGGAATAAAGACCCGAAATGGCCGCGTTGTTGGTCTCGAAACCACACGGGGAGAGATAAGCTGTGACGCTGTTGCGCTCTGTGCCGGGCTTTGGTCCCGCGAGGTGGGCGCGATGGCCAATGCCAAAGTTCCCCTTCTGGCTTGTGAACATTTTTACCTGCTGACCAAGCCAATACCGGGGATTTCGGGCAATCTGCCGACGCTGAGTGACCATGACTCCCACCTCTACATTCGCGATGACTCCGGCGGACTGTTGGTGGGCTGTTTCGAACCGAGAGGCAAACCGATTGCCCCAGATGTGCTTGGCGAAGATTTTGCCTTTGGCCTGTTGAATGAAGATTGGGACCACTTTGAACCCATGATGCACAACGCGCTTCACCGTCTGCCCGGTCTGGCGGAAGCTGAAGTCAAAATGCTGCTGAACGGACCAGAGAGCTTTACGCCCGACGGGATGTTCATGTTGGGTGAAACAGCCGAGACAAAAGGTCTGTTTCTGGGCTGTGGCATGAACTCGGTTGGCATAGCCTCTGGCGGCGGTGCGGGCATGAACCTGGCCCATGTCATTGTCGAGGGGCATACGGCTTATGACCTGAGTGAAGCCGATGCCAAACGCTTCGCGCCTGTGTTCAATTCCGTTGACCATCTCATGTCGCGAGCACCGGAAATCCTCGGTACTCATTACGAAATCACCTACCCCGGTCGTCAGCTCGAAACGGCTCGTGATTTGCGGCTTTTGCCCGTGCATGGAGAATACAAGGCAGAAGGGGCCATTTTCACCCAATCCTACGGCTGGGAGCGACCGCTCTATTTTGACCGGAACGGCCAAGCACCTTCCCTGACATTTGGCCGACCCGAATGGTTTGACGCTGTTGGCCGTGAAGTCGAAGCCGCCCACAGCAAGGCTGCGGTTTTCGATTCCTCCAGTTTCGGCAAAATCGACGTCATCGGTCCTGCGGCGGAGGCATTTCTCGATTATGCCTGCGCGTCGGATATGACCCGAGCACCCGGGCGCGGGGTCTATACCGCCGTTCTCAACCATCGCGGGACGTATGAAAGCGACATCACAGCCCAACGGATTGCCGAGGATCATTACCGCCTATTTGTCGGGACAACCAGCATTGCCCGCGACCTGAGCTGGCTTTCTGCGCTGTCAGCCGACTTTGACCTAAGCCTGCGCGATACCACAGAGGACTTTGCCGTGTTTGGCCTGATGGGTCCCAAGGCAGCGGAAATCTTGCGGTTTTGTGAGGCTTCCGAGTTGCTCGACCTCCCCTATTTCGGCGTGGGTACAGCGCGGATCGCTGGGGCAGGCGTGCGGGCGATGCGCATGTCTTACGTGGGCGAGGCCGGGTGGGAAATCACCTGCAACCAGCCAGATGCAAAGCGGGTCTACGCGGCCTTGCGAGACGCCGGCGCGACCCCGGCGGGCCTGTATGCGCAGACCTCTATGCGGGTCGAAAAGGGCTTTTCTGCCATGGGGCATGAACTGGACTCGGACGTCTCACCCATTGAAACCGGCATGGCCCGATTTGCTCGCAAGGATGCGGATTTTGTTGGAAAAGAAGCACTGGCCGACCGGCTGCTTTCTGGAGCAAAACGCACCCTTATGACACTGATTTTTGAAGACCCTTCCGCCACGCCGTTGGGACATGAACCGATCATGCTCAATGGAACCGTTGCTGGCCACACCAGCACTGCCGCCTTTGGTTATCGCGTGGGGCGTCCAGTCGCGCTGGCGCATCTGAAGGGCAAGGATCTCGAAGGCGCTGAGGTCGAGGTCGAAGTAACGGGTCGTGTCCATCTTGCACGGGTCCAGACCGCCCCGGCCTTTGACCCATCAGGTTCACGGATGAAGGAGACGATCCATGCCTGATGTGTTGGACTACGGATTGATGGTTGCGCCCAATGGTGCGCGGCGGACAACGGCGGATCACCCTGCCCTGCCCGTGACAGCAGCCCAACTTGCCGATACTGCCCGCGCTTGCCAGCGCGAAGGCGCGACCGCGATACACGTTCATGTCAGAGACGAGCAGGAACGCCACAGCCTTGATGCCGGTCGGTATCGAGAGGCCATTGCAGCCATTACCGAAGCTGCGCCCAGTTTGGGTATTCAGATCACCACCGAAAGCGCTGGCCTGTATCAACCTGCGGCACAGCTCGCCTGTTTAACCGATCTGGAACCTCGCGCTGCAAGCATTGCCGTAAGGGAAATGGCGATTGATCCGGCGGTCGCAAAAGCCACTTACGCATTTGCCGACGAAGCGAATATTGAGATCCAGCACATCACCTATTCACCCGACTGTATCCAACAACTGCAGGCGTGGTACCGCGCTGGGATCATTCGCGCTTCGCAGAACCGGGTGCTCTTTGTACTGGGACAATACGCACCACCGCGCGACGCACAGCCAACAGACTTAGCGCCCTTGATCGACGCTCTGGGAGAGGGAGACTGGCACCGAAGCGTTTGCGCCTTTGGTGGCGGCGAGCATCGGTGTCTGCGCGCCGCCAGAGCACTGGGACTTGGCGTGCGAATTGGATTTGAAAACAGCATTTCCGACCAGAAAGGGGCCGTACACAGCGACAATGCTGCGTCAATTCGGTCCTTTCTCCGTGATTTGGCCTCAGGCACTGATTAGCGATTATGCCCATGTCTCATGTTTTTCCGCGTCACACCAAGGCCAACCTGCCCACCGCTACACGGGCGCAGGGATGCTACATCTACGACTCAACCGGTAAAGCTTACCTCGATGGTTCAGGGGGTGCCGCCGTGTCCTGTCTGGGCCATGGCGACAAGGAAGTGATTGCGGCGATTGCTGCACAAAGTGAGGCGCTGGCCTTTGCCCATACCGGTTTTTTCACCTCAGAACCCGCTGAAGAGTTGGCTGATTTACTGATCCGTCACGCGCCCGGTGATCTGGAGCGGGTTTATTTCGTGTCTGGTGGTTCGGAAGCGGTGGAAGCAGCACTCAAGCTGGCGCGGCAATACTTCGTGGAGGTCGGTGAACCTGAACGTCACCGTGTCATCGCTCGACGCCAGTCCTATCATGGCAATACGCTCGGTGCTTTGGCCGCTGGTGGAAATCTTTGGCGTCGCGAAGCCTTTGACCCCCTGTTGATGAACGTCAGCCACATCGCGCCTTGCTACGTCTATGCCGAAAAACCGGAGGGCGAGTCAGAATGGGACTACGGCGAGCGCGTTGCTCAGGAACTTGAGGATGAAATTCTGAGACTGGGGCCAGAGTCAGTCATGGCCTTTATTGCGGAACCTGTGGTCGGGGCGACGGCTGGTGCCGTGCCGCCCACGGATGGCTATTTCAAGCGGGTCCGATCCATATGCGATCAATATGGCGTGCTGCTGATCCTTGATGAAGTCATGTGTGGCATGGGGCGGACAGGCACCCTGTTCAGCCATGAAGCTGATGACATCAACGCCGATATTGTCTGCATCGCCAAGGGCCTTGGCGGAGGCTACCAACCCATCGGCGCGACGCTTTGTACCAAACAGATTTATGACGCGGTCGAAGCGGGTTCCGGGTTTTTCCAGCATGGCCACACCTATATTGGGCATCCGACGGCAACAGCTGCCGGCCTCGCCGTTGTGCAAGCCCTGCTGGAACGTGGTCTGGTGGAGAGCGTGAACGATAAAGGTGCCGCCTTGAGATCGATGCTACAGTCTGAACTGGGCCAGAACCCGCACGTCGGCGATATCAGAGGCCGCGGGCTGTTCATTGGTATCGAACTGGTCGCAGACCGGGAGACGCGACAACCGTTTGATCCGTCTTTGGCACTGGCGCGGAAAATCAAGGCGCAGGCGCTGGAAAACGGGCTGATTTGTTATCCCATGTCCGGCACCCGTGATGGTCGAAATGGTGACCATGTCCTCCTTGCCCCGCCCTTCATCGCTGGCAATGCGGAATTTGAAGAGCTCACCGATAAGCTGAGCCGAACCGTACTCGCGACCCTTCAATCGGTGTGAGTTAGAGGGCTTAAGGAGATGACCAGATCAAGGGATCTTCTGAACCCGTCCCCATCCTCTCCCAGCCTTTAGAGACGCGCTTGCCGTGGCCTCAGATACCTAACGCACGCCCTTAAGCGTTACTCTTCTTTCCGCCGAGGCCAGAGGAAGACGTCTTCTTCTTCGCCCCAGAGGACGCCACTGCCGTTTTCTGTCCGCGCTTGGCAACGTCATAACCTATCATGGTGAAGGCCGTGTTGATGCTCTTCAGCATGCGCAGCGTCTCCTGATGGATCCGGCTGGTTTCGTAACTTTCCGGCACCTTTTCACGCAGCCGGGAAAGGTGTTTGGTCTGCAAATCACGCTCGATTTTGCGCACTTTCTCCTTGGCTTTGATCAGCCGTTGAGCGTCTTCTGGCGCTTGAGTCACAAGGGTATTGAGCGCCCTCTGCGAATTCACCAGAACGCGGTCATGGAACTCAAGGATTTCGCTCAGCCCCTGCTCTGAGAAAATGAGGCCCTCCTCCCGCAGCTGCTGGGCTTGTTCGATTAATCGAACGCCTATGGCCTCGGCTGCAAACTCAAAATTGAGTGCGATAGAAGCAAGCTGATCAGATTTTCGTCGCTCGTCCTGATTCAGCTTTCCCGGTGGAAGTTGGGCGAGGAACTGCTTGATTTGCTCGTGCATCTCTCGCACGTCCTCGACCTTTTCTGATACGGCCTGCTCGACATTGTCATCCCAATCCTGAAACAGCACGATGACATTGCGCAGCATGCCCTCGACATTCTCACCCATGCGGATCACCTCACGCAGCGCGCAGGCAAGAGCGCGAGACGGTGTCGACAGCGTGGACGCATCAAGATTGGATGAGAGGATTGATTGCTGTGACACATCAGGTCGATCTGGCATCAGGCGTTCAATCAGCCGGGCCAGCAAACCAAGGAAGGGCAGACTCACCAGTGCCAGCATAAGGTTGAAGGCTATGTGGAGCGTAATGACCTTTTGCGCATCACTCACCTCTAACCAGCCCAACGGCAGTGACTGCTGCATCAGCAAAAGCACACCCAGCGCAAAAGCGCCACGAAGCATCAGGTTGCCCATCATGATGCGGCGCGCTTCCAGTCCAGACGACATGGTCATGGTGTAAGCCACAACCGCACCTCCCAGATTAGCCCCCAGCACCAAAGCAATGGCCGCATCCATGGGCAGCAGCCCCTGTCCCACCAGCGTGACAAAGAACAGCACGCTTGCCACCGAAGAATGCACCAGCCACGTAAAGGCAGCACCGATGACAAACGCCAGAATGACGTCCTGATCCAGATAGCTCATGAGCGAAAGAACCGCCGGATTGCCCATGAGCGGTGCAGTGGCAACCCGGATCATGTCCAGTGATACGAAGATCAAGCCAATGCCGATCAGAATGCGGCCATAGGACTGTCCGCCCCCCTTGGCCCCCCGCAGATACAGACCAACGCCGGGCAATAGCAGCAGCGGGATGATGAAGTCGCGCTCAACCAGCAGGATTTGAGAGACAATGGCAGACCCCAGGTCAGCCCCGAAAATGATGGCGAGGCCCGTGACCAGACGCAAACTTCCTCGGTTGGCAAAATTCGCGATGAGAACAGCCACCGCTGTCGCACTCTGCAGGCAAATGGCCGCAAAACCACCGGTGACCATGGCCTGCGTCCGGCGCTTGTCCGAGCGCTGCAGGAAGCGTCTGAGCGGTATGGCAAAGGCGTCTTCAACCCCTGTGCGGACCAGCCGCGCTGACCAGATCAGCAAGGCGGCTGCGCCGGCGATGGTAAAGAGGAAATAAAGAAGGCTGGGTTCAGTCATAGGGTGAGCTTTTTACCGCTTTTGTAGCGTGATCTTTTTTGTGCGTGCGAGGCGATCATCGTCTACCTCCTAAAAAGGAAAAGGTCCGGATCCGGCGTTCGGACCAATACGAACCGTTTGAAAATGACCCGTCCACCGGTGAACTAAACACCCGTCACCTTGATCGAAAAAGCCCACGCGCGCGTCGGTGCGGATATCGAAGGCAAAGGAGCTGCAGGGGGATGGCGCTGAAATCGCAACACAAGGGCCAATGGACGCTATCATCATGCTGTGTACATGCCCACAGACCACGCGGACTTCTCCGCGGTGCCCATGGAGTATGGCGGCAAGCTCCTTCGCTGATTTGAGGCCAATCTCGTCCATGAAAGCGATACCGCTGGGAAAGGGCGGGTGGTGCATGGCAATCATCACAGGCTCTGACCCAGCAACTGCCAAGGCCGCCTCCAGAAACTGCAGCGTAGCCCCATCGAGCTCTCCCGCGCCCTGCCCCTCAATCAAGGTGTCCAGACCGATGACGTGGACTGCTCCGATCTGTTGATGCCAGTTCAACTTCTCACCATCGCTCAGATAGCCGTCCTGCCTGAACGCTGACAGCAAAGGTTGGCGTGCATCATGGTTACCGGGGATGACAAACAGTGGCAGGTCCAGTGGGTCCAACAGCCGCTTGAACCGCTCGTAGCTCTCGGCACTGCCGTCCTCACTCAGATCACCGGTGACCAGAACAGCATCAATGGAACCCAACTGGCTTTTCACGTCCTGCAAGCGTGCAACAAGCTGAGCGAGCGGCGCACCGGTTTCCAGACGACCAGCCACCAGCTGCCCCTCAGGTGCAATGTGCGTATCCGAAAGCTGGAGCAGTGTTGTCATTTGATCCCGGCTCGCAAAAACGCCTGAACAAACTGACGCTGGAACAACAGGAAGGCCACCAGCAGAGGCGCAACCGACATCATGGTTGCCGCTGAAATGACGCTGATATCCACGCCATTCTCCGGTGCGCCAAAGATCGAAAGCCCCACCGTCAGTGGGCGCGTGTCGGGCGAGTTGGTGACGATCAAGGGCCACAGGAAATTGTTCCAGTGGGTCGAAACAGAGACCAGCGCATAGGCC
This sequence comes from Alphaproteobacteria bacterium, assembly GCA_049612785.1. Lineage (GTDB taxonomy): Bacteria > Pseudomonadota > Alphaproteobacteria > UBA7985 > UBA7985 > UBA7985. The sequence goes on along the minus strand of JBMZBW010000013.1, from coordinate 1,863 downwards.
AGATAAGTTGGTTTCGCCAAAGGCACGTAGACCCGCCACAGGATACCAAGCAGGCTGCAGCCTTCGATCCGCGCTGCCTCGTGCAGCTCAATCGGGACGGACTTGAAGGATTGCCGCATCAGGAAAATACCGAACGCGCTGGCCATATAGGGCATCCCGACCCCAAAGAGCGTGTCGAACAGGCCAAGTCGGGAGACCATGGCGTAGTTCTCAACAATCAGCACTTCGGGCAGGATAAAAAGCTGCATCAGCACCAGAATGAACACGAAATCCTTGGCGGGGAAATCCATCTTGGCAAAGGCAAAACCCGCCAGTGTGGTGAAGAAAAACTGTCCTATGAGAACAATCGTCACCAGCAGGAAGGTGTTCAGGAAATAGCGCAACCACGGCGCGCCTTCCCAAGCCGTGCGGAAGTTATCCAACGTCCACGGCGACAGCACATTGAAACTCACGGCATCCGAACTGGTGTGGAATGCTGCCCAGAATGCGAACAGCAAGGGCGAAATCCAAATCAGCGCCAGCAGGATCGCGCCGGCTTGCTCTAGGGTGTGGCCAAACCTGCTCATTGATAGTGCGTCCTGCGATCAATAAAGAACAACTGAACAGCGGCGACGACACAAAGAACGGCCAGCACCAAGATCGTCATAGCGGCGGCATGCGGCGCATCGAAAAAGGCAAAAGCCATTTCCCAGATGTAATATAGAATCAATTTCGAAGCGTCTGATGGACCACCCTTGGTCAGGATAAACAGATGGTCGATCAGTTTGACCGAGTTGATGGTCGCATTGACCATGATGAACAGGGTTGTGGGCATCAGTAGAGGCAGCACGATCCGCCGGGTGTAGGTCCAGCGGCTTGCACCTTCGATGTCAGATGCCTCTTTAAGGTCCTCGGGTATGGTCTGAAGCGCGGCGAGATAGAAGATCATGAAGAAGCCGGCTTCCTTCCAGATTGTTACGATGATGACGGCCCATAGCGCCGTTTGCGGCTGTCCCAACCAATTGACCGATGGCAGGCCAAACAAACCGCCAATCTGATCCAGAACCCCAAGGCCCGGCGTGTAGAAAAACAGCCATAAGTTCGCCGCAGCGATCATCGGTAGAACCGTCGGGGTAAAGTATGCCGTGCGCACAAAGCCGCGCGCAGGGATTTTGGAGTTGGCCCATAGCGCCATTGCCAACGCGATGATAATCGAAACAGGAATGGTCACCGCGGCGTAAAGCAGGTTGTTCTTGACCACGACCCAAAAGGTCGGATCTGCGAACAGGTCAGAGTAATTTTCAAGGGCGATAAATTCCGATGGCCGGCGACGCGTGCCACGCGAAAACAGACTGGACCAGAATGTTGCAGCAGAAGGATAGAACGCAAAGATCGACAGCATCACGGCTGCTGGCGTCAAAAGAAGCCACCCGTAAATCGCCTGTCTTCGGCGTTCCAGATTCACCCGCTTGCTCATGTCTTTGCACCCTAAACGGCCGTGAAAAGGTGACACCGGCTCGATGAAGAGCCGGTGCCTTTTAATGGCTTAACGGTAAGCCTTGAGCAGACGTTCAGCCGCTGCCTGAGCCTCACCAAGGGCGTCTTCTGCACTCTTGGAGTCTGTCAGTGCTGACTGGATGGCATTGTTCAGGCCATCACGCACACGCGCGGTCTCAAAGGTCGAGAACTCGGCAACAGCGTTTTCAAGCTGGTTCCGTGCGACCAGAGCCGGTGGGAAAGCTGCCGTGTATTCCTTCAGCGCATCGGTTTCGTAAGCGGCAGGAGATACGCCCATGTAGCCCGTAGCAATGGACCAGGCCGCAGCCTGCTCAGGCGAGGTCATGAACTGGATCAGCTTGAGAGCAGCCGCACGCTCTTCATCGG